>CAYWTI010000122.1:0-3121 GCA_964461175.1 uncultured Actinomycetes bacterium | reverse complement strand
GCCCTTCATCAACCACACCGACCAGGAGCTGATGCTCATCGAATCGCTCGTCGGGCGCACGCCGCCGTTCGTGTTCCCGATGCAAGACTACAATGCGCCGCGGCGCGAGTACCCATAGGAGGCGAGGGACCGGCCCGGTTGCGGCCGCGGCTCTCGTGTCCGCCGCCGCGCCCGGGATTGCCCACGCCCTGGACCTAGAGTTCACCGCCGCCCGAGTGGAGGCGAGCCTGACCGCGGACGACAACGTCACGCGGGCGGGCGGCAGCGACGCGCTGCGCGACACGATCCTCGGCGTGCGGGCGAGCAAGGGCCTGACGGTGCCGGTGTCGACGCGCACGCGCGCGATCGTCCAGGGCTTCGTCGGCGGCGAGAAATTCCAGAAGTACGACGGCCTGTCGCACAACTTCATCGGTGCGCAGGCCGATTACCAGTTCCGCTCCTCCGGCCAGTTCAGCGCCGCCACGTACTCGCTGTTCGCGCGCACCCAGGCGGAGTACTACAAGTCCGATCTTCGCGACGGCTACCGCCACGCCTACGGGGTGACGGTCCTCAAGCCGTTGACCGACCGCGTCACGTTTCTCGGGGCGCTGCAGCAGAACATCACCGACGGCAAGAGCGAGGTCTTCGACACGCAGAACACTGCGCTCCGGGCCAACTTCGACTGGAGCCTCAGCAACTGGAACACCGCTTATGCCGCAGCGGAATACCGCAAGGGCGAGTTCGCGTCCACCAACTGCCGCAACTGCGACCTCAACAAGACCCTGGGCTTGGTCAACACCGCGAATCCGAACATCATCCAGGACGACGCCTTCACCGACACCATCCGCGACGCGTACCGCCTGAAGGCCAACATCGTGGTCCTCACCTTGGGCTACAACCACGCCTTCACCAACGGACAGTCGCTTGACGTCTCGTGGCGCCGCGCCACGTCGTCGCTCGCCCAGACCGCCGTCGCTCCGGCGACGAAGTCGGATTTCGCCTACACCGTGAACCAGTACTCGCTCGCGTATCTCGTGCGCTTCTAGGGAGACGGCCATGAGACGAATACTTCTACGATCCGCCGCGGCCCTCGCGATAGCGCTGCTCGCCGCTTGCACGCAGAAAAACACCGCCGACGAACAGGGCCAGGCCGGCGCTGCAGCGGCCGACGTCGCGCTCGGGGTGAACCGCTTCCTGCTTTTCCCGAATCCGATCGGGACGGATCCGTTCGCGCGGGACGGGGGCAGCTTCGAGACCGATACCAGCGACTACGCCAACGCGTACTACCTCGCGATCGATCCGGCCAACGCCAAGGACACAATCGACAAGTGGAGGGCGGCGAACGGTTTTACCGGCTACGCGAACCCCGCTCGGCCCGGCACCGAGCACCTGGCCGTATTCCGCGACGTGAAGGACTTGGGCTATGGGCGGCGCATGACCGGGCGCCTCAACAGCGACGACGGCAGCGTCGTGTTCTACGTCGAAAACTACAACGTGGCCCCCAACGGGAGCGCCGGCTACTCGAGC
The DNA here is from genome assembly GCA_964461175.1 of uncultured Actinomycetes bacterium. Taxonomy (GTDB): domain Bacteria; phylum Chloroflexota; class Dormibacteria; order Dormibacterales; family Dormibacteraceae; genus 40CM-4-65-16. Next base: position 1,615 of record CAYWTI010000122.1, on the reverse strand, counting down.
GACCTCAACGTGGACGCCGCTATCCGTCGCGACACGCAATGGCACGTCGGAACCAACGCGATCGAATGGAGCACGACGCCGTGCCTGAACATCGCCAACGGCTATGCCTACAACTACGACCCGCCGGACTGCGACGGCACCGTCAAGTTCGCGAAGTACTACAACTTCTCCTCGAAAGACGGGACGCGCCAGCTCGCGGTCGACCTCGACGGTCACGGCCTGAAGGCGATGCCCGGGCCCTGCATCACCTGCCACGGCGGGCGCGGCGATCCGCTGACGCCCCCGGACGTGAGCGGCAAACCGAGATTCCCGCTCGTCGAGAACCTGCCGTCGAGAAAACGCGGTGACGTCGGGGCGAAGCTGCACGGTCAGAACGTTGACAGTTTCACCTACTCCACCACGCAGCAGGGCTTCGCGAAGTCAGACCTGCAGCCCTTCCTCAAGGACTTCAACCAGTGGATCCTGTGCACCTATCCGAGCCCGACCGCGACACCGGGGTTACAGGTGACGGGCACTTGGCTGGGTTCTCCATGTACACGGCCGACCGCAGGAGCGAACGAGTGGCAAGGCACTGCGGGGCCGATGATCGAATCCTGGTATGGCGGACCCGGCATGCCGGCCGCTGTGTTCTCGGACACCTACGTTCCCGCGGGATGGAACTCCAACACGGCAATTCCCGGTACCGCCCCTACGCTTACTGACACGGCGCTCTACCAAGGTGTGGTCGAGCCCTACTGCCGCACCTGCCACATCCTCCGTGGCACGAAGAACCAAGACGATCTGGATTTCATGACGCTCGCGAAATTCCAGGGGTACGCCGATCGCATAAAGATTCACGTATTCGACCGCGGCAACATGCCGCTTGCGCAGATTCCACATTCCGACTTCTGGAACTCGTCTGCGCCACAAACGCTTGCGAACTTCATCGATGCACAACTCGGTGCCAACACGGCAACTTCAAACGGCTCCCCCCTGATGCCGGGGCGACCCATCGCCGATCCGGGTCCGGACCGCATGGTCAGGACCGGAGCGAACGCGGTGCTCACGGGAGAGAACAGCTTGTTCGCGAGCACGTTCAGCTGGACGCATGTCTCCGGGCCGAGCAATCCGGTTATCACGAACGCCAACGGCATGGTCGCCATCTTCAACGCCACGGTCGCGGGGACTTACGTAGAGAACCTGAGCGTCAACGGTGGAGCCTCCTCCAAGAACGTGACCATCACGGTGGACGACAATTTCCCCGATCCGTTGAACATCAAGTTCGCTCAGGTGAAAAACGTTCTGCAAAACGTCGTTCACACCGGAACGACTCAGCAGTGCATAAGCTGCCACACGCCCACGGCGAATGTCGCCGTCGCCACGCGTGTTCCGCCGATCTGGTATGCCGACTTCGACCGGGATGGCAGCGGAGGCGCGGTCGATAAGACGGACGACGACTGGTTCCTCAAGGCGCTTGCGGGGCGTGTGAACCTCACCGAGATCGGCGCAAGCCCGCTCCTGCGCAAGCCCCCTGGCAACCCTCACCACGGCCGGAGAGTGATCGACACGCCCGACACCAGCCCAAACGGCAATGGCGGTCTACGCAACTACTCGATCCTCTACAACTGGGTTCTCG
>CAYWTI010000121.1:0-2055 GCA_964461175.1 uncultured Actinomycetes bacterium | reverse complement strand
CGCCGCGGTACCTTGCCACTCGTTCGCACCTGCGATCGGACGAGCGCAACTTCCCCAGCTCGCGTCGGTTACGTTCGCAGCCGCGGGGGTGGGGTACGTACACAGGATCCACTGGTTGAAATTCCTGAGCAGGGGTTGCATGTCCGACTTGGCAAATCCTGGCTGGTCGGTGGAATACGAGAAACTGTCCACGTTCATCCCGGCGAGGCGCCCCTGCACGTCGCCGCGCTTCCGCGAGAGGCTGTTCTCGACGAGCGGGAACCGCGGGTTTCCGGTCGTGTCCGGAGGCGTGAGCGGATCGCCACGCCCGCCATGGCAAGTGATGCAAGGCCCGGGCATGGCCTTCAGACCGTGTCCGTCCAGATCGACGGCGAGTTGGCGTGTGCCGTCCGCAGAAGAGAAGTTGTAGTACTTGGCGAACTTGACGGTGCCGGTGCAATCGGGCGGATCGCCCGGGACGCAGGGCGTGGTACTCCACTCGATCGCGTTGGTGCCGACGTGCCATCGCGTGTTCCGCAGGATCGCGGCGTCGACGTTGAGGTCGCTCGCGTAGCCCCCGCTCCCGTTGGGAGAGACGTTGTAGTTCTCGACGTAGAACGCTACGCTGCCGTCGTCGCTGTTGAAGCGCCCGGTCATGCGGCGCCCGTAGCCGAGGTCCTTCACGTCGCGAAACACGGCCAAGTGCTCGGTGCCGGGGCGCGCGGGAGCGGCGTAGCCGGTGAAGCCGTTCGCCGTCCTCCACTTGTCGATCGTGTCCTTGCTATTGGTGGCGTCGATCGCCGCGTAGTAAGCGGTCGCGTAGGCGGCAGTGTTGGTCTCGAACGTCCCGCCATTCTGCGCAAGCGGGTCGGTTCCGATCGGATTCGGAAACAGGAGAAAGCGGTTTACCCCCAGCGCGACGTCCGCTGCCGCTGCAGCCTGGTCCTGAGCCTGTTGATCCGCCGTGTTCTTCTCCGTGCACGCAGCGAGCAGAGCGGCGAGTGCAAGCGCCGCGGCGGTGTGAAGGTAAAGTCGTCTCATGGCCGTCTCCCTAGAAGCGCACGAGATACGCGAGCGAGTACTGGTTCACGGTGTAGGCGAAATCCGATTTCGTAGCCGGCGCGACCGCGCTCTGATCGAGCGACGACATGGCCCGACGCCACGACACATCGAGTGACTGTCCGCTCCCGAAAGCGTGGTTGTATCCCAGCGTGGCCACGGTGATGTTGGCCTTGAGACGGTAGGCGTCCCGGACGGTGTCGGTGAACGCGTCGTCCTGGATGATGTTCGGCGTCGCGGTGTTCACCAGGCCCAGCGTCTTGTTGGGATCGCAGGCGCGGCAGTTGGTGGACACGAAGTCGCCCTTGCGGTACTCCGCGCCGGCGTACAGCGTGTTCCAGTTGTTCAGGCTCCAGTCGAAGCTGGCCCGGAGCGCGGTGTTCTGCGTGTCGAAGACCTCGCTCCTGCCGTCGGTGATGTTCTGCTGCAGGGCCGCGAGGAAGTTGACCCGGTCGGTCAGGGGCTTGAGCACCGTGACCCCGTAGGCGTGGCGGTAGCCGTCGCGTAAGTCCGACTTGTAGTACTCCGCCTGGGTGCGCGCGAACACCGAGTAGGTGGCAGCGCCGAACTGGCCCGAGGAGCGGAACTGGTAATCCGCCTGCGCGCCGAAGAAGTTGTGCGATAGCCCGTCGTATTTCTGGAATTTCTCGCCGCCGACGAAGCCCTGGACGATGGCGCGCGTGCGCGTCGACACCGGCAGGGTCAGCCCCTTGCTCGCCCGCACGCCGAGGATGGTGTCGCGCAGCGCGTCGCTGCCGCCCGCCCGGGTGACGTTGTCGTCCGCGGTCAGGCTCGCCTCCACGCGGGCGGCGGTGAACTCGAAGTCCAGGGCGTGCGCAATCCCGGGCGCGGCGGCGGACACGAGAGCCGCGGCCACAACCGGGCCGGTCCCTCGCCTCCTATGGGTACTCGCGCCGCGGCGCATTGTAGTCTTGCATCGGGAACACGAACGGCGGCGTGCGCCCGACGAGCGATTCGATGAGCATCAGCTCCTGGTCGGTGTGGTTGATGAAGGGC
>CAYWTI010000120.1:0-24947 GCA_964461175.1 uncultured Actinomycetes bacterium | reverse complement strand
GTGACGTTACTTCGCGTACTCCACGGCCCTGGTCTCGCGCACGACGGTGACGCGGATCTGGCCGGGGAAGCTCAGCTCGGATTCGATGCGCTTGGCGATGTCCCTGGCCATCAGCTGAGCAGCCGAGTCGTCGATCTGCTCGGGCTTGACGAGGATGCGGACCTCGCGGCCCGCCTGGATGGCGTACGACTGCTGGACTCCGGTGAACGAGTTGGCGATCTCCTCGAGCTTCTCGAGCCGCTTGACGTAGGCCTCGAGCGACTCGCGGCGCGCCCCGGGGCGGGCCGCGGAGATGGCGTCGGCGGCGATCAGAAGGAGCGCTTCAATGGTGTGCGGCTCCTCGTCGTAGTGGTGCGCGCGCACGGCGTGCACGACCTGCGCCGGAACCTGGTGCCGCTGCAGCAGGTCCGCGCCGATCACGGCGTGAGAACCCTCGACCTCGTGGTCGATGGCCTTGCCGATGTCGTGAAGCAGGCCTGACAGCTTGGCGATGCGGACGTCGGCGCCGATCTCGGCCGCCATCATGGCGGCGAGGTAGGCGACCTCCTTCGAGTGGTTCAGCACCTGCTGGCCGTAGCTTGTGCGGAAGCGCAGGATGCCGAGGTGGCGGACCACCTCGGGGTGAAGACCCTGGAGGCTGAGCTCCAGGACGGCCGCCTCCCCCTCCTCTTTGACCCTCTGCAGGACCTCCTGGCGGGACTTGGCGACGATCTCCTCGATCCGTGCGGGATGGATGCGTCCATCCACGATCAGCTTGTTCAGCGCGACCCTCGCCACCTCGCGGCGAACCGGGTCGAAACCGCTGATGATCACAGCCTCGGGGGTGTCGTCGACGATCAGGTCGATCCCCGTGGCCTGCTGGAGGGCCCGGATGTTGCGGCCCTCCTTGCCGATGATGCGGCCTTTCAGCTCATCGGTCGGCAGCGGAAGCACCGACACCGAGACCTCGGCGGTCTGGTCGGCGGCGATGCGCTGGATCGACTCCGTGACGATCTCGCGAGCGCGGCGCTCGCTCTCGTCCCGGGCGGCCAGCTCGGCCTCGCGCACCTTGCGCGCGACCTCGTTGCGCAGGTCTTGCTCGACCTGCGCCATCAGGATGCCCTGGGCCTCCTGGCGCGTCATGTTGGCGACGCGCTGAAGCTCCTTCTCCTGCAGGCGGTAGCTCTCCTCGAGCTTCACCTTCATGTCGTCGAGCGAACGCTGCTGGTTGCCCAGCTCCCGCTCGCGCCGGCTGAGCTCCTCGCCCTTGCGGTCGAGGTTCTCCTCCTTCTGCAGCAGTCGCTTCTCCAGCTGCTGCGACTGGGTGCGGTATTCCCTTGCTTCCTGCTCCGCGGCTGTACGGATCTTGACGGCCTCTTCCTTGGCCTCGAGCAGCTTCTCTTTGGCCTGGGTTTCGGCGTCAAGGAGCGCCTGCTGAGCTTTGAGCTCGAGCACGTGGCTGCCGTCGCTCTGACGCCGCTGGAGGAGGAAATACGCCACCCCGAAGCCGACGACGAGGGCGATGGCTGCCGCCACGAGCGGCAATACGAAGACGTTGACAGGCATGACTAGCACCTCGTTATTCGATTGTCAAAGTGCGTGACCATGGCAGGACGAGCACGTCCCACCTCGGGTTGGCTCTATGACGTGCGGATCCTCAAGCGGGGCCCGCGTGACCCCTAAGTTTAGGGTTCTTAAGCCTGGGTCGTCCCCGACCAGAGCGCCCGGCATGCCTCCCGGGCGACGCCCTGTGAATAGCCGCGCCGCAGCAGCTTCGGCCCGACGGAGTCGAGGAGCTCGCGGAAACCCGCCGGCCGCCTCGAACCGGACAGGCGTTCGGCCAGCTTCGTCGCCGCCGTCAGCTGGGCGGCGTGGTCGAATCCGGCCACGGCGGCGTCTGCGAGCCCGCGATCGACGCCGCGCGCGGCGAGCTCGGCCGACAGCGCCAGCGGGCCGAGCGATACGGCGCGGCGGCGCACATGCCCCGCCGCGAAGGCGGCGTCGTCGACGTAGCCCAGCCGCTCCAGGCGCGCCATCACCTCGTCGATCTCTTCGCCGTCGTAGCCGCGGCGGGCGAGCTTGCGACGGAGCTCGACCCTCGAGTGCGCGCGCCGCGCGAGCAGGCGTACGCCGGCGTCGTACGCCGAGCCCAGCGGGGCGCGCTGCGGTCTAGAACTCCTCCGCGGCACTGGCCGCCGCCCGGACCGCCGCGGTCCTGGCCGGTGACGTGCCGGCCGAAGGGCCGGTCGTGGCGGCCTTCTCCCGCACCTTGGCCTCGATCTCGGCCGCAAGCGTCGGGTTCTCGCGCAGGTAGTTGCGGACGTTCTCCCGGCCCTGGCCGAGGCGCTGGTCGCCGTACGACATCCACGTTCCGCTCTTCTCGAAGATGTTGTGCTCGACCGCGGCATCGATCAGCGAGCCCTCTCGTGAGATGCCTTCGTTGAACAGGATGTCGAACTCGGCCGACCGGAAGGGCGGCGCGACCTTGTTCTTGACGACCTTGACCTTGACCCGGGCGCCGACCGAGTCGAGCCCGTTCTTGATCACCTCGACCTTGCGGATGTCGAGCCGCACCGACGCGTAGAACTTGAGCGCCCGGCCGCCAGGCTGCGTCTCCGGGTTGCCGAACATGATCCCGACCTTCTCGCGCAGCTGGTTGAGGAAGATGACCGAGCAGTTCGACTTCGAGATCGCGGCGGTCAGCTTGCGCAGGGCCTGCGACATCAGCCGAGCCTGGAGGCCGACGTGGGAGTCCCCCATCTCACCCTCGATCTCTGCCTTCGGCACGAGAGCCGCCACCGAGTCGATGACGATGACGTCGACCGCGTTCGAGCGGACGAGCACCTCAACGATCTCGAGCGCCTGCTCCCCCGTGTCCGGCTGGCTGATGAGCAGGTCGTCGATCTTGACGCCGATGCGCGAGGCGTAGATCGGGTCGAGGGCGTGCTCGGCGTCGACGAACGCCGCCACACCTCCCGTCTTCTGCGCCTCGGCGATGATGTGCAGGGCCAGCGTGGTCTTGCCCGTCGACTCCGGTCCATAGATCTCGGTGACGCGGCCGCGCGGGATGCCGCCGACGCCGAGGGCGAGGTCGAGCGGCAAGGCGCCGGTGGGGATGACCGTCACCTCGCCTCGCAGGGCGACGTGCTCGCCGAGGCGCATGATCGCGCCCTTGCCGAACTGCTTGGAGATCTGTCCAAGCGCTGAATCGAGTGCTTTGTCCTTTTCCAATTTCTTGCTAGATGCCTCCTAGGTCGTTTCGGCAAGTGTCGTTCGAGCGAACCGGTGCCGCAATCCAGGCTGTTAAGATATGCGAACAGGCGTTCGGTGTCAAGCCGGGCGTCCCCTATCCGAGCCCACGCTACGCGCCTCGGCCATCAGCATCCGCAGCGCCTCGGTGGCGGCCTGGCGGCGGATCGAGCCGCGGTCGCCGGTGAACCTGAACTCGCGACACGCGATGTGGCCCTCGGACGCGACGGCGACATAGGTCAGCCCGACCGGCTTGGAGGTGCCGTCGGCGGCCGGTCCGGCGATCCCGGTGACCGCGACACCGAGGCTCGTGCCCAGGCGCGACCGCACGCCTTCGGCCATCGCCTCCCCCACCTCGCGGCTGACCGCACCGACCGAATTGAGCAGCTGCGCGGGGACGCCCAGCTGCTCGCGCTTGACCTCGTTCGAGTACGCGATCACGCCGCCGGCGAAGTAGGCCGAGCTGCCGGGCTGCTCGGTGATGAGCGAGCCGATCAGGCCGCCGGTGATCGACTCCGCGACCGAGACCGTGAGGCCTGTGCCTTCGAGCGTGGCGGCGAGCTCGGCCGGCGACGGCTCGGGTGCGCCTCCGCTCGCACCGACCCGGACGCGGCTGGTGTCGAGCGGGCCGATGAGGTAGCGGAACCGCCAGAGGTAGTCGACCCCGCTCCAGACTGTGAAGAGCAGCGCCGCGGCAACGGCGAGGTCGGCCACGGGGATTAGCGCCGGATACGGCCGCTGCAGGATCAGCAGCGTCACGGCGCTCATCTGGGTGACGGTCTTCGTCTTGCCGAGCGGGGCCGCGCCGATGACGCGCCCCTGGCTCGCCGCGACCGAGCGCAGGATCGTGATCATCAGCTCGCGCGAGAAGATCACGAGCACGATCCAGGCCGCGACGAGCCCTTCCTGGACCAGGACGATGAGCACGGAGAGGACGAAGAGCTTGTCGGCGAGCGGGTCGAGAAACTTGCCGAAGTCGCTGACCGACTTGCTGCGCCGCGCGAGCTCGCCGTCGAGCGTGTCGGTGAACGAGAACACGATGAAGACCAGCGCGGCGATCTGGTCGTGGTACGGGAACCGCAGCAGCAACAGCGCCATCAGCACGGGTATCGAGGCGAGCCGGCTGACCGTGAGCGCGTTGGGGATGGTCATCCCACGAGAAGTTTGCGCATTCCTAGCCGGGCGCGCGCAGCGCACTGCTACGCCGGGCGCGCGCAGGGCGCATTCCTACTCGATGCCGAGCCTCTCGAGGAGCTCGTCCACGTCCGGCAGCGTCATGAGCACCTCGCGCGACTTCGAGCCCTGGTATCCGCCGACGACGCGGTGCTCGGCGAGCTGGTCGACGATCCGGCCCGCGCGCGAGTAGCCGACGTTGAACTTGCGCTGCACGAGCGACACCGACGCGGCACCCTCCGCCGCGACCGCGCGCGCCGAACGCGCGAACAGCGGGTCGAGCTTGCGCTCCTCGCGGCGCTCGCCTTCCCACTCGGACCCCGCGCCCTCCTCGAGGATCTCCTCCATGTAGCGCGGCGCGCCCTGCGACTTCCAGAAGCTCACCACCCCCTCGACCTCCTGGTCGCTGACGAAGGCGCCCTGGATGCGCGTCGGCTTGCCGGCGTCGACCGGCTGGTAGAGCATGTCACCGCGACCGAGCAGCTTCTCCGCGCCGCCTGCATCGAGGATGACGCGGCTGTCGACCTGCGAGCCGACGGCGAACGCGATGCGGGAGGGGATGTTGGCCTTGATCAGGCCAGTGATGATGTCGGTCGACGGCCGCTGGGTGGCGATGATGAGGTGGATGCCGACCGCGCGCGCGAGCTGCGCGATGCGGCAGATGAGCTCCTCGATCTCGCCCGCGGCGACCATCATGAGGTCGGCCAGCTCGTCGATGACGATCACGATGTACGGCAGCGGCCGGGCGAGCCTGGCTGTGGCCTTGTCGTTGTAGCCGGCGATGTTGCGCACGCCCTCGGCGGAGAAGAGCTTGTAGCGGCGGTCCATCTCGGCCACCGCCCACCGCAGCGCGGCCGCCGCCTGGTGCGACTCGACGAGCACGGGCAGGGCGAGGTGCGGGAGGCCGTTGTAGCCGGTCAGCTCGACCCGCTTGGGATCGATGAGCAGGAGGCGCAGGTGGTCCGGCGTGACCTGGAAGAGCAGGCTCGTGATCAGGGCGTTGATACACACGCTCTTGCCCTGGCCGGTGGCGCCGGCGATGAGGAGGTGCGGCATCCGGGTCAGGTCGGCAACGATCGACTGGCCGGAGACGTCGTTGCCCAGGCCGAGGGCGAGCTTGTTCGCCCCCTCGCGGAACGCGGCTGTCTCGATGACCTCGCGGATCGTCACCAGGCTCGCCGACTTGTTCGGCACCTCGATCCCGACCGCCGACTTCCCGGGGATGGGCGCCTCGATGCGCAGCGGCGCCGCCGCCAGCGCAAGGGACAGGTCGTTCTGGAGGGCCGTGATGCGCTTGACCTGAACGCCCGCGCCGGGCTGGACCTCGTACTGCGTCACCGCCGGGCCGGGGTTGACGCCGATGATCTTTGCCTCGACGCCGAACTGCTCGAGCGTGCTCTCGATCACCCTGACGTTGCGCTTGATCTCGTCCGCCATGCGCTCCCGCCGGGCGGTCACGGTGTCGAGAAGGGTGATGCCCGGCAGCTTCCACTCGATCTCGGGCAGGTCGTCCTCCGGCTCGGCGACGACGCGGAGAACCGGCGCCGGCTTGTCGAGCTCGGGCTTCGGATGCTCTTCGGCGGCGGGCGTCGCAACGGCGGCGGTGGGCTCGTCCTCGTCTGGCTCATCCAGCTCCCAGGCCCGCGGTTCTGCGGCCGCGGTCGGGGCGGTGGCGAAGCTCGCGGCCGAACGGGTGAGCGCGTCGGAAGAGGTCGCCGCGGCGCGGGCAGGCTTGGTCTTCTCCGCGGCGGGCGCGGCGACGAGGTCGCGCAGGCGCGCCCGTTCGGCGCCCGCCGCGCGCATCGCGCCGACCGCCGTCACCAGCAGCGCGCCGGGGCTGAAGTGCACGGTCACGATGAGGCCGATCACGAGTCCCGCGATCAGCAGCGCCCACGCGCCCGGCGTGGTGAAGGGCTCCGCAAGGGTCTGGCCGATGCCCGCCCCGACCGCGCCGCCCGCGTGCGCCGCCATGGAGAAGAGCCCGACCAGGCTCAGCACGGCGACGAGCCCGGCGACGACGTCGATCATGCGCGGCCGCGGGAACTTCGGCCACAGCAGGTACGCGCCGAGCGCGATGGCGGCGACCACGGGCACGAACCACGCGTCCCCGAAGGCCGCGAACATGCCGTCGCGTATCGCACCGAGGATCGAGCCGGCGTGGCTAAGGATGCCGAGCAGGCCGAGCAGCGCGGCGAGGAGGAAGAGAACACCGAGGATCTCGCGGACCTGCAGCGCGCTCAGGCGCGGCCGCGCGGCGCGCTTGCTCCGCTTGGAGCGCGACGAGGAGGCGCGGCGAGCGCCCGATCGACTCGAGGTCCGGGATGTGGTGCGACGCATGCTGCGGGCCCGCGAGGGCGAATGGATTCTACCGTGTCGGTGACGGCATACTCTCCCGCGTGGCGGTCGATCCCTTCGCCGAAGCCGAGACGCGGTACCGCGGCCTTGTCGAGGAACGCCGCGTGGGCAACCTGCAGCCGCGTGCGTTCAGGGTCGCGGTCCGCGACCTCGCCGTCCTGGACAGCGAGGGCCGCCGCTGGATGCTCGGCCCTGAGGACGGCGTGTGGTACCGGCGAGAGAACGAGCGCTGGCTGCAGGCCGATCCGCCGCGCCGGCTCGTCTGCCCGTCGTGCGGGCACCACAACCTCGGCCGGCACAGCTTCTGCGTGGAATGCGGACACCGGCTGAACCGCCCGCAGTAGACGCCGGAGCGGGATCTCGCTAGTGGTGCACCTGCGCCTGCGCGATTCCGTACGCGAGACCGAGCGCCACAGGTAGCAGCGCGGCGAGGAACCACAGCCGCCACCACAGCGGGCGCTGCTCCCCGCGCACCATCTCGAACCCGCAGAAGCCGCAGTAGCGGTCGAAAGGCCCGGCGATGCCGCGGCAGCGAGAGCACTGATGGAGCTGCAGGCCGCAGTGCGCGCACCGCTGCTCGTCAGAGTTGTGGTTCATCACCATCGCGGGCTGGTCGCAGCGCGGGCAGAGGCTTGGCGCGACGAGGGCCAGCGGCGGCAGCTTCACGTCCTCATATCTCCGTGATCACCGGGATCACCATAGGGCGGCGACGCGTCTGCTTGTAGACGGTGCTCGACACCGCGTCGTGGACCGCCTCCTGCACAAGGCTTACCTCGGGGTGGGATTCCTCGAGCTGCCGGATGCTGGCCAGCGCCGCCTGGCGTGCGTCCGCCATCAGCCGGGTCGACAGCTCCGGCTCGATCACGCCTCGAGAGATCAGGTCCGGACCTGCCCGCACCGAGCCGGTGTCGCGGTCGAGCGTCACCGTGACGACGAGGATTCCGTCCTCGGCCAGGTGCCGACGATCGCGCAGCACCACCTGCTCGACATCGCCCACGCCGATCCCATCGACGTAGACGAGACCGGTCGCGACCTTCTCGCCTCGCGTCATCGTCTCGGCGTCGAGCTCGACCGTCTCCCCGTCCTCGACGACGGCGATGCGCGAATCGTCGATGCCGGCGTTCTGCGCAAGCTCGGCGTGGAGGAGCAGCTGGCGGTACTCGCCGTGCACGGGGATGAAAAACCTCGGTCGCACCGCGTCGATGAGCTCACGCAGCTCGTCGCGCTGCGCGTGGCCCGTGACGTGGACCTTCCCCGTCTCGGAGTAGAACACGCGCGCGCCGTGGCGGTAGAGGTTGTTCACCGTCTGGTGGACCATGCGCTCGTTACCGGGGATGGGCCGCGCGGAGATCACCACCCAGTCGTCCTTGCGCACGTTGAGGAATGGATGGCGCTGCGCGGCGAACCGGGTCAGCGCCGACAACGGCTCGCCCTGGCTTCCGGCGGTGAGGAGCAGCAGCTTCCCAGCCGGCACCTTGTCGACGTCGGCGAGAGGGACCACGACTCCGTCGGGAACGCTCAGGAATCCGAGCTCACGCGCGGTCTTGAAGTTCTGCTGCAGGCTGCGTCCGACGATGGCGACCCGCCGGCCGAACTGCGACGCCACGCGGACCAGGTGCTGCATGCGGTGGATGTTGGAGGCGAAGCTCGCGACCACGATCCGTCCGGGCGCCTCGGTGAAAATCCGCTCGAAGGTCTCGTGCAGGTCGCGTTCCGAGCCCGAGTGACCGTCGCGCTCCGAGTTGGTCGAGTCGCTCAACAGCAGAAGAACCCCCTCGTCGCCGAGGCGGCGAAAGCGCTCGATGTCGGTCGGGTTGCCGTCCGGCGGTGATGGGTCGAGCTTGAAGTCACTCGTGTAGACCACGCGCCCGACGGGCGTGCTGATCGCGAGCCCGACGCCGTCGGGGATCGAGTGGCACACGCCGACGGTCTCGACCTTGAACGGCCCGAGCTGCACCGAGTCGCCGACGCGGAGCTCGCGCAGGTCCGACTCGCGCATGATGCGGTGCTCCTTGAGCTTGGGCTTGACCAGGCCGAGGGTCAGGCGCGTGCCGAAGACCGGGACGTTGAGCTTCTTCAGCGCGTACGGCAGGCCGCCGATGTGGTCCTCGTGACCGTGCGTCAGCACGATGCCGACGACCTCTTTGTCGCGCTGCAGGAGGTACGAGATGTCCGGAAGCACGAGGTCGATGCCCGGCATGTCTTCCTGCGGGAACATCAGGCCCGCGTCGACGACGAGGACGCGGTTCTCCCACTCGAGCGCCCACATGTTGATCCCGACCTCGCCGAGACCGCCGAGGGGGAGGTAGCGGAGACGGCCTGGAGCTACAACAGACGTAGCTGCTCGGACTCCGGCTTGGCGGGCGCGGCCGGCGGCGGCGGCGGTGGCGGCGGCGCAAGCAGCTGGTCGAGGTAGCGCTTCAACGCGTCGAAGTCACGCTCGAGGTCGGCGACGAGCGAGCCGTTGTGCAGCGCGGCCGCCGGGTGGTACAGCGGCACATAAGCCACCTCGCCGCGACGGATGAGGCTGCCGTGGATCCGCGAGATCGAACCCTGGCCGGGCATGAGGCGCTCGAGCGCGTGCCGGCCGAGGATGAGCACGACCTTCGGCTGCACGAGTGCGAGCTGCTCCTTGAGGTACGGCGAGCACGCCTCGACCTCGTTCGGCATCGGGTCGCGGTTCATCGGCGGCCGGCATTTGAGGACGTTGGTGATGTAGACGTCGGCGCGGCTCAGCCCGATGCGCGCAAGCAGTGTGTCGAGCAGCTTGCCCGCCGCACCGACGAAGGGCTCGCCCTGGCGGTCCTCGTTGAAGCCCGGCGCCTCGCCGACGATCATGATGTTCGCCGGGCTCGGGCCGACGCCCGGGACCGCCTGCGTGCGTGTCGCGTGAAGGCCGCAGGCCTTGCACGCGCGGATCGCGTCGTGAATGCGAAGCAGCTCCGGGGCGGGGCTAAGCGACTTTCACACCGGAGCGGACGAAGGTGATGTATTCGCCGGCGTCCTTGATGGTCTTCATCACCGACTTCAGCTGCTCGTCCGTCAGTGGCACGAGCGGCAGCCGGAACGGGCCGGCGTTGAAGCCCATCGCGTTGAGGGCGGTCTTGACCGGGACCGGGTTGGCGGCGGTCGTCATCAGCGCCTTGATCACGGGCAGGAGACCGTGGTGGATGTCTCGCGCCACGTCGTTGTCGCCGCGGGTGTAGGCGTCGATGAGCTTCTTCATCGAGCGGCCGGCGATGTGCGAGACGACGCAGATCACGCCGTAACCGCCGACGGCCAGGACCGGGAGCGTCCAGCTGTCGTCGCCGCTCCAGACCTTGAAACCCTCAGGCTTGCCGGCGCAAACGAGGCCGATCTGGTCGAGGTCGCCGCTCGCCTCCTTGACCCCGATGACGCCGGGCAGCTCGGCGCATCGCAGCGTCGTCGCCGCGGTCATGTTGACCGCGGTCCGGCCCTGGATGTTGTACATGATCGTCGGGCCGACCTCCGAGATCGCCTTGAAGTGCTGGTACATGCCCTCCTGCGGAGGCTTGTTGTAGTAGGGCACGACGGCGAGAAGCGCATCCGCGCCGGCCTTCATCGCGAGCTCGGAAAGCTCGACGGAGTGGTGCGTGTCGTTGCTCCCCGTGCCGGCGACGACAGCCTTGCCGGGGATGGCGTCCTTGACGGCGCGCAGCAGCTCGATCTTCTCCGCGTCGCGCAGGCTCGGCGACTCGCCGGTGGTGCCGGAGACAACGACGCCGTCCGAGCCGTCCTCGACCAGCATCTGCGCGAGCCTGCGGGCCGCGTCGTAATCGACAGCGCCGTCGTCTTTGAACGGCGTGACCATGGCCGTGAGTAGGCGCCCGATTTCCTTATTCATGTCTCTTTCCTTTTACGCCCGAAAATCGCGGTGTTGGGGTGCGGATTTTCGGGCGAAGGCCCGCGCCGCCCGATGGCCTGGGTCCCCCAGGCCATCGCAGCCGGTCGCCTGGGCAATCCAAGGCGGCGCCGGCCGCTCATGTTCTTACTGCTCCAATTGCTCCGAGCTCGATTGCGTGCTCCGCGATCTGCACCGCGTTGAGCGCAGCGCCTTTGCGGAGGTTGTCCGACACGATCCACATCAGCAGTCCGTGGCGCGTCGACGCGTCCTCGCGGATGCGACCGACGTAGACCTCGTCCTTGCCCGCGACACCGTTCGGCGTCGGATAGAGCCTTGCGTGCGGGTCGTCCTGCACGATCACGCCGGGCGCCTGGCCGAGGATCTCGCGCGCCTCGTCCGCGCTCAGCTTTTCCTTCGTCTCGATGAAGACCGACTCGCCGTGGCCGACCGGGACCGGGACGCGCACGCACGTGGCGACGATCCGCAGCTCGGGCTCGTGGAGGATCTTCCGCGTCTCGTTGACGATCTTGACCTCTTCCTCGTTGTATCCGCCGGCCTCGGGATGCCAGCCGCCCGGGACGACGTTGTAGGCCAGCTGGTATGGGTACGCGGCCACGGGCGGCGTCTTGCCGTCGGCGATGGCCTTTGTCTGCTCCTCGAGCTCGTCCACGAGCTGGCGGCCCGCGCCTGACGCCGATTGGTAGGTGGACACGAGCACGCGCTCGATGCCGGACTTCTCGCGCAGCGGGTGGAGGACCACCGTCAGCGGAATCGCGCAGCAGTTCGGGTTGGCGATGATGCCCTCGTTCTGCCGGATGTCCTCGCTGTTGACCTCGGGCACGACGAGCGGCACGTTCTGCTTCATGCGCCACGCGCTGCTGTTGTCGATGACGAGCGCTCCGGATTCGGCGGCCACGGGGCCGTACATCAGCGCGATGTCGCCGCTGGCGGCGAAGAGAGCGATGTCGACGCCCTTGAACGCCGCCTCGGTGATCTCGCCGACCTCCACCGATCCGCCGTCGTACGCGACTTTGAGCCCCTTCGAGCGCTCGGACGCGAGCGCGACGACGCGTTCGCTAGGGAAGTTGCGCTGCGCGAGAACGCGCAGCATCTCGGCGCCGACCATCCCGGTCGCGCCGACGACAGCAACGTTTAATCGCTTGGAGGTGGGCACGGAGTGAGTTTACTTAAGGCCGAGTAATTCGTCGAGTCCCCGGTAGAACTTCGCCTCGCTGGTCACCTTGCGGATCGCGAGCAGCACACCCGGCACGTACGCCTCGCGGCTCGTCGTCCGGTGCGCGATCGTCAGCGTCTGGCCCGGCAAACCGAAGATGACCTCCTGGTCGGCGACGAAGCCCGGGAGGCGAACGCTGTGCACCGCCACGTTTCCCTCCTCCCCGCCTCGCGTCCCGGCGAGCGTCTCCTTCTCCGCCTTGCGGTGCGCAAACGGCGCGCCTTTACGTCGCGCTGCGAGCCGGCGCGCGGTCGACAGCGCGGTACCCGACGGCGCGTCGAGCTTGCCCGCGTGGTGGAGCTCGATGATCTCGACGGCGTCGAAGTACGGGGCCGCCACGTCGGCGAGATGCATCATCAGCACGGCGCCCACGGCGAAGTTCGGGGCGACGATGCCGCCGATCTTCTTCTCCTTGCACGCGGTCTCGATCTTGTCGATGTCGGACGCCGCGAGTCCCGTCGTGCCGACGACCGGTGAAGCACCCGCAGCCACCGCCGCCAGCGCGTTGTGCAGCGCCTCGGACGGACGGGTGAAGTCCACCAGCGCTCGCGGCCTCTTCTCGCGGAGAAATGCGGCCAGGTCGTCGCCGCGCGTCACACCGCCGGCGTATTCGATCCCAGGCTCGTCCGCGAAGGCCGCCGCCAGCACCGAGCCGACCTTGCCCCGGTGTCCGGCGACGGCGACCTTCACGACCCGGTTCGCCTTAGCGGCGGTCCCTTCGGCCGCCGCCGTTGCGGCCGCCTCGGTCTCTACCGCCGAAGCCACCTTCACGCGGCGGCGCCGGCGTCGCGAGCGCGGCGGCCATGACGTCCGGGTCGATCTTCTCGTCGATCGGCTCGCCCTTCGCCGTCAACTCCTCGATCGCCGCCTGCCGGCTGAGGTTCAACCGGCCCTGGCTGTCGATCTCGACCGCCTTGACCATGATCTCGTCGCCGATGTTCACGACCTCCTCGACCCGCTCGACCCGGTGGTCGGTGAGCTTGGAGATGTGGACGAGCCCGTCCTGGCCCGGCAGGACCTCGACGAACGCGCCGAACGGCATGATCCGCACGACCTTGCCGCGGTAGATCTTGCCGACCTCGACCTCGTCGGTGAGGCTCTTGATCCAGTCGATGGCCTTCTGGCCCGCCGCCTGGTCGACCGCCGCGATGAAGACGCGGCCATCGTCTTCGACGTCGATCTGTGCGCCCGTCTCCTCGACGATCTTGCGGATCATCGACCCGCCCTTGCCGATGACGTCGCGGATCTTGTCAGGGTTGATGAGGATCGTGGTGATGCGCGGCGCGAAGTTCGACATCTCGCTGCGCGGCCGCGGCAGCACGGCCAGCATCTTGTCCAGGACGTAGAGCCGCGCCTCGCGCGCCTGCTCGAGCGCCTGGGACATGATGTCCATGGTCAGGCCCTTGATCTTGATGTCCATCTGCAGGGCCGTGATCCCCTCGCGCGTGCCAGCGACCTTGAAGTCCATGTCGCCGAGCGCGTCCTCGATGCCCTGGATGTCCGTCAGGACGGCGAACTTGCCTTCCCGCGTCACGAGGCCCATGGCGATGCCGGCGACCGGTGACTTGATGGGCACGCCGGCGTCCATGAGCGCGAGCGTCGAGCCGCACACCGACGCCATCGACGTCGAACCGTTCGAGCTCAGGATCTCGGAGACGAGACGGATCGTGTACGGCCAATCCTCCACCGGCGGGATGACCGGGAGCAACGCGCGCTCGGCAAGCGCTCCGTGGCCGATCTCACGCCGGCCGGGGCCACGCAGTGGGCGCGCCTCGCCGACCGAGAACGGCGGGAAGTTGTAGTGGTGCATGTAGCGCTTGAACTCCTCAGCGGTGAGGCCGTCCAGCTTCTGCTGGTCGGACATCGAGCCGAGGGTGGCGATGGTGAGCGCCTGGGTCTGTCCGCGGGTGAAGAGGCCCGAGCCGTGCGTCCGCGGCAGTACGCCGACCTCGACCGTGATCTGGCGGATGTCCTTGAGGCCGCGGCCGTCCACGCGGACGCCGTCCTCGACGACACGCTGCCGGACGCGGTCCTTGACCGCCTTGTCGAAGAGCTTGCCGATGATTTCGGCGTGCTCGGGGAAACGATCGCCGAGCTCGGCGACGGTCCGCGAGCGAAGCTCGTCCACGCCCTGCTCGCGGGTCTGCTTGTCGGCGCTGTACATGACCTGGTCCAGGCGCAGGGCGAGGTACTCGCCCACGATCTCGACCATCTGCTCCGGGTACGTCGCCGAGATCCACTCGCGCTTCTCAGCCCCGACCTGGTCGCGGAGCTCGAGCTGTGCCGCGCAGATGCGCTTGATCTCCTCGTGCGCCATCGTGAGCGCCTCGAGCACGACCTGCTCGCTGACGCCCTTGGCGCCCGCCTCGACCATGAGGATCGCGTCCGCGGTGCCGGCGACCACGAGGTCGAGCTCCGACTCGGGCATGTCCGCCATGGACGGGTTGACCGTCACGCGACCGTCGAGGTAGCCCATGCGCACCGCGCCCACCGGACCCTGGAACGGAATGTCCGAGATGACAAGCGCTGTCGAGGCGCCGTTGATGCTCAGGATCGTCGGGTCGTTCTCCTGGTCGACCGAGAGCACGGTCGAGACGACCTGCACGTCGAGCCGGAACCCGTCGGGGAACAGCGGCCGGAGCGGCCGGTCGGTCAGGCGCGAGGCGAGGATCGCGGTCTCGCTTGGCCGTCCCTCGCGGCGCATGAACGCGCCGGGGATCTTGCCCGCCGCGTAGAGCTTCTCCTCGTAGTCGCACGTGAGCGGGAACCAGTCGATGCCCTCGCGCGGCTCCTTGGACATGACCGCCGTGCTGAGGACGACGGTGTCCCCCTGGCGGATGATGACCGCGCCGTTGGCCTGCTCGGCCACACGGCCGGTCTCGATCGAAAGTCGCCGTCCGGCGACGTCTACGTTCTTCGTGACTATTGCCACGCCAATACCTCCAAATATCTGGAGGAGTCCCTGCGGCGCGGATGGTGGGCCAGTGTCCTAGCAGCTGCCGCCTAGCCCTCGATCCGAGGGCTGAGTGAAAGCTTCTAAGAGCTGACCCGCGCTACCGGCGGGGATCCTCCTTGTGTTTTATCTCCTGATCCCGAGCTTGGCGACGAGAGCGCGATAGCGCTCGACGTCGGTGTCTCTCAGGTAGTTCAGCAGACGCCGTTGCTTGCCGACCAGGAGAAGGAGGCCGCGGCGCGAGTGGTGGTCCTTGGCGTGCGTCTTCAGGTGCTCGGTGAGCTCCCGGATGCGAGCGTTAGACAGCGCGATCTGGACCTCGGGGGAACCCGTGTCCTTGTCACCGCGCCTGTGGTCCGCGATCAGCTTGCCCTTGACTTCGTTCTCTACTGCCAAACTCGGTTGGCAAGTATACGGGGCGACCGTCACTCAACGTCATCGGGCGAACTCGACGCTGCCGTCCGAGCGCGGATCGGCCCCCGCCCGCCATCGGCCCCGACCGTCGATCACGATCGCGTGCGCGTGGCCGAACGAGTGATGCTTGGCCGGCATCAGCAGCACGTCGCGCCCGTTGCGCGCAATCTCGCCGGCTCCGGGGTAGTCCGCCTCGACCGCCGTCGTGCCGTCGCGCAGGATCGCCATCCGCGGGCGCGACACGGCCTCGGCTGGATCAAGGCCGCCGTCGACGATGTGGCGGAAGACCTGGGCCTGGATCTGCGGCTGCAGGTCTCCGCCCATGCACCCGAACGCGACCGCGGGCTTGCCGTCTCTCGCTGCCATGGCCGGGATGAGCGTGTGCATCGTCCTTTTCCGCGGCTCGAGCCGGTTGACGTGCGCTTCGTCCAGGGAGAAGTACGCGCCGCGATTCTGGAGCAGGATGCCCGTGCCCTCCGCGACCACGCCCGAGCCGAAGTCGAACGCGATGCTCTGGATCAGCGACACCACGTTGCCGTGCTCGTCGGCGGCGCACAGGTACACGGTGTCGCCGCCGTCACGCGCGTCCGCCCGGCCGACCGCTGTGGTCTCAGGGTCGAGGAACGGTTCGACCGGTGCGGGCGAGAAGTCCGGATCGGTGATGTAGCGGTCGCGCAGGGCATAGGCGGCGTCGCGCGCCGCGCGGAAGTCCCATCCGGCGCCAAGGCGCACGAGCATCGCCGCCGCCGCCAGCCCCTGCGTGGGCGGCGGCAGCTCGTACACGACGAGGTCGCGATACGAAAACGCGACCGGGTCGACCCACTCTGAACGGTGCGTGGCGAGGTCCTGCCTGGTAACGAAACCGCCACGCCGGTGGATCGCCGCGGCGATCGCGGCCGCGATGTCGCCGCGGTAGAAGCCGTTGATCCCCGAGCGCCCGATATCGTGCAGGACGGACGCCAGGTCGGGGTTGCGCAGCAGCATGCCGCCGTCCATCGGCGGATACAGCGCGCGAGCCCCTTGCTCGCGACCCAGCCAGTCGGCGGCGGCGTGCAGGAACTCGGACAGCTGCGGCGTGATGACGTAGCCCTCGCGCGCCAACGCCTCCGCCGGACCGAGGACCGCACCGAGGCCGACGGTGCCGAAGCGCTCGAGCATCCTCCCCCACGCCTCGACGGTCCCGGGCACCGTGATCGGGAGCACGCCGCGCGCCGGCATAGCGTCGAACCCGCGCTCGCGGACCGCGGCGATGGTCGCGAGCTCGCCTGAGCGCCCGGCGCCGACCAGCCCGACGGGCGATGACGCCCCCGCCGGCCACACGATCGCCATCAGGTCGCCGCCGATGGACGTCATGTGCGGGTAGACCACGCACAGCACGGCATCGGCGGCGATCGCGGCGTCGACCGCGTTGCCGCCATCGCGCAGGACCTGAGCCCCAACCTCGGACGCGAGGCGATGCGGGGTCGCGATGACCCCCCGCGTCACCTGGGCGTGATGAACTCGATCGCGCCCGGCTGGATCTCGAACAGGGCGGGCAGGAAACCGACGGCCTCGCCGTCGATGTCCAGCTTCACCTTCTCCGGCGACGAGACAGACACCCTCTTGCCGTACATCAGCTCCATTTTCGGGTTGTTCTGGTCGAGGTGCTTGCCGCTGCGGATGTCGTTCATGCCTCGCATCGTCTCGATCTTGCCGGCGTTCTTGATGAGGATCACGTCGAACACGCCGTCGGTCGGCGACGCCGAGGGCGCCATCTGCATGCCGCCGCCGAAGAACTGGCAGTTCGCGATCACGACCTGCTGCGCCTTCGGCAGCTGGTACGCGGCGCCATCGACGTCGACGGTCATCGGCTTGTTCTTGAAGCCGATCAGCGCGCGCAGCCCGGCGACCGTGTACGTCGCGGCTCCGAACCGCTTGGTCCCGTTGCCGACGATGGAGACGACGTCGCCACCGAGGCCCGCGTCAGCGATGTTGATGAAGTGGCGGACGCCGGTCGACCCGTCGGCGTTGGTGTAGGTGACGCAGCCGGCGTCGAGCTTGCGCACCATGCCGCTGCGCAGCACCTCGACGGCCTGCCTCGTATCGACCGGGATCCGGAGCGTGCGCCGGAAGTCGCCGCCGGTGCCCAGCGGCACCATCGCGAGCTTGGTCGTGGTCGGGATCGGCGCTCCGTTGCGGAAGAACCCGTTGACGACCTCGTTCAGCGTCCCGTCGCCGCCGACCGCGACCACGACCGGGCGCGACGCCAGCACGTTGCGCTGCGCGATCTCGGTCGCCTCTAGCGGCCGCGTCGTCCGCGCGACCTCGTAAGGAAGACCCGTCGATGGCAGCCACGACTCGACGACGGCCCACTGCCGGCCGGCCTTGCCGGCCCCGGAGGCGGGGTTGACGACGAAGAGGATCGGTGCGCCGGGAGAGCCGGCTATCTCGCGCCTCCGAGCGCGCGCGGGTTCATGATCCCGTCGGGGTCAAGACCGTGCTTTACCGCTTTCCACACGCGCATCCAACCTCCCATCTCGTCGGCGATCCATCGCGATCGCGCCTGTCCCACGCCGTGGTGGTGCGTGATCGTGGCGCCCAGCTCCAGGGCCGCCGTCATCGCCCCTTCCCACGCGCGCTGATATGTAGCACGCGCGTCGGCCTCCGTGTCCGCCGAGCCGCCGAACGTGAAGTACGCACAGCAGCCCTGCTCATAGGCATGGCTGAAGTGGCATAACGCCAGCCCGCCGACCGCTATTGCGGACTTGACGCTCTCGTGGAGCGCCGGCAGCACCGTCCACGGCGCCGCCAACTCGATGGTGTCGAGGTAGGAGCCCTCCGGCGTCAGCAGCATCTTCATCCGCTCGGCCGACAGATCGAAGCGATGCTCGCGCCACCGCGACCACGCCTCCTCGCCCAGGTCTCGGGCCGGAGCGGCGAGTCTGTGCACCTCCGCCGCCTCAGCTTCGGCGACCGCACGCACACCGGCCGTCGCGACGACGAGTGCGCATCCACCCTCGCCCACGTCGTAGCCGCCGAACGCCGAGTCCTCGGTGTCGTAAAGACGCATGACGAGCGGGCGGATGCCTGCCTGCATGACCGCGCGCATGCACTCGAGCCCCGTACGGAGGTCGGGCATCGCGTATCCGCGACCCACCGTCGCCTCGGGCAGACGGTGCACGCGAAGGACCACGCCGAGGACCACGCCGAGGGCTCCCTCGGCGCCGGCGAACAGCGCGTGGAGCGCCGGACCTGCCGCGGACCGCGGGCCGGGTCGCGGCGCCGCGAAGGTGCCGTCGGGAAGCACGGCAGCGATGCCGACGACCATGTCCTCGATGCTCCCGTAGCGGCTCGACTCCTGCCCCGACGAGCGCGTCGAGATGAGGCCCCCCACCGTCGTGCCGGGCAGCGAGCTCGGGTAGTGCCCGAGCGTCAGGCCCTTCTCGTTGAGCTGCTTCTCGAGCACGAGGCCGTTGACACCCGCCTCGCAGCGGCACAGCAGGTTGGTCTCGTCGATCTCGAAGACGCGATCGAAGGCCGACATGTCGAGCGCGATCTCGCCCGCCTCGGGCGCCACCGCGCCGCAGACGCCGCTGCCACCGCCCAGAGGTGTGACGGCGACGTTGTTCGCGCTCGCCCAGCGCAGGACCGCCGCCACCTGCTCGCGACCCGTCGGGCGGACGACCACGACGCGGACCGGCTCCTTCCCCGCCCGCTCGTCCATGATCGCGAGCGGCCACAGATCGCGGACCGGCCGTTCGGCGATGGCCGCGGCGCCGACGATCTTCTCGAGCTCGGTCGTGGTCACGCGGCGGGTCTGGCGGCGTACCTGCCGGCCAGCCAGCCGGTCAGGATCGGCACGCCGAAGCCGCACGGGCCGGCGTACTCGTAGCCGCCGAGCACCGCTCCCGCGGCGTAGAGGTTGCGGTACGCGACCGAGCCGTCCTCCGTCAGCGGGTGCAGGCGCTTGTCGGTCATCAGGCCGAGGCGCATCTCCGACTCGGGATCGAGGTAGGTCAGGTGGTGCAGCCTCGAGCCGAGGCTGCGTGCCGGCACGCCGTCGAGAAACACGCCGAGCCCCAGCATGGGCTCGGCCGTCGTCCGCCCGGCCTCGAGGCCGCCGCCGATGTGACGCCCGGTCGCGAGCACATACGCGTCGGCGCGGAACGTGCGCGACGCAGAACGCGCGCCCGCAATCTCGCCGCCGGCCGTATCGAAGCCGGTGACCTCGGCCTGCACCGTGCCCAGCGCGAGCGCCTGCTGCAGCCGCCAGCCGTGCGGGGACGGCGGCGACGCGAGCAGCTCGAAACCGTCGTCGGGGATGGCGGCAAAACCAGGCGGATACGCGATCGCGGCCCCGCGCGCGCGGTGCTCGGGAGCCCGGCGGCCGTAGAGATCGGTCAGGGCGGCCGCCACCGGGAGGTCGGCGATGGAGACCTCCTCGGCGAAGGCATCGACGCCGTGCAGCTCCTTCAGCGCCTGCGCGGTGGACCCGGCGTCGTAGTCACCGACCTGCGGCACGCCGATCACCGCGACGCGCTTGCCGGACAGGGCGCCGAGCTCGCCGCGGGCGACGGTGTCGGGCACGACGTTGGCGCGCCGCGCGATCCCGTGGATGTCGGCGTACATGCCCTTCTTGCGCCACGAGCCTTCGAACTTCAACCCCTCCTTGGCGAGCGCGAGGAGCAGCGTCGAGATGGCCGCGTCGAGCTCGGTGGCGAGCCCGACGGAGTCGATACCGAGCCGCGCGAGTGGATGGTGGGGCGACGCCAGGACCGCGTCGAGGTCGTCGACGATCGCCATGCCGCCCGCGTAGAGCGCCGTCGCGCCGGGGGCGCGCGCGACCATCGTCACGTCCGCACCCTCGCGGCGCGCGGCCAGCCCGGCGCAGTAGCCGGCGATGCCTCCGCCGATGACGAGGACGGAGCTCAACCCGCCACCGTGCGTCGTGTCTCCGCGACGTCCTGCTTCAGCTGCCGGATCAGATCGTCCTTGGTCGGAAACTTGATGTCGGCGTGTAGCCAGCGCAGGAAGCGAAGCTCTAGCCGCTGCTGGTAGAGGTCGCCCTCGAAGTCGAGCAGGAACGCCTCGACCTTGAGCTCCGTGCCGCCAAACGTGGGTCGGTAGCCGACCGACAGCGCGGCCACGAACTCGCCCTCGGGCGCGATCACGCGGCCGGCGTAAGCGCCGAGCGCAGGCACGAGCTTGTTCGGTTCGGGGCTGATGTTGGCGGTCGGAAAGCCAAGCGTCCGCCCGACCCTGGCTCCCGCCTCGACGGGCCCGCTCATCGAGAACTCGCGCCCGAGAAGCCGGTTCGCGGTGTCGACCTCGCCGGCGGTCACGAGGCGGCGGATCTCCGAGCTGTGCAGCTCGCGGCCTTCGATCTTGAAGGGCGGCACGACGTCGACCGTCTGCCCGTGGGCGCGCAGCCACTCAGCGTTGCCGGTCCGGCCGCGGCCGAACGCGAAGTCGAACCCGATGACCCAGGCACGGATGTCCATCACCGCCGAAAGCCGATCCACGAACTCCTGCGGCGACAGCGACATCAGCTCGCGGTCGAAGCGGAGCACGATCGCGTGTGCGACGCCGGCCTTCTCGACTGCGTCGAGCTTCTCGCGCAGCGTCGTGATCGAGGACGGGCAGTTCGCCGGGTCGAGGACGCAGCGGGGATGCGGCTCGAACGTGATCAGCGCCGGCGCGGCCTGCGCGGCCTGGGCGGCGCGCCCCAGGTGGGCGATGACGTCCAAGTGACCCAGGTGCACGCCGTCGAAGCTGCCGACCGTCAACGCCACCGGGCCGATTGGCTCGGCCGGTAGCCCAAGGTGCGTCTTCAGCTCAGGACCTTCTCGGGCACGAACGTCCGCCGGAGCGGATCGGTGTGGCCGAGAGCGACGAGGCGGCCTTCGGTGTCGTGGGCTCGCAGGGGTCCCGGCGCGGGCTCGGGCAGAACGCGCACCGCGCGACCCTGGCGGACCTGCGCGGCCTGCTCGACGTTGAGCCGGACCTTCTCCATCTCGGGCAGTATGACTTCAGCCGGAAGGAGTCGAGCCCGGACCGCATCGGCGTCGGCGAACGCGTCGCACGCGACCGCGGTCTCGATCGTCAGCGGTCCGTACGCGGTGCGGACGAGGCGGCCGAGATAGCCGCCCACGCCGAGCTTTTCGCCGAGATCTCGCGCGATGGACCGCAGGTAAGTCCCGCTGCCGCAGCGCACCTCGATCGTCGCCACGGCCGCCGCGCCCGGAACGAAGTCGGCGAGCTCGGCGGAGTAGATCTCGACCTCGCGCGAGGGCGGCCGTTCGAGCTCTCCGGCCCTGGCCCGGGCGTACGCGCGCCGGCCGTCGACCTTCACCGCAGAGAAGGCGGGAGGCTGCTGCTGGACGCGGCCCAGGAAACCGCGCAGCGCCGCGGCGACGTCGGCGGCCGACAGGTGCGACGGATCACCGACCGCCTCGCGCTCCGCCTCCGCGTCATCGGTCGCCGTGACAAACCCGAGGTGCACCTCGGCGACGTAGGTCTTGGGCAGCCTGTGCGCGAAGTCGGCAAGCCGCGTCGCCGACTCGAACAGGATCGGCAGCACCCCGGTCGCGAGCGGGTCGAGGGTGCCGGCGTGGCCGACGCGATGGGCGCCGGTCAGGCGGCGCAGGCGGTTGACGACCGTGAACGACGTCTCCCCCGATGCCTTGTCGACGTTGAGGACGCCGGTCGCGAACCGCGGAACGTCAGCTGCCGGGAGAGGCGGCAAGGATGGACTCCTTGGCGGTGCCGAGCACGAGCTTGACGGCCTCGTCCATCGGCCTGGTGATCTCCGCGCCCGCGGCGCGGATGTGGCCGCCGCCGCCGAACGACGCGCACATCGCCGCCGCGTCCACGGCCCCGCGGCTCCGGACGCTGATCTTCGTCAGGTCGCTCGAAACTTCCTTGAAAAGAATCGCCAGCTCGAGCCCGGCGATGCTGTTGAGCGTGTCGATGATGCCCTCCGACTCGGCCATCACCGCGTTCGCCTCTTTGAGCATCCGGCGTGTGACCTTCGCCCACGCGAGCCTGCCGTCCATCTCCACGCGCATCGTCGCCAGGGCAAGGCCGTTCAGCTTGAGCGTGGTTTCGGGCCGCATCTTGTAGACCTGCGTCGCGATGTGACCCGGATCGGCGCCGAGCCGCGCGAGGCGCGCTGCGTCGTCGAGGGCGCGTGGCGTCGTGTTCTCATGCCGGAAGCCGCCGGTGTCGGTCAGCAGCGCGACGTAGAGGTTGACCGCGATTGTCGGCGTGACCGCGTAACCGAAATGGTCGAGCATCTCGAGCACCATCTGGCCGACCGCCGACGCGTTGGGGTCGATGACGTTGATGTCGCCAAAGCGCGAGTTGGACGGGTGATGGTCGATGTTGACGATCGTGGCGTGCTCGGCGATGCGCCGGACCGCGCTTCCCGACCGCTCGAGGTTGCCGGAGTCGAAGAAGAAGACGAGCTGCGGCTCCACGCCGTGCGGCGGCTCGGCGTGGATGTCCTCGAACCCGGGCAGAAAGCCGTACATCGGCGGCAGCGGCGGCGGCACCAGCACCCACACGTCCTTGCCGTGCGCGCGCAGCGCCTCGGCGAACGCGAGGCTGCATCCGAGCGTGTCTCCGTCGGCGTCCTTGTGCCCGAAGATCAGGATCTCCTCGTTCGCCTCGATCAGGTCCTTGATCTCGTCGTACAGGTGCGGTTTGTCCCGCTGCGCGCTGGCTATTGCTCTGAGTCCTCCGCGCGTTCCGGAAGGCGATCCCCAGCGTCAGCCGGGCCGTTCGGCAACACCTCTTTCAGCAGCTCGTTGATGTGCACGCTGTACTCGATGGAAGGGTCGAGCTCGAAGCGCAGCTCGGGCGAGAACTTGAGGTTCTCCAGGCGCCGCCCCAGCTCGTGCCGGATCAGCCCCTTGGCGGAGATCAACCCCTGCAGCGAGGCCTTCTTCTCCTCCGGCTTGCCGAGAACCGAGACCCGCACGCGCGCCTGGCGGAGGTCGGCCGACATGCGCACGGCGGTGATGCTGACGAAGCCGATCCGCGGGTCCTTGAGATCGCGGCGGATGATCGACATGATCTCCTCGCGCACCTGCTCCCCCACCTGGTCCGCGCGGTAGCTGGTCATCATGACCACTTCCTTTAGCAAGACGCCCCGCCTTGCCTAGATTTCTTCCCGCTCGAGTCGATACGTCTCCATGCTGTCGCCGGCGACGAAGTCCTCCCAGCCCTCGAGCCCGACGCCGCACTCCTGGCCGGCGGCCATCTCACGCACGTCCTCCTTGAAGTGCTTGAGCGACGAGATGCGGCCTTCGAAGACCTGCTCCCGGCCGCGGAAAAGCTTCACCCAGCCGCCACGGCTGACCTTGCCCTCCAGGACGCGACTGCCCGCGATGATTCCCAGGCGCGGGATCTTGATCGGCATGACGACCTCGACGCGGCCCTCACGGACCTGCCGGTACGTCGGCTCGCGCAGACCCTTGGCCGCGCGCTCGACGTCCTCGGTGAGCTTGTAGATGACGTCGTAGTAGCGAACCTCGACCTTCGCCCTCTCGGCCGCCGCCGTGCTCTGCGGCGTCGCCTTGAGGTTGAAGCACACGATGATCGCGTTCGAGACGCTTGCGAGCAGAAGGTCCGAGTCGCTGACCGCGCCGACGCCCTGGCCGACGATCTTGATCGCGACCACCGGATCCTCGATCTTCTGCAGCGCCGCGAGCACCGCCTCGAGCGTGCCCTGCGCGTCGGCCTTGACGACCAGGCTGAGCTCCTTGACCTCGCCCTCCTTGGCGCGGCGGGCCAGGTCCTCGAGCGTGATGCGCGGGGCGACGTCGCGCGCGGCTTCCGCTGCGCGCTTCTCGGTGAGCTTGGTGAGGGCGATCTGCCGCGCCGCGCGTTCCGACGCGACCACCTGGAAGATGTCGCCGGCCTGGGCGACCTCGCTCATACCGGACACGACCACCGGGGTCGCGGGTGCCGCCTCGTCGACGCTGCGGCCGCGGTCGTCCGCGAGCGCGCGGACGCGGCCGTAGATGTGGCCGCAGACGAAGTCGTCGCCGACCTTCAGCGTTCCGGCCTGCACGAGCACCGTGGCGACAGGGCCGCGGCCGCGCTCGAGGTGGGCGTCGACGATGGTGCCGATCGCGTTGCGGTTCGGGTTGGCCTTCAGCTCGAGGATGTCCGACGCGAGGACGATGGTCGTCAGCAGGTCGTCGATCCCCTTGCCCGTCCTCGCGCTCATGTGCACGCACTCGTGCTCGCCGCCGTAGTGGCGGGTCACGATGCCCTGCTCGGCGAGCTGCTGGTGCACGCGGTCGACGTTGGCGTTGTCCTTGTCGACCTTGTTGATGGCGACGATGATCGGCACCTTCGCGGCCCGGGCGTGGTGGATGGCCTCGATGGTCTGGGGCATGACCCCGTCGTCGGCGGCGACGACCAGGACGACGAGGTCGGTGACCTGCGCGCCGCGCGCCCGCATCGCGGTGAAAGCCTCGTGGCCCGGGGTGTCGATGAAGACGACGGGGTGGCCGTCGGCGGTCTCGATCTTGTACGCGCCGATCCGCTGCGTGATGCCGCCTGCCTCGCCCGCGGCAACGCGAGTCTGCCGGATCGCGTCCAGGATCGAGGTCTTGCCGTGGTCGACGTGTCCGAGGACCGTCACGATGGGCGGCCGCGGCTTGAGCTTGCTCGGGTCCTCCTTGGCCAGGGAGAAGAGCTCCTCGCGCGAGGTCGTGACGACGTCGCCGTCGCCC
>CAYWTI010000119.1:0-2422 GCA_964461175.1 uncultured Actinomycetes bacterium | reverse complement strand
CTCACCGGCCAGCACGGGCGCCGGTCCCCAGATGGCGATGCCCTCGGCGGCGACGACCACCGCGAAGGCGTAAAGCCAGGTCCAGGCCGGCGTGCCTGCGCGAATGCACAGCCAGCCGGCAAGGCCGAGCATCACCAGGTCGTCGAGGTGCGCGTAAGGGGTCGCGAGCATGCCGCCGGCGAGCGCGCATGCGTACACCCACTCCGGACCGCGACGCCGCAGGCGCCACGCCATCAGCATCGTCCACGCGGCGATGAAGACCTGCGCCGGCCGCGCCCCGCCGCCCAGCAGGTACGAGAGCGTGAGCTCCCGGTTCACCGGCACCCCCGACGCGAAGTCGAGGCGGGCGAGGTACGCACTGACGCCGTCCGCGCCTAGCGCGAGCGCCGATGCAAGCGCCACCGCGCCGAGCGCGATCGTCGCCGCCGCGAAAGCTCGGTACTCGCGCGCGACCAGGAGCGCCGGCGGAACGAGGAAGGCCAGCTGGGGCTTCAGGACCATGACGACAAGCGCGACGCCCGCCCACACGGGCCGGTTCGCGCGCAACAGCGCACAGGATCCCGCGACCCCGGCGGCGACGAAGAGGCCGGGCTGGCCCAGCTGCAGGGCGTAGATCACCGGCAGCCAGCCGATCGCGGCCATCAGAAAGATGACGCGCGCGCGACCCGACCCCGGCGCGGCGAGACTCCACGCCAGGACGAGCGCGGCGAGGAGCAGCGCACTCCACGTCCAGTACGCGACGGGGTACGGCAGGACGGTGAAGGGCACCGCCAGCCAGGCGACCGGCGGAGGGCTGATGAAACGCGCGAGCTCGGCGATCGTGATGCCCGAGCCCATGGCGTCGAGCTGCGCCTGCTGCAGGCCCAGGTCGTAGATGGAGCCCCAGCCGTGGGCCAGGCCGATACGCGCGCCGACGAGGTAAAAGGTGAGGTCGTTGTGGAAGTGGTCGGAGGCGTAGGCGGCCACCCACTGGTAGAGGTCGAACGCCGCAAAGAGCGCCGACGCCGCCGCCCCGGCGGCGACGCCGAGGTTCGACCACCGGCGGGACGGCGAATTCACGCGCGCAGGTTACCCGACCTCGCCACGGCTAATGACGCTGTCGCGCATCGGTGCGTCACCATTGTTCGCGGTGATCGGGACAGGTTTCGAGCCGCGAACCGTCGAGCTCAAGGACGGGACGAAGGTCCACCTGCGGCCGATCGTGCCCGAGGACGAGCCGCTCCTCCACGAGGCGGTCGCAGCGATGTCCGAGCGCACCGTCTACTTCCGTTTCTTTTCACCGCTCAAGCGGATGTCCGACGCCCTCGCGCATCGGCTGGCGGTCGTCGACTATCACGACCGTTTCGCCATCGTCGCCACCACGCACAAGCCGTCCGGCCATGAGCGGATCATCGGCGTCGCGCGCTACGACCGCGGTCGCGGCACGGACGTCGCCGAGGTCGCGCTCGCCGTGATCGACGAGTTCCAGCGCCGGGGCCTCGGCGGCATCCTGCTGGGCGAGCTGGCGCGGGTCGGCCGCCGCCACGGCCTCAAGACGTTCCAGCTCATCGTCCTGCCCGACAACCGCGAGATGCTCGGACTGCTGCGCAAGCTCGGCTGGATCCACCAGGCCAGGCTCGCGGGCGGCGTGTACGAAATCTCGTTCGACCTTCCCGAGCTGTGATCGACGCCACGCTGCTCGCGTTCGCCGGGGTGTCGTTGCTCCTGGCCGTGACGCCCGGGCCGGACATGGCAGTTGTGACCAAGAACGCGCTCGCCCACGGCCGCCGCGGCGTGCTGCTGACGACGAGCGGCATCGCGCTTGCGCTCGTCATCTGGGTCACCGCGACGGCGGTCGGTCTGTCCGCGTTGCTGCGCGCGTCAGGCGGCATCCTGTTCGCTCTCAAGCTCGCCGGCGCGTGCTACCTCGCCTACCTCGGGGTGCGCGCCCTGCTCGAATCCCGCGACCGGCCGGCCGACCTCTTGTCCGGAACGCCGCCCGCCGCCCCCGCGCACGCCGTCTTCCGGCAGGGCTTTCTGTCCGCGCTCTCGAACCCGAAGCTCGGCGTCTTCTTCGTCACGTTCCTGCCGCAGTTCGTGCTGCCGGGCCAGCCGGTCTTCTCGCGCCTGCTCGAGCTCGGGGTCGTCTTTGCTGTGATCGGCTGGAGCTGGATGAACGTGTACGGGCTGTTCGTCACACGTCTGCGCGAGGTCATCACGGCGCCGCGCGTGCGGCAGTGGATGCAGCGGGTCACGGGGGTCGTCCTTCTCGGCTTCGGCGCGCGCCTAGCCCTCGAAAGGGTGTAGCTACTTCTCGCCCGCCCAGAGGAACTCGGTGCAGAGGTAGTCGATCGACTGCGACTCGGTGATGCCGTTGGGCGTGCTCTTCGCGTCGAACGGCTCGACCGCCATCACGACCACCGTGACCCCGCCCTTCGCGGCC
>CAYWTI010000118.1:0-1932 GCA_964461175.1 uncultured Actinomycetes bacterium | reverse complement strand
CAACGACGCGCCCGCCAGCTCGTCGCCCAGCGACAGCCCGGTTCGCACGGTGGGGTGGCGGTCCTCGATCGTGCGCACGATCCGGTCCTCGGACGTGATGACGAAGCGCTCGTCGGACGTGCGCGCGCGCACCGCCGCGATCACCTCGTCCTCATACCCCGCCTCCTTGAGGTCGAGGTGCAGGCCGACCTTGCCCGCGGCGACGTCGAGAAGCTCGTCGAACGTCAGCGCCTCGTCGCCGAGCTCGTCTGTCAGCTGGGCCAGCGTGAAGTCCCGGATCGGCCGGCCGCTCACGGTGCAGTCGTCGTGGCACACGATCGAAACGCGGTCGCGCGTCTTGCGCACGTCGAACTCGACGTAGTCGACGCCGAGCTCGATCGCGTGCCGGTAGCGCTCGGCCGCCGGCTGGCCGGGCTTGGGCGTGCCTCCTCGATGCGCGCTGACCAACGGCACACTTAGATGATGGCGTTGGTCGTCGTCACCGGCGCGACGGGCGCGATTGGAACTGCGACCGTGGCCGCGCTGGAGAAGCGACGCGCGCAGGTCGTGGCGTTATCGCGGCCTGCGTTCGACCTTTCGTCGTTCGCGTCGGTTCGCGCCGCGGCCCGCGAGCTTGGGCGCGGCGGCCACATCGACGCGCTGCTCAACATCGCCGCGGTCTACTCGCCACGCTTTCAGAAGTCCGCCGACGGCCTCGAGCTGATGCTCGCGGTCAACCACCTCGGGCCGTTCCTGCTCACCAACCTGCTGCGCGACCGACTGGCCGGCGGCGGGCGCGTGATCACCGTCACGGCGCCGTCGACGACCCGCGTCGACCTGGCGCGCCCATCGGATCGCGATCACTTCCATGCGTTTCACACGTTCGGGGCTACGAAGGCGGCCAACCTGATGTTCACCTTCGAGCTGGCGCGGCGCGCGAAACGCTGGGACGTGCGGGCGAACGCGTTTCATCCCGGCATCGTGCGCTCGGAGCTGATGCGCGAATCACCGGCGCCGATCCGGATAGCAACGCGTCTGATCTCACGCGGACCCGAGAGGGCCGGCGAGGACCTCGCCGAGCTCGCGCTGTCGCCGGCGTTCGCGGGCACGACGGGCTGGTTCTTCAAAGGCACGCGGCGAATCGACGCGCCGCGGCAGACGCTCGACGAGGGCCAGCAGGAGGCCATCTGGGCGAAGAGCGCCGAGCTTGTCGAGCTCGAGGGCGGCTTCTAAGTTCCTCGCACGGCGTTCACAAGTCCCTCACACGTGCACGGAAGGATGGGGCGTGCAACCAGCACACCGCATACACATACAAAGGAGTGAGATTTCGATGCGACGCGGTTTCGGTTTTCTCGGCTTGATCGCGACGGTGATCGTGCTCGTGATCGTCGGCGCGATCGCCTACAACATCGGCTGGTCGGATGGGGTGAACACGCACCTGCCGGCCGGCACCGCGGCACCCGCGCCGGCGCCGTACTACTACGGGTTCGGATTCCACCCGTTCTTCGCCGGTTTCGGGATCCTGTGGTTCCTCTTCATCCTGTTCGGCATCTTCTTCCTGTTCCGCCTCGCGTTCTGGGGCTTCGCAGGACGCCGGATGTGGGGATATGGGCGTGGCTGGGGCTACGGCGGCCACGGCGGCGACGGTCCCCGGTCGTTCGAGGAGCGGGCGCAGGAATGGCACCGGCGCCAGCACGAGCCGCAGTCGTCCCAGACACCTCAGTCGCCTCCAGGCAGCACGCCCCCACCCCCTCCCCCCTCCGACACGCGGTCGGTCTAGGGCGTGATGCCGCCACCTAGGATGGTCGCCGTGGCGACCATCCTGGTCGTGGACGACGAACCTCGCATCGTCCAGCTCGTCCGCGATTATCTCGAGCACGGTGGTTTCACGGTGCTCACCGCGCAGGACGGACCGGCCGCGCTGCGCACCGCGCGCACCGGCCGCCCGGACCT
>CAYWTI010000117.1:0-3666 GCA_964461175.1 uncultured Actinomycetes bacterium | reverse complement strand
CTCGAACACGAGCACGACCAGCCCGTACAGGATCCCCGCGCGCACCCACGCCAGCGACGCGGTGCGATTGACCGCGGCGACGATCAGGCCGATGCCGAGCACGGCGGCTGCGGCCGACCCGTTGGTGCCGACCTGCTCGTCGATGGCCCGGAACGAAGCCACGAGGACCGTGCCGACGGCGCCGCCCAGCAGCCCGATGCCCATGAGCAGCATCCCGATGCGGAGGATCAGCGGCCTCACGCCGCGGAAATGTATACGGCGGGTACGGCGTTGGTGACGCTTTAGACTCGATTCGATGACGATCCCCAACGAAGTCCCGATCACGCCCGAGGGCCTCGAGGCGGTCCAGCGCGAGCTCGACGAGCTCACGCTCCAGAAGCGTCCCTCGATCGTGGCCAAGATCAAGGCGGCGCGCGAGCTCGGCGACCTGTCCGAGAACTTCGAGTACCACGCGGCGAAGAACGAGCAGGGAATGATGGAGGCGCGCATCCGCGAGCTCGAGGCGATCGTCAAGAACCACGTCCTCATCCAGGGCGCGAGGGAGAAGGGCGTCGTGAACATGGGCAGCACCGTGCGCTTCGTCGAGGACGGCGCCGACGACGAGGAGTCGTACCGCATCGTCGGTCCCGCCGAGGCCGACCCCAAGGCCGGGCGCGTGAGCTTCGAGTCGGCGGTCGGCAAGGCGCTGCTGGGTCACCGCCCCGGCGAGCACGTCGAGATCAAGACGCCGCACGGCGCGTACACCGTGCGCATCACCGCGGTTGACTGACCAGGCGACGTCGACGCGGCCGCTCGACGCGCTACGGCGCTGGATGTCGAGCCGGCAGCTCGGCGCGCTCTATGTCTCGAACCCGGTTTCGATCGCCTACCTCACCGGCTTTTCGGCGAACCCGCACGAGCGCCTGATGGGCCTCGTGGTGCGGCCGCAGGCGGCGACCCTGATCGTCCCGGCGCTGGAGCGGCAGAAGGCGGCCGAGCACGCGAGCGGCGCGGAGGTCGTTGCATGGTCGGACGGCGAGGACCCTTACAAGCTGGTCGCCGGCGCGATGCCCGGCGTCTCCGAGATCGGCGTCGAGAAGGGCCACCTCACCTTGCATACGGCCGAGCTGATCACCACGCGCGTTGGCGCCAGCGAGCTCGTCGACGTGGGCGTGGAGATCCGGCGCATGCGCCTGACCAAGAGCGAGGAAGAGATCGAGAAGCTCGCGCGCGCCGGAGCGATCACCGACGCGGCGACGGAGCAGATCCTCGGCCGGCTTCGCGAGGGATTGAGCGAGTCCGCCGTGGCGTTCGAGATCAGCTCGGTCATCGGCGAGCTCGGAGGCGTGCTGTCCTTCCCATCGCTGGTGCAGTCGGGACCGAACTCGGCGCTGCCGCACCTCGAGCCGTCGAACCGCAAGCTCGCGCCCGGCGACTTCATCCTGCTCGACTTCGGCGCCGCGTACGACGGCTACAAGGCCGACACGACGCGCATGGCCGTCGTCGGGCCGCCCAGCGAGCAGCAGAGGGAGATGCACCAGGTGGTGCTCGACGCGCACGACGCCGCCATCGCCGCGGTGCGGCCGGGTGTGACCACGGGCGACGTCGACGCCGCGGCCCGCGACGTCATCGAGCGTGCCGGCTACGGCGAGCGGTTCTTCCACCGCGTCGGTCACGGCCTTGGGCTGGAAGGCCACGAGGACCCGAGCCTCGACCCCGGATCGCGCACCGTGCTCGAGCCAGGGATGGTGTTCACGGTCGAGCCGGGCGTGTACATCCCCGGCTTCGGCGGCGTGCGCATCGAGGACGACGTCGCCGTCACCGCCGACGGCTGCCGGCTGCTCACGCGCGCCGACCGCTCGCTGCGAGTCGTCTGAAGATGCTCGCGCCAGGGATGCGGCGCACGGCGCAGCGGCAGATGGTCTACGAGGCGATCGTCCGCCTCGGCGGCCACTGCACCGCGGACGAGATCGCGGCCGAGCTGCACAAGAGCCGGCCGGGATTTCCACGCAGCACCGTCTACCGCGCGCTCGAGGCGCTGACCGCGTCGGGCTCGGTCTACGCGGCGCACCTGGGCGAGGGGCCGACCCACTACGAGCTCGCGAGCGGCGACCACCACCACGCGGTGTGCCAGGTCTGCGGCGGTGTCATGCACATCCAGGAGGAGCTCGTGCACGAGCTCGAGACGCACCTCGAGAAGGGCCACGGCTTCAGGCCGCTGCGCACAGAGGTGCTGGTCGTCGGCGTCTGCGACGATTGCGCGCGAAACCCGGCGCCGCACACGACGCGGCGGCGCGTCATCGACCCCCACCACCGCCACTGAAGGAAGAAAGGAAGGAGACGTCCATGGACGCCAAGATCGTCGGCACGGTGCTGCCAGTCCTCGAGCTGAACATGCAGCCCAACGAGAAGGTGTTCGCCGAGTCGGGCGAGCTGTCGTGGATGTCGATGGCCATCCAGATGCAGACCGGCACATCGGTCGGCGGTCAGCAAGGCGGGTTCATGGGCGCGCTCGGGCGCGCGTTCGCCGGCGGCACGCTGTTCATGACGGAGTACACGGCCGTCGGCGGCCCTGGCCTGCTCGCGTTCGCGCCCAAGCTGCCGGGCGAGATCCTGCCGCTCGAGATCACGCCGGGGCAGGGCTACATGGTTCACCGCCACGGGTTTCTGTGCGCGACCCTCGGCGTCCAGTTTGCGATCGGATTCCAGCAGAGGCTCGGCGCCGGCGTGTTCGGCGGCACCGGCTTCCGGCTGCAGCGGCTTACCGGTCAGGGCCAGGCGTGGGTGGCGCTCAACGGCGAGGTCGTCGTCTACGACCTGCAGGCCGGCAACACGCTTCGCGTGCACCCGAGCCAGGTCGGCATGTTCCAGGAGAGCGTGCAGTTCAACGTGGTCACGGTGCCGGGGATCCAGAACATGTTCTTCGGCGGCCAGGGCCTGTTCCTCGCCGCGCTCACGGGTCCGGGTAGGGTGTGGTTGCAGTCGATGAGCATGCAGCACCTCGCGCATGCGATCCAGGAGTACCTGCCCAAGCCAGGATGATGACCAGGGAGGTCTGAGATGCCGAAGTACCTATCGCTCGGTTCGTACACGAACGAGGGCCTCAAAGGGCTGCTGAAGGAAGGCGGCACCGGACGCCGCAAGGCGGTCGAGGATGCGGTCAAGGCGCTCGGTGGACGCGTCGAGGCGTACTACTTCGCCTTCGGCGACTTCGACGTCGCCGTGATCACCGACGTTCCCGACAACGTGACGGCCGCGGCGCTTGCGGTCGGCATCGCCTCGACAGGGACGGTCAACCTGAAGACGGTCGTGCTCCTGACTCCGGAGGAGGTCGACCAGGCGACGAAGAAGACGCTGAGCTTCCGCGCCGCCGGGCGCTGACGCCTCGCCGATGGCGGACCGGTGGCTGACGTTCGATTGCTTCGGCACGCTCATCGATTGGCGCCACGGCATCCGCACGACGGGCGAGCTGCTGTTCCCTGGCCGCGGTGAGGCATTCCTCGCCGCGTACATCGGGCTCGAGGCGGAGGTCGAGGACGAGGCTTCTTTCAAGCGCTACCGCGCGGTCCTGACCGAGACGACCCGCCGCGCCGCGAGACAGCTCGACCTGGACCTCAAGCCCGACGACGCCACGGCGCTGGTCTCGACCATCCCGTACTGGCCGCCGTTCGCCGACGTCGGCCCGGC
>CAYWTI010000116.1:0-2502 GCA_964461175.1 uncultured Actinomycetes bacterium | reverse complement strand
GGCTTCCACATGCTGCACACGGTGTTCCAGACGAGCCTCAAGTACCCGCAGATCACTCGCCACGACGAGGCATTCGTGACCAAGCTGCTGGTCGAGGACAGCCGCTGTGTCGGCGTGGTCGCGCTCGACATTCGCACCGGCCGGTTCGACGCGATCACGGCGAAGTCGGTGATCCTGGCCACCGGTGGGCTCGGCCGCGTGTACGCGTTCTCGACCAACGGCAACATCTGCACCGGCGACGGCATGGCGCTGGCGTATCGCGCCGGCGCGGGCCTCAAGGACATGGAGATGGTCCAGTTCCACCCGACGGGCCTGCCTTTTACGGGCATCCTGATCACCGAGGCGGTGCGCGGCGAGGGTGGGTACCTTCTCAACAGCGAGGGCGAGCGATTCCTCAAGCGCTACGTCCCGAACAAGATGGAGCTCGGGCCGCGCGACATCATCTCCCGGGCGATGATCACCGAGTTCGACGAGGGTCGCGGCTTCGAAGGCCCGCACGGCAAGTACATGCACCTTGACGTCCGGCACCTCGGCGAAGCGCTCATCGACCGCAAGCTGCCCTTCATGCGCGAGCTCGGGCGCGAGTTTCTCGGCATCGACATCGTCACCGACCCGATACCGGTCCGCCCGGTCCAGCACTACATGATGGGAGGCATCGACGCCGACATCTCGGGCAAGACCGAGATCCTCGGCCTCTACGCCGCCGGCGAATGCGCCAACGTCGGCCTCAACGGTGGCAACAGGCTCGGCAGCAACTCACTCCCGGAATGTCTTGTCTTCGGGGCGGCGGCGGGGCGCGCCGCGGCCCATTACGCCGCCGGCGCCAAGGCGCCGACGTCGAACCCGGTCGACGCGATGCTGTGGGACGAGACCCGGCGCGTCGAGTCCGAGTACCTGGAGAAGAAGGGTGGCGGCGAGCGCATCGGCCCCATCCGCGAGGAGATGCAGAAGGAGATGGACGCCGGCGCGGGCGTGTTCCGGACGAAGGAGGGCCTGAGCAGGCTGGCGCGCAACCTCGGCGGCCTGCGCGAGCGGTTCGAGAAGGTGCAGATCGACGACACCAGCCGCACGTTCAACACAGAGATCGTCGCCGCGCTCGAGCTCGACTTCATGCTCGAGGTGTCGACCGCGATCACCTTCTCGGCCCTTGCGCGCGAGGAGTCACGCGGCGCTCACGCCCGCGTCGACTTCCCGGACCGCAACGACGCGAACTTCCTGAAGCACACGGTCGCGTTTCACACGAACACGCTGGCGCCGCGTCTCGATTACCGCGACGTGACGATCACGCACTTCCAGCCGCAGGCGAGGACCTACTGAGCGATGGCCGAGAAGACGATCACGATCCGCGCGACACGGTTCGACCCGAGCAAGGACGAGCGGCCGCGCCTGCAGTCGTACGACATCCCCTTCTACGACGACAGCATGGTCGTCCTCGACGCCCTCAACCACATCAAGGCGCATGTCGACGGCAGCCTCAGCTATCGCTGGTCGTGTCGCATGGGCATCTGCGGCAGCTGCGGCATGATGGTCAACGGCACGCCGAAGCTCACGTGCAACGCGTTCCTGCGCGACTACTGGCCGCGACCGGTCGTCGTCGAGCCGCTCAACAACTTTCCCGTCATTCGCGACCTCGTCATCGACATGGACGGCTTCATGCACAAGCTGCAGTCGATCAAGCCGTGGATCATCCGCAAGCACGACATCCCTCTCGGCGCGCGCGAGCACCGGCAGACGAACGATCAGATCGACGACTTTCGCCAGTTCAGCCAGTGCATCAACTGCATGCTCTGCTACGCGGCTTGCCCCGTCTACGGGCTCAACGACGAGTTCCTCGGCCCCGCCGCTACCGCGCTCGCGCGCCGCTACAACCTCGACTCGCGCGACGAGGGGTTGAAGGAGAGGCTGCCGGTCGTCGCCGACTCCGAGGGCGTCTGGGAGTGCAGCTTCGTCGGCGAGTGCTCGGTCGTCTGCCCCAAGGGTGTCGACCCCGCCAAGGCGATCCAGCAGACCAAGCTCGACACCACGATGCGGTTCGTCCTGCCCTACGGCAACCGCGACTGATGAGCTCCGAGGCGCAATCCGCGCCGCACGCCGCGCCGCGCCCGTACCCGTGGCGCATGCGCTCCGGCTGGTGGACGCGCAACGGCCACTACTTCTGGTACGTCGTCCGCGAGTTCACGTCCCTGCCGCTCGCCATCTGGCTCTTGTGGCTGCTGCTAGACATCTACGAGAAGAGCGTGGTCGCGCAACCGGCCTTCATCGTCTTCAGCGTCGTCTGCCTTCCGTTTGCGCTCTACCACTCGTTCACGTTCCTGAGCCTCGCCGGCTCGATCATCCACCTCAAGGTTCTCGACCGGCCCGTGTCGGCGCGGCTGATCGTCCTCTCGCAGTTCGCCCTGTGGGCGGGCGCTTCCTTAGTAATCGCGGTCCTGCTGATATGGCTGAGCAAGTAAGGCACCGGCCCGCGCTGGCGCACCTGTTCTGGTGGTTCATGTTCGCCCA
>CAYWTI010000115.1:0-20456 GCA_964461175.1 uncultured Actinomycetes bacterium | reverse complement strand
CGGCCGGGACAAGAGTGTGACGTCAGCTGTGCGAGATCGTCAGCGGAGCGTTCTGGCGCTGGCCGGCGGCCGGCTTCGAGGCAACGACATCGAACAGGAGGCTGACCCTGAGCGCCCCCGTGGCGTCGACGCTTGACTGGTAGTCGGTGCCGGCGACCAGGATCTTGTCGGCCCAGCGCACGACCACGGGCCCGCCGGACCAGCCGACGACCTTGAAGGACGGGCGGTAGCGGACTGTGACGCCGGCCGGGAACCCAAGCTGGCCCTTGAACACAGAGGTGCTGTTGGCCGCCACGACGTAGCGGCCGGTCCCGGGGTTGTAGCCGGACACCAGGCCCGAAGCCTGGAGCTCGCTGTCCGAGGTGAGGAGGCTGCCGGACGTGACCGTCAACGAGGGCTGCCGGTAGTCGAGCGTCATGGCGGTCGTGTTCGCGCTGTTGACGAACGAGCTGATCCAGCCGCGGTAACGGGCGATGTAGACGGTGTTCGCGGCCAGGACCGGCTTGGTCAGGTCCTCGGTGCGCGCGGTGATGTGGCTGCGGAGATACGCGCTGCCGATGATGAGGCGCATGTCGGCGTAGCTGAGGCCGTAGGACTTGTCCTGGTACGCGACCTCGACGACCCCCAGGCTCTGGCCGGGCCCGGTGCCGGTCTGGTACTGCCCCCACCATCTCTCCTTGCCGGTTCCGGCGTGGAGGTCGTCGGGGCTTGGGTACGTCGTGTCGGAGGCGACGCCGTCGAAGATGCCGTAGAGCCGCGAGCACAGGCACAGGTCGATCGACGCCGGGGCGGCGTTGGCCAGCTGATGCGACTTCGAGCCCGTGATGATGTGGCGCTCGAAGAACACGAACCCGCCTGGGTACAGCGTCGTCCACGTCTCGGCCTGCACGTCGGTCAGGAAGCAGACTCCACCCGGGGCGTCGACCTGCTCGCAGTAGTACGGCGAGATCGTGTGGATCGTGGTCGACTCGGCGCTCGGGTTAAGGACCTCGAAGGTCGTCGCCGGGCCCTCACCGAGCTCGCCCCAGACGCCCAGCGTCGTCGTCGGCGCGTACACCTGGTTGTCAAGCAGGTAGCTGTTGAACACCGAGTAGCCCGGCTGCGGCCCGAGGTTGACGGTGCGACGGGGGTCGGTCGCGAGGTCGTACAGGCGGGAGATGCCGCCGGCCTGGTTGCGGTCGAAGATCGCCGCGAACGTGGTGCCGTCGTTCACCTCGATCGTGCTCGTGCCGACGATGGTGTGCAGCGGCCCCGGCGTCGGGTGCGGCCCCGGCGGAGGCGTCGGGCTCGGCGAGGGAGAGGGTGACGGCGATGGCGAGGGCGACGGCGAAGGCGAAGGCGAAGGCGAGGGGGATGGCGAGGGAGAGGGAGACGGCGATGGGGAAGGAGACGGGGACGGTGACGGCGAGGGCGACGGCGACGGCGCGGGGCTCCCGGACGGCGAGACGCCGATCACATCGCTCTGCAGCTGTCCGGCCTGCGGAGCCGACGCCACGACGTCCTTCAGGAACGCGATCCGAAGAGCGCCGGCGGCGGCATCGTAGTCCGCGACGTAGTCGACCCCGGGGCTGAGGACCGTCGCACCGAGCTGAATCGAGGCCGAAGCGGATGGCCAGCCGGTGATCTTGAAGGCCGGGCGGTACCGAGTCGCCACGCCGGACGGGAACTGCAGCTGCATCGACACCGCGCCGCCGCCCGAGCTGACCACGTACGCGCCGGTGGCCGGGTTGTAGCCGTTCGTCAGGGCGGTGGCGACAGGCTCGTCGTCGCTGCCTGCGAGCGCTCCCGCGGTCACGGTCAGGCCCGGCGCCTGGTAATCGGCGGTCAGCGCGTTCATCGACGCGGTGCGCACCTGGGGCGACAGCCAACCCGCGAACTGGCTCGAGTACGTCAGGCCGGGTCCGAGGGTGAGCGCCGCTTCATTCCGCTGCGCCTCATGCGAGCGCACGGACGCGTTGCCGACCAGCACGCGGATGTCCTTGTAGGTCACGCCGAAGTCCTGCGCCTGCCACGACGCGATCCCAGCCCCCAGGCCGGACGGCTGCCAGAAGCCGAGCCAGCTCTCGGTGCCGTTCCCCGCCGTCGTGTTCGTCCCCGCGGGGTACGACGTGTCAGTCGCGGCGCCGGTGAAGATCCCGTTCCAGGTCGACGCCGGCGACACATCGAGCGACTTGCCGCCGAAGTTGTACAGGTTGACCGCGGTCGCGCCGGTGATCACGTGCCGGCGGATGAACACCCGCCCACCGGGGTAGACGGTCGTCCACGTCTCGTGCTGCAGACCGGCGACCGGCCCGGTGCCGTCCGTGTACATGAACGCTCCCACCGCGTGGACGACGACCGACGACGGCGTGTTGCGGAGCACCTCGAGCACGGCGGCGCTGCCGCCGGCGATGTTGGCCCACCCGTGCGCGGGGCTCACGTACAGGTCGAAGAGCGTGAAACCAGGCGGAGGCCCAAGGTTCACCGTCTTGCCCGGGTCCGACGTGAGGTCGTAGAGCTGAGAGATTCCACCTTCCTGGGCCGGGTCGAAGACCATGTCGACGGCGCCGTCCGAGACCTCGATCGTGCCGCCGGCTCCGACCGTCGCGCTCAACCCCGCGGCTGCGCGTGCGGTGATCAGCGTTCCACTCGCGGCCGCGAGCGGAAGCATGAGCGCCGAGGCCGTGACCGCTGCAAGCCACCGCCGGTTCAGGTTTCTTAGCGTTTTCAGACCAGGCTTCGCTCCTGCAAAATCCGCGCCCGGCATCGAGCGCGGCTTGGACACTCGGAGTTTCGCGTCTCGAGGCCCGTGACCGGAATGGGCGAAATCGCACGCCGGCGGCTCCGCCCGCAAGACGGCTGGGCAAATCGTCATGCCAGGCGCCGCGCCCGACCGCGGGACCAAAGACCTATTTCACGCGACGTCCGTGGCGCCTAGCGTGGCCTCAGTGCTCCCACACCTCTTCCGCCTGCGCTGGGCTGCTGCCGCCGTGGCCGTCGCCGTAATCCTCGTGGCGGCGGGGGCCTGGTGGTACGGGGCTCCGCAGGAATCCGTTCCTGCCCTCGACGTCCCGTCGGCGGCCGGCCTCAACTACGCGTTCCCGCACACGGTGAGCGGCGGCTGGGTCGGCACGCGATGGCTGCGGTCAGGCGGGCCGTGGGAGACGAGCTCTCCGGCCTTCGCCGCCGACCTCGACTTCATTCACACGCATGGTCTCGGTCGAGTCGTCAGGCTCTTTGTCGGTCTCGACCAGACAATGGTGTGGGATCCGAACGCCGGCTTCGACGGCTTCCAGGAGGACACGCTCCAGCACTTCGCGCGTGCGCTCGACATGCTCGATGCGCGCGGCATGCGAGCGGTGGTGGTGGTCTTCGACCAGGAGGAGACCGCGAGCCCCGGCAACTTCCATTTCGAGGCCCTCGACGGCCACCACGAGATCATGCGCAGGAACTACCTCGTCGGGCTGAGCGAGTTCATGCGTCGTTTTGGCGAGCGCCCGACCGTGATCGGTTGGGATCTGTTCAACGAGGCGTACAACAGCCTCGGCGTCGACGGTCATCTGCCTTCGCCTCCGCACGCGGACCCGGTCAGCCCGAACTACTCAGACACCGTCGTCCACACCTGGCTCGCCGACATGTACCGCACGGCGAGGACCGCCGCGCCCGCAGCCCGTTTCACCGTTTCAGACTCGACCGAGCTCTACTGGAACCCGAGCCCCGACCTCGCGAAGTACGACGACGTCGTCGACTTCTACGACATCCACGTCTACGACGACCATCCTCTCTATCCGGGATGGGGCGCAGAGCTGCACAAGCCCTACATCGTCGGCGAGGCCGGCGCGTCAACCGCCGGTTCGCACGAGGACAACCAGGCCTTGAACAGCCAGGCGGTGTCCTACCTGCTCGAGCACGCCGGCGCCGCGGGCGTCAGTCTCGTCCTGGCCCAGGGTCAAACGTTCAGCGCCGACCGCACGACGTTGACGCCCACCGGTTCCGCGGTGGCGTCGTTCCTGAGCTCCGGCTCGCGCGTTTCGGGCGAGGCGCAGCACCGCAACCCCGTTGACGCCGCCGTCTATCTGATCGTGTCGGCGGCGCGCCGGATCAAGCGAGGGCTTGGCCTGTGAACGGGCCGTTGCGCGCGGAGGGTGCGAAAGTCCCGGGCCTCTCCGGACTGTCCCTCGAGCCGGGACGTTTGCCTATTCATTCTCAGCGCCGCCGCTCTTAGGCTGCGAGACGGATGAGGTGCTCGGGCACGTGATGGAGGCACGTCGCGGCGACGTCGCGCCGGAGATGGCCGCCGGCTGGCATGCAAACGCTGCCTGGAAACGGCCGCTCGACGTCGTGCTTGGCATCGCGGCATCGCTGGTCGCTCTGCCGCTCATCGCCGTCATCGCCGTGTGGGTCCGCGTCGACAGCCCTGGACCGATCTTCTTTCGCCAGGAGCGCGTGGGCCTCGACGGTGGCCGGTTCCGGATGTGGAAGTTCCGCTCCATGTACACGAACAGCGCCGATATGCCGCACCGCGCCGCGGCCGAGGCCTGGTTCGCGGCCCGGCCTGCGGCCGACGGCTACAAGTCGAAAGCGGATCCACGAATCACCAACGTGGGCCGCTT
Organism: uncultured Actinomycetes bacterium; assembly: GCA_964461175.1. Lineage (GTDB taxonomy): Bacteria > Chloroflexota > Dormibacteria > Dormibacterales > Dormibacteraceae > 40CM-4-65-16. Next base: position 15,864 of record CAYWTI010000115.1, on the reverse strand, counting down.
CATCCGGCGCACCAGCCTCGACGAGCTGCCGCAGCTCCTCAACGTGCTCGCCGGCCACATGAGCCTCGTCGGGCCGCGGCCGGCGATCCCGTACGAGCTCGAGCACTACCTGCCCCCGTATTTCGAGCGCCAGCGCGTGAAGCCGGGCATGACCGGGCTGTGGCAGGTCTCAGGGCGCGACTCGATCTCGGCCAAAGAGATGATGGCCCTCGACCTGCGCTACGTCCGTGAGATGTCGCTGCGCCTCGACCTCGAGATCCTCGCGCGCACGGTCCCTGCAGTCGCGGGCCGCCGGCGCAGGCCTTCCTGAGGGTGGACGACAGGCTCGCTCTCAAGACGATCGGCGGCGCGATCCGGCACCGCAAGTACGTCATCCTCGCCATCGTCGCCCTGTTCACGCTCGGGGCGGGGATCGCGTCGGTCGTGCGGCCGCCGGTGTACCAGGGCACCGCGCTGCTCTTCGTCGACGAGCGCTTCAACTCGTCGCAGGGCTTCGATCTCGCCCTGCAGGCCGGGCAGCTGCTCAGCGCGCATTTCATCCAGGCGGCCACCAGCGAACCGGTGCTCGACCGCGCGTGCTCCGGCGCGTACTTCAGCGGTTCCTCGGCGAGCCTGACGTGTACTCCCACCGCCCTCGGGCCGCGCGTCAGCGCGACGACGGTTCGGGGCACCGACTGGATAGGCGTCAGCGTCACGGCTCCTTCGCCCGCCGGCGCGCAGGCCCTGGCGAACGCGGTTGCCAACGCGCTGATCGACCAGAACAAAGCCGACGTGGCGGCGCTTCTTGCGCCCACGGCGGCCTATCTCGACGGCGAGCTCAAACAGCTGACGGCGGAGATCACGGCCGAGGAGGCGACGATCGACAAGCTGCAGCGCGAGGCAGGTCCTGGACAGAGCGCCGCCATCGCCGGTGAGCAGGCGCAGCTCGCCCTGCTCCAGAGCCAGTACGCGTCGACCTACTCCCAGAGCCAGCAGCTGGTCATCGAGCAGAACCGCCTGGCGGGAAGCCTGACGCTCGTCCAGCCCGCGAGCCTGCCGGCGAAGCCGATCGACCCAGACCCACTTCGTTACCTCGCCGTCGGTCTCGCGGCGGGACTCTGCGTCGCGCTTGCCGCCGCCGTCGTCCTCGATCGCTTCGACGACCGGCTGTTCGAGTCGGAAGCCCTGTCGCGAGCGGCGAGCACGCGGCTTGTCGTCTCGGTGTCGCAGCGGCAGGAGCTGTCCGCGCGGAACAACGAGCTCTACAGCGTCGCGCGCGCGAACCTGCTCGCGCAGCATCCTCACCTCAGCAAGGTCCTCATCGTCGCTGCATCACGCCGCGATCGCGTGCGTGGTGTGGCGGCCGGCCTCGGCATGGCCGCCGTGAATGCGGGCCAGAAGGTGCTCGTCATCGACGCCGAGGCAAACACCTACGTCATGCAGCGACAGGCCGGCAAGAACGGTTCCATGATGACGATCGTCAGCGCTCCCACGACCCACCAGGGTGTGATCGATGGCGAGTCGCTGACGGACCGCGACCAGTACGACCTGACGATCATCTCCGCGCCGTCGCCCGAACACGATCCGACCGCGGTGACCATGGCCAGGACGGCCGATGTGGCGATCATCGTCGCGACGGCGCGGGTGACGCGCGCGAGCGACGTTCGCCGCACGGCGGAGACCCTCAGGCTGGCGGGCATCCAGATCGCCGCCGGAGTCTTCGCCTCCGGGTCAAGCCGCGAGCCGCGGCCGGAGCCGCAGAGCGCGCCGGCGGAGTACTACGAGGCGGCCGTCAACCAGTTGAAGCTGCCGACCTGGCGCGGACCCGCCGGCTCGTGAGCCGCTCGTTCCTCATCGCGATCGCGTGGACGAGGTTTCAGCCCCGCACGGTCGCCCTCGCCGCCGCGCTCGGAGGAGAGGCGACGTTCTTCGGCGACGGCGCGGGCGGGTCGGGTTTGCTAGGGGCGGGCGGGTCGGGTTTGCTAGGACGGCCTGTGTCCTATCTCGCCAAAGCGGTTCGGACCTGGCGTGCCCTGTCGCGGGCCGACCCCGGTGTCGTCGTGGTCATCACTCCACCCGTGTTCGCACCGCTCGTCGCGTGGGCGTGGACCGCCACGCACCGCCGCAAGCTCGTCATCGACTGCCACACGGGAGCTTTTCACTCGCCGAAATGGGCGTGGGCGCGACCGCTGCACCGGGCGCTGCTGCCGCGGGCGCACGCCGTGCTTCTCCACACCGCCGAGCTGGAGGCGATGGTCCGGGGATGGGGCGCGCCGGCAATGCTGCTGCCCGACGATGTGCCCGACGTGCACGAGGCCGAGGCCGTGCCGGCCTTCACCCGGCCGACGGTGCTGGTCGCCGGCAGCTTCGATGACAACGAACCGGTGGCCGAGGCTTTCGCGGCCGCCGCGCTGTTGCCGGACGTCGACTTCCGCTTCACCGGCGATCCGCGCCTGGTTGCGGCCGAGGTGCGTGCTCACGCCTCCGGCAACACCGTGCTGACGGGTTACCTCGCTTATCCCCGCTTTCTCGGCGAGCTCGTCGCGTCCGACGTCGTCGCCGTGTTCAGCACCGATCCGCGGATCATGAACAGGGCGGCGTTCGAAGCGGTGGGCCTGGGCCGGCCGCTCGTCCTTTCCAACCTCCCCGCGGTCAAGACGAGGTTCGCCTCGGCCGCCGTGTTCTGCGACAACGATCCTCGTGATATGGCCGCGGCGATCGCGAATGCGATCGCGCGCAAAGACGAGCTCGGCCGCCTGAGCGGGGCTCTCCAGGAGCAGCTGCGAGCGCAGCGCAGAGACGCCGTCGAACGACTGCAGGCGATCCTCGAGCGGGATGGGAAGGTGCTGTGGCGGCGACGCGGCGCGTCCTGATCGTCAGCGAGCACCCCTACCCGGACCACGCGACCGTGCGCCGGAATGTGGGCGAGCTGCTCGGCGCGGGGCTGCACGTCGACCTTGTATGCCTTGCTCCGCGCGCCCTCCAGCGCGCCGCCACGGAGACGCCTGCCGGTTTGGCGATCCACGCGCTGCGCATGGCGCATCGGCGCTCGGGCGCCCTTCGCTATCTGCAGGAGTACGTCGGCTTCTCGCTCTGGTCGTTCGTGGTGTGCACCGGCCTCGCGATTCGCCATCGCTACGTCTCGGTGCTCGTCGACAACCCGCCCGACTTCGTCATCTTCGCGCCCATCGTCGCGCGGCTCCGAGGCGCTCGGCTGGTGCTCGAGATGTTCGAGCTGGTGCCGGAGCTGACGGCTGCGCGCATGAGACTCGACGTGAAGCACCCGGCCGTGCGCATCGCCACGTGGCTCGAGCGGCTTTCGACGCGGTGGGCCGACCGTGTGATCGTCGTCAGCAGGCAGTGTCGCGACGTCCTCGCGGCTCGCGACGTCGACGTGAGCAAGATCAGCGTTGTTCCGAACACGCTGCCGGGCTCGAGAATGGCGCCGTCCGCGGCGACTTTGACTGGCGACAGGCCCTTCATCGTCACGCACTGCTCGCTCATCGAGCGCTACGGCGTCCAGGTCGCGATCGAGGCCATGTCGCACCTCGGGCGGAAACGGCCCGACCTCGTGCTTCGGGTCCTTGGCGAGGGCGAGTACAAGTCTCGGCTCGTCGAGCTTGCGGACGAGCTCGGCGTGGGAGAGCGTGTCGTGTTTCGAGGGTTCCTGCCGTGGGCGCAGGCGATGGACGAGATCCGTCAGGCTGCGGTGGGCATCGTGGCGATCATCGCCGACGGCTACGGTGAGCTTCTCCTCCCGACCAAGCTGATGGAGTACGCGGAGAACGGGGTCCCGGTGGCGTGCGCGGATCTTCCCACGATCGCGCATCACTTTCCCCCAAGCTCGCTGGCGTACTTCCGGCCGGGCGATGCGCGCGCGCTCGCGGACCAGGTCGATCGACTCCTTGCCCACCCGGACGAGGCGCGGGCCCAGGCGGCGCGCGCCAAGGACGCCATGCGGGCGCTGACATGGGATGCGGTCTCGCCCGGCTACATGGCGGCGCTCGGTCTCGCCGACCTGGTGCCGGTCGCCTGACCGGCTGAGCGTCAGGCTTTGCTGACCTACGTGCTCGCGGCGGTTGTCGGCGCGGGCGGCTTCGCGCTGCTGCTGGCGACGATCCGCCGGCCTGTGATCGGCGGCGCGGCCCTCGTTCTGCTGGTGCCGCTCACCGCGGGTCTTGCGCGCGGCGCCGTCATCCCGCTGCTGAAGCCCAGCGAGGCGATCCTTCTCGTGGTCGTCGCCGGCGTGGCCATCCACCAGTTCACGGCCCGTGCGTCGCGGCCTGTCAGCGGTCTCGACATCGCCGTCTGGGCGTACGTGGTCGGCAGCGTCGCCATACCGTGGGCGGTCCTCTTCCTTGGGCGGTACTCGGCGAGCATCGACACCTGGCGAACGGTGATGTCGCCAGTCCTCTTCCTCGCCGTCTACTACGGGTTCTCACGCCTGCGGCTGTCCGAGTCCGACGTCCGGCTCTTGCTCAACTGCGCCCTCGTCGCGGGCGTGATCGTCAGCGTGGTCGCGGCGGCCGAGCTCGCAAACGCTCCCGCGGTGCGCGACTTTTTCGCCAACTACTACACGGGTCCGTCCGAGACGCCGTACCGCCCGAGCTCGACGATGGGCCACTACAGCGCCGTCGGTGGGCTCGGCCTGCTGACGTACATCGTCGCGCTCGCGATCGCGACCGCGCGCAAGCCGGATTTCCCGGGTTGGTGGCTCGCCGTCGTCATGGGAGCGAGCCTCATGGGCGTCATCGCGAGCGAGACGTGGGCCCCGCTCGCGGTTCTGCCCGTCGCGACCGGCCTGATGTTCATCTACGGCAGGCGGGTGCCGCGCGAGCTGATCTACACGGTCGTCATCGGCGCGGCCGTCGCCGCGGTGCTCTGGCCGCTCGTGAGCAGCCGCGTCGACTCCCAGCAGCTGTTCACGTTCCAGGGCCTGGCCCTTCCAGAGAGCATGCAGACTCGCATCAGCTACTGGAACGAATTCATCATCCCGGCGCTCGCCGACCATCTGTGGGTGGGCACCGGGACGCTCATCCCGAGCACCGTGCCCGACAACCTCACGACGTTCGTCGACAACGAGTACCTCTGGGCCGGGTTCCGCGCGGGCATCCCTGGCATCGCGCTCCTCGTCATCATGCTCGTCGTCATCTTCGTCGCCGGGTGGAACGAGCGCCGCAGCGCCGATCCCTCGCGACGTGCGCTCGGTGGGGCGGCGGCGGTGGTCAGCGGCTCGCTCGTCCTCCTCGGCGCGACGGCGCAGTACATCACGTTCGCGGGCCTGTCCCAGGAGGTCGCGATGGTGATCGGCCTGCTCGGGGCGCTGACCACCCAGGTCGCAATCCGCAAGCCGGCGGTCGTCGTCCTCCAGGTCGCGAGCCAGCCCGTGTGGATGACGATCCCGCGTGCGGCGGAGACCGCCATGCTCGAGCTTCGCCAGTACCGGCCCGATCACGGATTCCTGCGGTCCTCGGCCGTGGTCTTCGCCGGCTTCGCGACCGCACGCGCCCTTGGGTTTCTGTTCTCGGTCGCGGCCGCGCGGATCCTCGACCCCGTCGCATACGGTCGCCTGACCTACGCGCTCGCACTGGTGACCGTGACGTCGATGTTCGTGTCGAGCTCCCCGACGGGACTTTCGCGGTTCCTGTCCCGCAACCACCAGGATCGTGACGCGCAGCGGAGCTATCTCGTCAACTGGATCGCGGTAATCGCGACGATCGCGATCGCAAGCGCTATCGTCGTCACACCGGTCGTCGTCGTGATCGGCCTGAGTCCAGGCCTCATCGTCGCCCTGCTGTGCAACTTCGCCGGCATCGCGGTCCTGGAGGGTTATCGCGAGATCCAACGCGGCCTCGATCGGTATTCGACGATGACGACGGTGTACGTCGCCGGCAACCTCGTCCAGCTCGCCGGCATCGTCGCGCTCGGCGTCCTCGGCGTCCGCTCCGCGGCGGTGTTCCTCGCCGTCTACGGCCTGTCGAGCGTGGTGGCATTCATCGCCGTCCAGGCGGTGAGTCCGATCGGTCTCGGGCTCGTGCTCCGCGATATCGCGGCGCCGCGGATCAGAGAGATCCTGCTCTTCATACGCCCGGTGCTGGCGCAGTCCGTGTTCTTCGCCGTCTGGTTTGGGAGCGACGTGATCATGGTTCAGCACCTCATGACGTCGCGCGCCACCGCGAACTACGCAGTGGCGAAAGCGCTCGTCAACGTGCTGCTCCTCGCACCGACGGCGATCGGGACCGCCGTCCTCCCGCGTGTCGCACGCATGGCCGAGGACTCGGTGGGCCGCTACGTGGCGACGACGCTCGGTCTGACCGGCCTCGTCACGGTGCCGCTGGTCGCGGCATCGGTGCTGCTCGGGCCATGGCTGATACCGCACGTCTTCGGCACGAAATATCCCGACGCGGGCGGTCCGGTCGCGATCCTGTCAGTCGGCATGGGCATCTACGCGTTCTACACGGTGCTCGGCAGCATCTGGGTCGGATTGGGAAGGCCGCTGGTCGACTCCATCGCCACCGGTCTCGCGATGACCGTCACCGTGGGCACCGGCCTCGTGCTTATTCCTCACATCGGGCTCGACGGCGCAGCGGTGGCGTTCACCTCCGGAGCGGCGATGCGTCTTCTCGTCATGGGGACCTTCACGCTGTCGGCGTTGACAAGGTCACGCAGTCGTCGTGCGCACATCGCGATGGCGAAGTTGCGAGAGGTCGAGGGCACGCCCGCCGTTTAGGGGGATGACACGGACGGGTCGTCTCCGCCATAATCGGGCGCGGTTCTTGCTGCGGGGGCGGTCAAGGCCCGGGATTCTTGCGGACCGTTTGTAAGAAGAACGCAAGAAAAATCACATCCCGTTGTTAGGCAGGTGTACGAGAGGCCGGAAGGTCGCAGTCGCCTGCTGAGGCGTTCAGCCGATAGCGATCTGGATCAACTGCTCTGGGGGTAGACCAGATGCGAGTTCCTGCGTTGGGGCCTGCACATTCGCAATACGTAACGACACCCATCGAGTCGATGGCCGTGTCCGCGAGCTCGAATCGTGAATCGAGGCTGAAGAGATTCGGCGCCTCGGTGGCCACGGTCGCGCTGCTCGCGTCGATGCTCGTGCTGCGAGCCGCCACCGCGGCGGGCGCGACCTCGTTCGTGACCACGCAGGGCTCGTCGCTGATGTACCAGGGCCAGCACATCGTGCTGCGGGGGGTGAACTTCAACAACGAGCCGGCGCTTGCGTGCTGCGGGGGACCGGACATCAACGCCATCAACGCGGTTCAGTCCGACTACGCGCAGGCGCACGCGCTCGGCGTCAACCATCTGCGCTGGGGCATCGACTACAACTGGTACGCCGCGAACCGGACGCAGTTCTTCAGCGTCCTCGACCAGCACATGGCGTGGGCGGCGCAGAACCAGCTGTGGGTATACCTCGTCGACTTCATCCCGCCGGGCGGATCGTCGGGCGGATTCGACCAGAGCGCGGCCAACGGTTACTGCATCTGGAGCGACTGCGCCGGAGGCGCCGCGAACCAGACCTTGCTCAACAACATGTGGCAGGACATCGCGCAGCACTACGCCAACAACCCCACCATTCTCGGCTACGACGTCATGAACGAACCCGCCCCGCCGAGCGACACACAGTGGGCGACGCTCGCTACGCGCCTCTACAACACGCTGACGGCGGCCGACCCGAACCACCTGGTGATCATCGAGGCGCCGCTGAGCAACGACCTGAGCCTGTTCAACATCACGTCGCGGGTCATCTACTCGGTGCACCACTACCCCGGTGGCGACAACTTCCCCACAGGCACGCCGGCCAACACGCCGATGATCGTCGGCGAGTTCGGCGACCAGCGCACGAGCTCGACGGCCGTGACGTTCGTCACCAGCGAGATCTCTCGCTACAACGCCGCGGGCGTCAGCTGGACGTACTTCGTCTGGCGCGAGGATCCGCAAGGCTTCGGCCTTTACGTCGATCCCGCCGGGGACTTCTCGCAGCCGTGGCCGGCGATGATCAGCGCCACGAGCGCGGGTTGGGCGGGCAACGTGCTGCCTGCCGCCCCTTCGCCGACTCCGTCTCCGTCGTCGAGTCCCTCGCCCAGCGCGACGCCGTCGCCCAGCTCGACTCCCACCCCGACGCCACCGCCGACGCCATCGCCGTCCCCGTCACCGTCGAGCTCGATCCCGAACTACGACCACATCGTCCAGATCGTGATGGAGAACCATTCGTACAGCGAGATCGTCGGCAACAGCGCCGCGCCATACATCAACTCCCTCATCTCGCGGGGCGCGCTTGCGACCAACTACGTCAACCCCGCGCACCCTTCGCTTCCCAACTACATGGAGCTGACCGCGGGCCAGATCGGTTCGTGCACCGACGACTTCCTCACCAACCAGTGCAGCATGCCCGGCGTCGGCCTGGCCGACCGCGTCGAGGCGTCCGGCCGGACGTGGAAGGGCTACATGGAGTCGATGGGCACGGCGTGCAACCTGAATCCCGGCGGCACGTACGCCGCGCATCACAACCCGTGGATCTACTTCGACGACATCCGCACGAACGCGACGCGCTGCAACACCCATGACGTCGACTACACGAGCTGGGCCACCGACCGCGCCGGCGCGTCGACCACGCCGAACTACGTTTGGATCACGCCGAACCTGTGCGACGACATGCACGACTGCTCCGTCGGCCAGGGAGACACGTGGCTGTCGCAGAACGTGCCCGCGATCCTGAGCTCCCCCGCGTTCACGACGCAGCACTCGCTGCTCATCCTGACCTGGGACGAAGGGTCGGCCGACGACCAGATCACGACGATATTCATGGGCTACGACGTGACCGCGGGGACACGCTCGGCGACGAGCTACGACCACTACTCGCTGCTCAAGACGATCGAGACAGCGTGGTCGCTTCCGACCATGACGGTCAACGACGGCGCCGCTTCGCCGATGGTCGACATGTTCGGCGCCGCCGGTGGTCCCGCGCCGCTCGTGGCCTCCTCATCCGCCTCGCAGACGGCGGCCAGCGCCCCGGCGACGATCAACTTCACCGGCTCGGCGAGCGGCGGCTCGGCGCCCTACACGTGGGCGTGGCAATTTGGCGACGGCGGCACGTCGACCGCCCAGAGCCCGAGCCACACGTTCACGACGGCGGGTTCGTACACGGTCAACCTCACGGTCAGGGACGGTGCCGGGGCGACCGCGGCGGCGACTCCGATCGCGATCTCGATCGGTGGCGCGCTCGCTGCGTCCGCGACGGCGCTCCCGACGGCCGGCGACGCCCCGCTGATCGTCAGGTTGACGGGCGGCGCGAACGGCGGCACCTCGCCGTACACGTTCCACTGGGCCTTTGGGGATGGCACGTCTGCGTCCACCCAGACCGCCAGCCACACGTACGCCGCGGCCGGCTCTTACACCGCGACGCTGACCGTCACCGACGCCTCGAGCCACACGGCGACGGCAACGGCGGCCGTCGTCGTGTCGCCCGCATTGAGCGCCACCGCGGCGGCGTCGCCATCCGGTGGTGACGCGCCCGCCACCATCGGGTTCACGGGCGGCTCTACCGGCGGGCTCGGGCCGTACGCGTTCTCATGGAGCTTCGGCGACGGCGCCACGTCTTCGACCCAGAGCCCGAGCCACACCTACACGCAGGCCGGCCAGTACACCGCGCGGCTGACGGTGACGGACGGCAACGGGACGACCGCCACCGCCACCGTCGCTGTCGCGATCGACGCGGCGCTCGGGGTGTCGGCCTCGGCCTCGCCGGCCGCGGGCGACGCGCCCCTGGCGGTCACGTTCTCGGCATCGCCGGTGGGAGGGAGGCTGCCGCTCACCTACGGCTGGGACTTCGGCGACGGAGGCACCGGCAGCGGGGCTGCGCCGACCCATACGTACGCGGCGACCGGCCATTACACCGCACACCTGACGGTCGTCGACGCGAACGGCGGCACCGCGAGCGCCACCGTCGCGGTCACGGTCAACCCGCTGCCCGCCGCAGCGGCGTCGGCTAGACCGGCGACGGGCGACGCGCCGTTGGCCGTGACGTTCACCGGCTCGGGCACCGCCGGCACGCCTCCTTACACGTACACGTGGGCGTTCGGGGACGGCGGTACGGCTGCGGGCCCCGCACCGACGCACACGTACACGACCGCCGGCGCGTACACGGCCGTCGTGACCGTGACGGATGCGTCGGGCCACGCTGATATGTCCTCGGTCGCGGTCACGGTCAACGCGCCCCCGTCCGCGACGGTAACGGCGTCGACGACCGCAGGCAACGTGCCGCTGACCGTCGGCTTCACCGGGACCGCTTCCGCGGGGACCGCGCCGTACACCTACGCGTGGACCTTCGGCGACGGCGGCACGTCGACCGCGCAGAACCCTAGCCACACCTACACGGTGGCCGGCGCCTACCAGGCCGTGTTGAGCGTCACCGACGCCGCCGGCGGCCACACGACCGCCACGACGTCGACGATCACCGTGACAGGACCACTCGCGGCCTCGGCCCAGGCATCCCCGCTCGCCGGTGATGCTCCGCTGAGCGTCGCCTTCACCGGCGCGCCGTCCGGCGGTGCCGGCGGCTACACGTTCGCCTGGGCGTTCGGGGATGGGGCGGCTTCGACGGCGCAGAGCCCGACGCATCTTTATGGAGCGGCCGGCACCTTCACCGCGAGCTTCACGGTCACCGACCGCGTCGGCGCCACCGCGACCGCCACCGTGACCGTCGTCGTCGCGCCCAGCCTTGCGGCGACCGCCACCGCATCGGCGACCCAGGGCGACGCGCCGCTGGGCGTCGCGTTCTCCGGCGGTGTCACCGGCGGCCTCGCTCCATACACGTACAGCTGGTCGTTCGGCGACGGTGCCTCGTCGCCGGCCCAGAACCCATCTCACACGTACGGTGCGGCAGGCAGCTACCACGTAGTCCTCACCGTGACCGACGCGAACCACGTCACCGTCTCCGCCACCCCGATCACGATCGCCGTCACGGCGCCGCCGACCGTCTTCGCGTCAGCGTCTCCCCGCACCGGCGACTCGCCGATGTCGGTCACGTTCTCGGTCACCACGACCGGCGGACTCGCCCCGTACGCATACGCCTGGGACTTCGGCGACGGCTCCCGCGACACCTCCGCCGGCCCGACGCACACCTACGCCGCGGCCGGTGCATACACCGCCTCGGTCTCCGTCACCGACGCGACCGGCGTGACCGCGACGTCCACGGTTGGCGTCACCGTCAATCCGCCGCCCGGCCTGGCCACGAGCGCCGACCGCACGGAGGGAGACGCGCCCCTCGCGGTTGCGTTCACCGCCACCGCGACGGCCGGCACCCTGCCCTACGGGTACGCCTGGGACTTCGGCGATGGCACCGTTTCGACGGCGGCCAACCCGGTCCACACGTACACGTCGTCGGGCACGTACGCCACCCGCCTCACCGTCACCGACGCGGCCGGCCGGCACGCAGTTGCGTCCGCGCTGACGATCACCGTTCACCCGACCCTCCAGGCGACAGCCGCGGCGAGCGTGGCAACCGGACTCGCGCCGCTGAACGTGGTGTTCTCGGCCACGCCCGCCGGTGGGCGCGCGCCCTACAGCTACACGTGGGACTTCGGCGACGGCGCCACCTCGAGCGCGCAGAATCCGAGCCACACCTTCACCACCGCCGGCCTGTACGCCGCAAGCGTCATCGTGTCGGACGCGAGCGGGTCGACGGTCACCGCCGCGGCGGGCAGCATCAGGGCCTACGGTCCGCTCTCCGCATCGGCCGCTGCGTCGCCCGCAACCGGCGACGCGCCGGTGAACGTGCGGCTGACCGCGATCGGATCAGGCGGCCTGCCGCCCTACACCTACGCGTGGGACCTCGGCGACGGTACATCGTCGGCCGTCCAGGACCCGAACCACTCTTATGGCGCCGCGGGCACGTACCAGGCCGCGGTCGTGGTCACCGACGCAAGCGGCGCGACGGCGCACGCCACCACGACCATCACGGTCTATGACGCTTTGACCGTGTCGTCGACCGTCACCCCGACAAGCGGCCAGGCGTCGCTCGCCGTCCACATGTCGGCGACGGTGGCCGGCGGGCTCGCGCCGTACACCGTCACGTGGGCATTCGGTGACGGGACGACTTCGACCGGCGCCGGCGCCGACCACGCGTACTCCGCAGGCGTTTTCGACGTCACCCTGACCGTCCGCGACGCGGCCGGTGGGTCGTGGACGGCGACGGTCGCTCGCGTATCCGCGACCGCGCCGCCGCAGCCCACGCCTCCCGCGACCGGCGGTGGCAGCCACCAGACGGCGCCGACGCCGACCAGCGCACCGACCGAGCCGCCCAGCGCGACGCCGACCGCGAGCCCCAGCCCGAGCTCGGCACCCGTCGAGCCGTCGCCTTCGGAGCCCGCACAGACCCCTGTCGCGGCCGGTCAGGCCGGCGGAGGCGGGCTGCCCAACCTCCTCGGCACCCTGCTCGTCGTGCTCGGGACGCTGTTCGGCGGTGGGATCGGCGGCGGGGTTTACCTAGCCTGGAGGCGTCGCCGGCTCGGCGGCTAGAGGAAGGCGGGCGGCCCTGGCGGTTCGCCGGCGCGTCACCTGGATCGTCGTCTCCGAGTAGAGGAGCACCCAGGCGACGTAGCCGGCGATAGCACCCACGCCGCTCCACCACGGCCAGCCACCCAGCTGCATTCCCGCCACCGCGGCGCCGAGCATCACCGTGCTTCCGGCGTCGAGCGTCGTCCGCTCGGCCCGCGTCAGATCGGCGCGGGCAAGCAGAGGCAGACGCCAGAGGTCCGCGGACGCGGACATGACCGAGCCCACTCCAAACTCCCGCGTGAAGAGTAACCGCCGCATGACGCTTGTGCGATCGTCGGTCGCGCCGGCGCCACGCGCCATGGGCCCGGCCGGGCGCCGTAGGACCTTTGTCCCGTCAGCGATTCATCGTCAACGCGGCCACCAGGGCGTCGACCTCGACCGCCCACCCCGCCGTCATCGCGACCTGCTTCTGCCGCTCCGGCGGATCCTTGACGTAACCGGCGGCCAGCTCGCCCATGTGCCGGTAGAAACCGGCCAGGCGCTCGAGCGTGGGAGCTTGCCCGGCGGAGCGATCGCCTGTCGAGACGGCGTCGACCAGCTCGATCGCGCGCTCGACCGGGATACCGACGCGCTGCTTGAAGTCGCGCAGCATCCACTGGCGCTCGAAGAACGAGCGCCGGCTCCATTCCTGGGCCTGGCCGCGCAGGGTGGCCAGCACCGGCGCGCATGCGGCCGCCACCGCGCCGCTGTCGCCAGCAACCGGCGGGCCGGATGAGTCCGCGAGCGAGATGCCGGCGTCGATCAGCGCCTGCGTCGAGCTGATCTCCTGTCCCGCGTAGCGGTCCGCCATCGCCACCGCGGCCGCGAACCCGGCCCCCGCCGCCTCGACCGATACGACCGCACCCTCGTTGGTGCGCCAGAACTGCTCGACGGTCATGCCGAGGCGGGGGGCGATGCGCTCGATCGCCGCGACGGCCGTCGACGTGGGCACGAGCCCGGGGCCGATCGTGAACGCGACGACTCCCGTGTCGGCGAGCTCGGCGTCGAGGGAGTTGGCGAGCGCCACCTGCGCGGCTTTGAGGGTTTCGTAGGGAGCGAGGAAGGGGCCGCCGGTGGACGACACGCAGGCGAAGACCCCATGCCTGCGGGCCAGCATGCCCGGCAAACACTGACGCGCCAGCAGCATGGGGCCGCGTAGGTTGACGGCGTAGCTGCGGTCCCAGTCCTCGGTCGCTGTCTCGACCACGGATGAGCCGGCGGGCGCGAACGTCGCGTTGTTGACGACCGCGTCGATCTTGCCGTAGCGCCCCAGCACCGACTCGACGAGGCGCCGCACGGAATCTTCGTCGGAGACGTCGGCCGCGACGATCATCACGCCGTCCTTGCCGGCCTGTGCGGCGAGCTGCTGCGCCGCCCCCGCGCACCGGCCTGCGTCAAGCTCGGCCACGACGACGGAAGCACCGAGTTGCAGTAGGCTGCGCGCGGCCTCGAGGCCAACGCCTCCGCCGGCGCCTGTGACTAGCACCACCTGCCCGGCCAGGCTCTTCGCGTCGAGGCGTCCCTGCAGGACCAGAGGTAGCGCCGGCGGAGCGGCGGTTGCGGGATGCGAGCTGAGCAGCATCGGAGCCGTCATCTGCGACAAGGTTCCGGCCCGCTGCGCGCCAGGGCTAAAGGCGAAAGCCCCTCCGGTACAGGGAGGGGTGGCCGGCGGCATCGGACAGGCCGGTCCCTAGGGTTGGACCTGTTGGGCGATCACACCTATCCGCCGGAAGCCGGAACCCAGGACGTCTTCTTCCCGCGTTCGGCCAACGGCGACATCGTGACCATCGTCCGCGGCGACGGCGTCTACCTGCTGGACGACCGCGGCCGGCGCCTGCTCGACGCCTGCTCGGGGCCGTTCGCAGCCAACCTCGGCCAGGGGAACGAGCGTGTGCTCGCGGCGATGGTGGAGCAGGGCCGCCGGCTGACGTACACGTACTCGCGCACGACGAGGCACGAGGCCAATGCCGGCCTGACCAGGCGCCTTGCGTCGCTCGCAGGCGCGGGGCTCGAGCGCGCTCACCTGACGTCGGGCGGCTCGGAGGCGATCGAGATGGCGCTCAAGCTGCTGCGGGCGCACGCGGTGGCGATGGGCCGGCCCGAGAGAAGAATCGTCATCTCCTTGATGCCCGGCTACCACGGAGCGACCCTGCAGACGCTCGCGCTCAATGGCGACATAGGCATCCCCGCGCTTTGGGGACCGATGGCGGTCATCTCCGAGAAGATTCCGGCGCCGCTCACGTTCCGCGCGACCAGCCCCGAGCACGCCGCCGCGGAAAGCTGCGACGCGCTCGAAGACGTGATCCGGCGCGTCGGGCCGGAGCGGGTCCTGGCGTTCGTCATGGAGCCCATAGGCGGGCAGTCGTCCGGCGTGAACGTGCCGCATCCAACCTTTGCGCCACGCGTCCGCTCGATCTGCAGCTCGTTCGGGGTGCACCTGGTGTTCGATGAGATCGTCACCGCTTTCCGGACCGGACGCTTCCTCGCCGCGCAGCACAACCCGGACGCGATGCCCGATGTCGCCGTCCTGGCGAAGGGGCTCGGCGCCGGCTACGCGCCGCTCGGCGCGGTGCTGGCGCCGGCGAACCTGGTCGACGAGGTGGCGGAGAGGACGGGCTTCACGGTCTCGCACTCGTACGACGCGAACCCGATCGCCTGCGCCGCCGGTGCAGCGGTCCTCGACGAGGTCGTCGAGCGCGGCCTGATCGAACGCGCGGTCCCCCTCGGCGCACGCCTCCGCGCCGGGCTCGAAGAGATCGCGCGCACCTCGCCGCTCATCGGCGACGTTCGCGGTATGGGGCTTCTACAGGCGGTGGAGCTTGTCGCCGACAGGGCGAACAACGCGCGCTTCCCGGAGGCCGTGGACCCGGGCGCGACCGTGCGCAGGCATGGCTTGGAGCACGGCCTTCTCCTCTATTCCCGCCGCCAGAACGCGGGCCGGTTCGGGGACTGGCTGCTCATCGCTCCTCCGCTCGTCATCGAGGACCGCACCGTCGACGAGCTGCTCGACCGCTTCGGCGAAACCCTGCGCTCGGCCGCAGGCGAGGTGCTCGGTGCCGTTCGTCAGGGCACCGCATGAGACGCGACGCGACCCGTCGAACGCTGGTGGCGTTCCTCCCGCTCGTGCTTCCGGTGGGGATGGCGGGTGTCTTCGCGCTGACGACCCGTCGCCAGGCGCGCGCGGGATACCGCGTGGGGTTCGCCGTCTACTGGGGCGCGTGCATGACCATCGCGCTCGCGCTCCTCGGCGGCCGCCGCACGCGCGAACTCTTCAGCCGCCCGCGCCCGCTGCCACGTCCGCGGTGGCTTGCGCTCGCTTGCCTCGCGGTTCCTCCGCTGGGTGGCGTG
>CAYWTI010000114.1:0-19842 GCA_964461175.1 uncultured Actinomycetes bacterium | reverse complement strand
GAGGATCGCCGGCAGGTCACCGCCGACGGAACGCTGGATGGTGATGACCATGACCATCAGCTTCAGGTCGTTGCTGCCGATGCGCTTGACCATGTTGTTCAGCGCGCTCTCGAGGGATGCGCCGAGCTCGATCTCGCGGCGCGCGAGCGCGAACTCGTCGGACACCGGCGGACCGGCGTTGTCGGTGACCGCCGAGAGCGACTGCGCGACGGACTGGCCGGCCTTCATCGAGTTGCCTATCAGCTCCATCGCGCGCGGAAGGCCGGCGTCGAACTGGCGCAGCCGGTGCCCGCGGCGGTTGCGCAGGTAGATCCAC
Organism: uncultured Actinomycetes bacterium; assembly: GCA_964461175.1. Lineage (GTDB taxonomy): Bacteria > Chloroflexota > Dormibacteria > Dormibacterales > Dormibacteraceae > 40CM-4-65-16. The sequence goes on along the minus strand of CAYWTI010000114.1, from coordinate 19,526 downwards.
GGCAGCAGGAATCCGATCGCCCCGAGGATGACGAATTCCGGCCCTAGGCCGAAGCGCAGGAGGCCGATGATGGCCACGACCGCCCCGAACACGGCCTGGATGAAGCGAAATTCGTACGGCCGCAGCTCGAGGTCGGCGCTCACGAGGTCGCGCTGCAGGCCGCTCGTCTTCTGCTCGGCCGCGATCCAGGAAGGCGTGCCCGTCGGCTCGAAACGCCGCCGCAGCTGCTCGCGCACGTCGGCCAGCGTGCGGTACGTCGCGCGCACCGACGTCTGCGGGCCGTCAGGCTGCCGAGACAGGACCATGCCGAACACGACGAGGCCGACGCCGATCGCGGCCGCGACGGCCACGAGGATGATCGCGGTGCTCATGTCACCGGATCAGTGCGTCGTGAAGTGCCAGCGCCCGTCGACGTCCTTGGGCCCGACCCCCGTCGCCGAGGGGATACCAGGGCACTGGGCGCTTGGCTGCGAGGGAAGGCTCTGATAGTCGAGATAGGACTCGAGCTCGTACTTCATCGACGCGTTGTTGAGCAGCCAGTACAGGTACTCCGAGTCGCACGCGGTCATCAGCACCGTGAGGCTGCTCGTGACGACCCCGGTGGCCGTGCCGCCGTTGGCAGGCCCAACCCGTAGCACCGGGACGTCGCGAAAGACGGTGAGCACAACGTTGCGCGCGGGGGACTGCCCGAACGCGGCCGTGTTGATCGTGGCCAGCATCGTGATCCGGTCGCCGACCTGGACGTAGCCACCGACGCCGACCTCCTCGCCCGTCGGCACGGTGACGGCCACCCAGCCACGCGGGATGGGAAGGAAGGCGACGTCGCTGTTACTTAGCAGGTCGCCCGCCGGCGCGATCAGGTTGGCGGTGACCGGCAGGCCGGCGGGGATGTCGACTTTCGCGCCCTTGCCTGCAACGTCCTTTGTGTTGATGAAGGCTTGCGGAGGTGCGGGGCTGAAGCTCGCCAGCGTGAGGTCGGAGGCGGTGATCACGGTCCGCGCCTTGATGTCGTGGGCGGCGACGACGACCCGCGTTCCCCCGGTCGAGCCCTGGATGAGGGGAAGGCTGGCGATCCCTGCGGCGAGCGCGAACGCGAGGACGGCGAGCACCGCCCCGACGACGATGTAGAGGCGCCCGCGGCGCGGCCTGGCTAGGGCGGAACTGGCTAGGGACACTTAAGTGAGGGCGCTAGCTTCACAAAATGGACGCGCAAGCGCAACACATAACGCACTTCATTCGATCAGGACCGCCTCCACGCGCGCCGTGTTGACCCCGTAGTCGCTGCCGATCGCCGTCCCGGCCGACGCGGCGGCCGAGACCGAGAGCGTGCCGCAAGAGATCGTCCCGGCGAGCATGCTCGTCCCGTTGTCGGTGTACGTGCAGGTCCCCGGCCAGTACACCGAGCCGAGGAGCCAGTTGCGCGCGACCGTGCCCTTGATGGCGATCTGGCCGGTGCTGCTCGCCGGCGCCCATATCAGGAGATTCCAGCATGCGCGGTCGCCGGTCGGGCACCAGGCCGAGCCTGGGCAGCTGGCGTCGCCCGCCGGCGCACTCGAGCATGGGGCTGCGAACCACGTGTACCCGCCGCCGGCGGCGTCGGCCTGCGCGTTCGGCGGGCAGGCCGAGATCGAGCACGGCGTCGAGCCGAACTGGCATGACGCCGCCGCGCAGTTCGCCCCGCCACCGGCCGCGCAGGTGCCGGTCGAGAATCCGGCCGAGTTGACGAACTCGATCGTCACGTCGCGAGCCAGGAGCTCGCCGCCGTTGAGGCAGATGCCACCGCCTCCCGCGAAGCCCGAGCCGTTGAAGTAGTAGAAGCCGGGATCGAGAACCGCGCCGGCCGATGCTGCCGCGGGCTTGAACGTGGCGATGGTCAGCGCCCAGGACGTGGACGGATTACCGCTGACGGTCTCGCTCGCAACGCCTGAAGGCAGGTCCAGCCGGTACTCGCTGGCGAAGCCCTGTGCGGCCGATGCCGTGAGGCTCGTATAGCCCGCCCCACGCGTGAAGGTCTGGCCCGCGACACCCTTGTTGAACCCGTCCGCGGTGAGCACGAGCTCCCCGCCCTGCGACATGCCGCCCGACGTCGAGACGGTGAGGTTGAGCGCGCCCGCGCTGCTGGCGACGCCAGTCTGGTCGAGCGGCGAAGTCGTGTCGACGCCCGACCACTCGGTCATCTGGGCGTTGCAGTTGATGTTTGCGGGGTTGATCGTGAACGTCGCGTTCAAGACCCCGCCCGGGTTGTTGGGGTAGTACCAGATCTCCGTCCGCCCCGCCCCGGCCGTGTTCACCTCGATCACCTGGACCCAACTGGCGGGGGCCTGAAACCGGTTCGGCGTCGTCAGGCAGTTGACCGTCGCCACGAGCAGCGTCCCGGCGAGGCTCGCCGCCGGAAGAGTCGGGGTGACGAAGTGCGTCACCGGTCCGACCCTGGTCCCGATCTGGCGGTTCGTGATGCCCGTGGCGACGCTCGCGAGGCTCAGATAGCCGTAGCAGCTCGGCTTGAAGTGGTAGAAGCCGCTGGCGTCCTTGCTCGCCGGCGACGGCCCGAGGCCGGTGCCGACCACGGTGCCCCCGGCGGTGATGTTCGGGTACACGCCGGCCGCCAAGCAGGCGGCACCGAGCGGGCCGTTGGCGCTGTTGCGCAGCGTCGCGATCGCCGCCGGGTCGGCGTTCGGATCCGGTGGCAGCGCGATCGAGACCGGACTGACCGGTTGCGGACCGGTCCCCCCGGCACATGGGTTCGGGTTGATGGCCGCATCGCCGGCGACGAGGTAGGCGCTCGTGCCGCCGGTCCCGCAGGTCATGGCGGTGTGCCCGGAGATCTCGAAGCCATCCGAGCACACGGCGTTCGTCGAGCCGGAGTTCGCGCCTGCGGCGCAGGCGCCCCCGCCGCCGAGCCACGCCTGCCCTCCGGCGTACACCGACACGTCGCCGAGGTCGGAGTACGTGTTCGAGGGCGCGTCCAGGCGCGCGTGGGCGTAGAGCGCGCACGAACCGCTGAGCGTGATCGTGTTCGATACGACGACGCTTCCCTGGACGTTGACCTGCCCGCCGGTGCAGCTGAGCGAGCTCGCCGTGATCGCGGGTGTCGATCCGTTGAGCTGCTGCGCGACCGCGCGCCTGGTCACGTTGGTGTTCGTCGCGCCCATGTAGCTGCCGAAGGAGATCGGAAGCGCCAGGGTGAGGATGACCTCGACCTGCTGCTGGTGCGCCCGGTACGGGTAGTGGATGGTCTCGGTGATGCCCGGCGAGAACGAATCCGTGCCGGCGTAGCCACCCGCGCACGTCCCGGCCCCGATCGCCAGCGCCCCGGTCCGCGTGCGCTGGGTGGCGACGAAGTTGTCCGCCTCGGTGATCACGGTGCTGGCCGAGCCTGGAGTGCAGCCGATGCCGATCTTGAGCGCGGCGTCGAGCGCGGACTGGTCGGCGAGCTGCTGCAGCTGGTTGCGCTGCCACTCGACCGAGCCGGTAAGCAGGATCAGCGAGGCCGAGCCGATGAGGGCGACGAGCCACACCGCGACGATGATCAGGACCTGGCCGCTCTGTGCCCGAGCACGCCGCATCAGTACTCGAGACGGTATGAGCGGGAACCCGGATGGTTCCCGCTCATCGCCCGGGCGCTGCGCGCCGGGGCTGCTCACCCTCCGGTATAGGGTGGGGACTTGACTTAGAGCCTTCCACCTTCTACGTCCGGCGGCTGGGACGCATAGTCGCGGCCGGGGTGAACCCGGCCGCCAGAGCGACGACGGTATGAGCGGGAACCCGGGCATCAGTACTCGAGCCTCCCGACGGTCTGCGAGTCGAACGTGATCGCGCTTGGGATGCCGAGCAGCGTGTTCAGCACGGGCTTCCACTGGAGCTTCAGGTCGACGACGACGAGCTGGTGGCCGGATGTGCGCACCGCCGCTCCGCTCACACCCGCGCACGAGGGGCAGCTCCATCTCGGGTTCGGATTGCCGCCCGTCGAGTCGAGCTCGTAGACGAAGACGTACACCGTGCTGGCGTTGATCGGCCCGGCGAGCGTGATCGTGCCCGGGAGCAGCGGGTTGGCGTTCGCGACGTACGTGCCGTAGCTGGGCGGGCTCGAGATCCCGGTCGAGTCCTGGTACACGACCGACATGCCGAGCGGGTCGAGCTGATGGGCGCCGTTGGTCAGAGGGCCGAGGGAGCAGGGGCTCGCCAGCGCGGTGCAGGTCGGGGGCAGCGTGTTCGAGCCGCTGTAGTAGTCGAGCACCGCCTGGCGCGCCATATCGCGCGAGGCGCCCTGCAGCATCGTGTAGATCAACAGGCCGCGACCGAGGTCGACCGTGGCGCCGATCAGCAGAAAAAGGACGGGGGCGAGCAGGGCGAACTCGAGCAGCGCCTGCCCGGCCTTCGACCGCGGCAACCGGCTCACCAGGCGGTGGTGGCTCGGCTCGACCCCGTGATCGTGATGCCTCCACCCAGGACGTTCAGGTCGCTGAATCCGTAATAGACGTAGACGTCGATCTCCGACTGGTAGAGCGTCTGAACGCTACCCGTGCAGTTGCCGCTGCTGCCGCAGTAGACCGCGACCACCGCCTGTCCCGCGACCGGTTTCGTGTAGTCCACGCCGGCGACAAACGGCGGCGCGTGGTTGACCTGCGTCGGGCACGAGACGTTGGTGGTCACGGCGGCGAGGTCGGCTGTGACCAGGCTGCACATCGCAGGAATGCCTGGACCGTTGGTGGCTGCCGTCTTGCCGGCCACGAACCGCGCCGCGTCGCGCGCCGCGTCCGACGTCTCGACCGCGAACGCGTAGCCGCGGCCGAGCTCGAGCACACCGGCGATCAGGACGATGAGCACGGGAAGGGCCAGCGCCAGCTCGACGAGGGCCTGCCCGGACCTTGCCTTACGCATCGAGCTTGAGGTTCGCGAGGAGGACACGCGCGATCTCCATTGCGCCTCGCGAGACGGCGGACGAGGGGTCGTGCTGGATGACCAGGCCGCCGGCAAGCGTCGAGTCCTCCGGCCGCGAATCGTCGAAGCCGACGACCACGGCCATCTTGCGGCCGAGGATCGACTCCACCGCGGCGCGGTCCAGCGGCGGATGGGGAGAGCGCTGGTTCAGGACGAGCTCGACGCGGTTGTCGGGCACGTTCATGATGTCGCGGAAGATCGCCAGCGCGCGCCGCGCGTCGGTCATGGCCGCGATCTCGGGCGGGACCACGATGACAAGGGACTCGGCGCGCTCGATCACCGCCAGCGCGGCCTCGCCGAGCGACGTGCCGACGTCGACGACGATCATCTTCTGCCACCCGATCACGACATCGAGAACTCGGCCGACGACCTCGCCGGTCAGCGTGTCGACCTCCTCCGGCCGCAGCGTGCCGGGAAGCACGCCCATGCCGGTGCGGTGGTTGACGATGTTGCCGCGCAGCACCGCTTCGAAGTCCGCCTGTGCCGCCTTCGACGCGCTGGCGACGGAGCCCGTCGCGATCAGGTCGGCGAACAGAGCCGCGTGGCCGAAGGGCGCGCCGAGGTCGATGAGCAGCACCTGGCGGGGAAACTTGCGCGCCAGAGCGGCGGCGGTGTTGATCGCGAGGGTCGTCGTCCCGGCGCCGCCTTTGGCCGAGAACATCGCTACGATCGCCGCCGACTCACGCGTCGCCGACCGGGCGGCGATCGCTGCGGCGGCGGAGAGCTCCTGCTCCCACAGCTTGTCGAGCGTGACCGCCACCTTCTCGACCTCGCCGCCGACGCCCTCCATCAGCCCGTCGCGATCGAGCGTCAAGAGGACGGCGTCGGTGACGCCGTAGATGCTCGTCACGTAGCGGTCACCCGTGCGGGGTGCGGGGAGGATGACGAGGTCGCCGGGTGCCGGGCGTCGCGTCAGAAGAAGCTTGCCCTTGTCGTCCGTGATCGACTCTTCGACCTGGCCGGAGGCGAGAAAGACGACGACGTCCTCGCCCTTGCCGCCTAGGCGAAGCGTGTCGCGGGCGGCCAGGCCGACTGTGCGCATGCGCCGGGCGACGGCGCGGAGTACGCCGTCGTTAAGCTCCGAGAAAACGGCCGACATCTCCAGGATCCGCATGCGCATCTGGAGGGCGGACGGCGGCTGTTCGGGAGCGCCGGTGGAAGGCCCGACATCCGGCTTTCGCCCGGTCTGGTCCTCACGCGCCCGCTGTAATGTTTCGGGGGTCTCGCGGGCGTTCAAAACGCGGATACTGTAGCGCGCTCCCCCGAGATGGACTCCCAGCTTCGCAGCAATGGTTCGAATACGCGTCCCGCTCTTGCAGCCGGCGCCAGACCGGCCACCCGGTCCCGCGTCGCCGGCCGCGTTGAGCGGGTGGTTAACACCGCCCTCGAGGGTGGCAAGGCCGCCGTCCTGAACGTCACCGCCGGCGAGCTCCTGGCCGAGCCGGCGCCTGTGGCCGCGGTGCTCGAGACGGCGCTCAAGGGCCCGGGGGCAGGAGTCATGCGGCACTGGATGCTGCACGAGCTGTTCCGGCGCTCGGGGCTGCACGACGACCTGCTGAACGCGCTGACCAGCCCGAACCCCGTGACGCGGGCCGCCGCCGCGCGGGTTTGCGGCGCGGCGCGGCTGACCGACTCGGTGATCTGGCTCGGCGATCTCGTCGGCGACGCCAACCCTCGCGTCCGCGAGGCGGCGGTCCGGTCGCTCGCCCAGCTTGGCGGCAGGCGCGCTGTCGACCTGCTGATGTCGCAGGGCGACGCGATCCCGCTGTACCGGCTCGCGATATCGCTCGCGCGCGCCGCCTCGGACGTCGACATCGAGGCCCTGATGCGCCAGCCGAGAAGCGAGCGGGCCGCGGTGGCGACGGTGCTCGCGTGCGGCCTGCGCTGCGACGTTCTTCGCGTCCCGCCTTTGCTAGGGATCGCCCACGACCGCCGCTGGCCGAGGCAGGTCCGCCTCGCCGCGTGCAAGGCGCTCGCGGCGATCGGCGACCGGGCCGCGGCCGACGGCCTGATGCGTCTCGCCACGTCCGACCCCGACGACGTCGTCAAAGGCGGCGCCGAGCGCGCCCACCGGCGGCTGGTCAAGCGCGCGGTGGCCGCGTGAAGCTGTCCGAGCGCTTCGACCGGCGCTATCAGCAGACCGCTGTCGCCACGCCGGCGGTGCCCGCCGCCTCGCCCGGTCCGGCTGCTCCGGCCGAGGCGCCCACCCCCGCGGACGGCACGCCCACGATCGCGCCTGTCGAGCGCCGAGCGGTGGCGCGCGACACCGCTCCCACCGTCGAGCCCGCGACCGACGGCGGCGTGCGCACGACCGACGCGCCTGGCCTGCTGAGCCCGGGCCTCGCCGCCGCCAAGGCGGAGATCCACGCGGACCTGCTGCGCCGCCACGCGGCCGCGATCGACATCAGCAACCGGGCCGGTATCCGCCGCCTGCTCATGCAGCTGACCGAGGACCACTTCCGCAACAAGCCGCCGGCGGCTCTGATCACGGCCGCGGACCGCGAGAGGCTCGTGGAGATTCTCTTCGACGAGGTCATCGGCCTCGGCCCTCTCGAAGCGCCGCTTCGCGACCCCGAGATCACCGAGATCATGGTCAACCGGCCGGAGCAGATCTTCGTCGAGCGTCGCGGCCGGATCGAGCTGACCAACCTCGCGTTCGAGGACGAGGCGAGCCTGCGCCGTGTCATCGACCGCATCGTCTCCACAATCGGGCGGCGCGTCGACGAGTCGGAACCGATGTGCGACGCGCGACTCAAGGACGGCTCGCGCGTGAACGTCGTCATCCCGCCGGTGGCGATCTACGGTCCGTGCCTCACCATCCGGAAGTTCGGGCGGGAGATACTCACGCCGGAGCGCATCGTCACCAGCGGCGGTTCGAGCGAGGCGATCCTCGAGTACCTCGACGCGGCCGTGAAGACCAGGCTGAACATCCTCGTCTCCGGTGGCACCGGCTCAGGCAAGACGACGATGCTCAACGTCCTCTCCGGTTTCATCCCCGCGACCGAGCGCATCGTGACGTGTGAGGACGCCGCCGAGCTGCGGCTGCGCCAGGTGCACGTGATCAGCCTCGAGTCGAAGCCCGCGAACGTCGAAGGCCGCGGCCAGATCACGATCCGCGACCTCGTGCGCAACGCGCTGCGCATGCGGCCGGACCGGATCATCGTCGGCGAGGTCCGCGGAGGCGAGGCGCTTGACATGCTCCAGGCGATGAACACCGGTCACGACGGGTCGATGAGCACGGTGCATGCGAACAACCCGCGCGACGTCATCAATCGTTTGGAGACTCTGGTGCTGCTTGCAGGCACGGAGCTGCCGTCACGCGCGATCCGCGGTCAGATCGCGTCGGCCATCAACGTCATCGTGCAGACCGAGCGCCTGCGCGGCGGGGCGCGGAAGATCGTCGGCGTGGCCGAGGTCTTCGGCCTCCGCGATGGGGAGATCGGGCTGAACGAGGTGTTCAGCTTCCGCCAGGTTGCGGTCACCCCGGACGGACGCGCCGTCGGCTATCACACGGCGACCGGGACCGGAACGACGTTCGCCGAACACTTCAAGGCCAACGGCGTCGAGCTGCCGGACTCGATGTTCGAGCCCACGCCACAGCCCTCGGCGGAGGACATGTACTGATGGACGAGTTCGAGGACGTCACCGCGCAGCCCTCGACCGACGGAGAGGTCAACGGGCATCAGCGCCTGATCGAGGTCGACCCCGAGCTGCTCGCCGACGTCGGGCACACGTTGCGCAACCAGCTGAACGCCGTCGTCGGGGCCGCCGGCCTCCTGTCGGCCGGTGCCGAGAGCAGCGAGGAGCGAGAGCTTGCCGCCATCGTCGAGGCCGGCGCGGAGCAGGTCGCGCGCATCATCGACGACGTCCTCGACGCCGTCACCATGGAGAACGGCGAGTTCGAGCTGGCGCTGCACCCGTTCGACGTGCGGTCGACCGTGGAGAGCTGCCTCGCGCTCGTCGCCGAAGCCGCCGGCGCCAAGTCGCTCGACATCTCCTTCAACGTGGCGCCGGACGTGCCGAACGTCGCCATCGGCGACTCGCGTCGGCTGGAGCAGATCCTGCTCACGCTTCTGCACGCGGCGGTCGACCGGACCTATCGCGGCGGCATCGGCGTCGACCTGACGTCCGAGGACCGGGGCGGCCTGGTGGCGCTCGGCTTCCGCATTCGCGACACCGGTCGAGGCGTGCCGGCTCGCATCCTGCGCGGCGGTCTTGACGGCGTGACGGGGCGGTTCGACAAGCTCGAGCCGGGCGACCGGCTTGCGGTCCTGAGCCTGCGGACCACCAAGCGGCTCGTCGAGCTTATGGACGGAGAGCTTCGCGTCGAGCAAGGTGGGGTGGAGGCCGGGCCGGACGCCGGCACGACGTTCGCCTTCACGATCCTTGCCGAGGCGCTACCGGGGGGCGTCGGCACGACCCTGCTCACGCTCGAGGGCATGCGCGTGCTGGTCGTCGCGGCGGACCCGACCGAGAAGCGAGTGCTGGCGCTGCAGGTCGAGCAGTGGGGCGCCAACGCCTCGTCGGCGACGCCCGAGGAGGCGCAGGCGGCCGTGCAGATCGGCCGGCCGTTCGACATCGCGCTCATCGAGCACCGCCCGCCGTCCATCGACGGCCTCGAGATCTCGAACGCTCTGCGCGCGGCGCGCCGTTCCGACCAGATGCCGATCGTGCTCATAGCCTCGTCGAGCACCGGTGCGGCCGAGGCCGCGGCGGCCGACAGCGGCATCATCCAGGCGACACTGACCAAGCCGGTGCCGCCGCGGACGCTCCACGACGTGCTCATCCAGGTGGCCGGGCGGGGTGCCGAGCAGAAAGCCGCGCAGGAGGTCGAACCGGGCGCGCTCCGCGTGCTCGTCGCCGACGACAACGCGCTCAACCAGAACCTGCTCAAGCGCCTAGTCACCAAGCTCGGGCACACGGTCGACGTCGTGTCCAACGGCCGCGAGGCCGTGGCCGCGGTCGCCCAGCAGCCCTACGACGCAGTGCTCATGGACGTCCTCATGCCGGAGATGGACGGTCTTGCCGCGGCCGAGGCGATCTGCCGGCGGTGGCCGCGCGGCAACCGACCGCGCCTGATCGCGCTCACCGCCATGGCCGGCCCCGGCGACCAGGAGCGCTGCCTTCGCGCCGGCTTCGACGATTACATGAGCAAGCCGATCCGGAACGAGGACCTCAGCGAGTCGCTCAAGTCGGCCGTCGGCTACCGGACGAACCGCCAGACCGCGGGGCTGTAGCCCTCAGCCGCGGAGGCGGCTGTCCAGCGTGTCCTGATGCGTGGCCTGACGCCCGGCGCGCGCCTCGAGGTAGACGACCACGATCACGATCATTCCGCCGAGCACCATCAGCCCGCCGAGAGCCTCCGCGGCGACACCAGCCGGTTGGACGATGACCTGGACCATGGCGGACCCGAAGACCAGGATGTAGCTGAGGCCGAGAAGACGGACGCGCGGCGCGACCTCTGCGCGCTCGCCTCCGCGCCAGGGCCGCCGGCCGATGATCAGCAGCCACGCCCCCATGACGAGGGCGACAGCCGCCAGGACCATGGTGACGAGCTGGACGTAGACGGTGCTCATGCGGCGGGTGAGTTTACCCGGCGATTCTTACAATCGAACACTCAATGCCCGAGCCGATCAGAGCCGTTCGCGGCGTCCGCGACATCCCGCCCGCCGAGATTCCGGTCTGGCGCGCCGCGGAGCAGGCGGCCGAGGGCGTGTGCCGCCGGTTCGGTTACGAGGAGATTCGCACCCCGCTGCTCGAGGCCGCGGAGCTCATCGAGCGCGTCGGCGAGGACACCGACGCCGTCTCCAAGGAGCTCTACCGTTTCGACGACCGCGGCGGGCGCAACCTCGCGCTTCGCCCCGAAGCGACCGCCGGCGTCGTCCGCGCGTATTTCGAGCGCGGGCTGAACCAGGGCCCGCAGCCCGCGCGGCTCTACCTGCTCGGTCCGATGTTCCGGTACGACCGGCCGCAAAAGGGTCGCTACCGGCAGTTCTATCAGCTCGACGTCGAAGCGATCGGCAGCGGCGCCGCGGGCCTCGACGCGGAGATCATCGAGATCGCGCAGGAGTGGCTGCACCAGGTCGGCCTGGCGCACCTGCGCCTGGAGCTCAACTCGATCGGCGACGAGAAGTGCCGCCCGGCGTACCTCGAACGGCTCCGCGACTACTACCGTCCGCACCGGTCGGAGCTCGGCGGCGATTCGCAGCTGCGCCTCGAACGCAACCCGCTCAGGCTGCTCGATTCCAAGCTGCCGCACGAGCAGCCGCTCAAGGCGGCCGCGCCGCGGATCACCGACCACCTCTGCGACGCGTGCCGCGAGCACTGGGACGAGGTGCGTGCGCTGCTCGACGCGGCCGGCATCGAGTACCAATTCAACCCGCACCTGGTGCGCGGGCTCGACTACTACACCCGCACCGTCTTCGAGTTCTATCCGGGCGGCGCGGCCGGTCAGCAGGACGCGCTCGCGTCGGGCGGGCGCTACGACGGCCTGGCGGAGGACGCCGGGTGGCCATCGACGCCGGGCGTCGGTTTTGCCGGCGGCCTCGACCGCGTGACCGAGCTGATGAACCCCGAAGCGGCCGCGGCGCGGCCGCCGGCCGAGGTCGTGGTGCTGCCGGACGGCAACCTCGCCGCACCGGCCGCACAGGTCGCGAGGATCTGCCGCGCCGTCCGGTCGGTCGCGGTCGATTACGAATCGAAGAGCCTGCGCGCCAAGATGCGTTCGGCGAACCGCCTTGGCGCGCGGTGGGTCGTGCTGCTGAGCGCCGAAGACGCCGCGCGCCGTGTCGCCAATCTGCGCGACATGAGCAGCGGAGAGCAACAGGAGGTGTCGTGGGACGAGCTGCCGGCGAGACTCGCGTGAGCGGCTTCAACGCGCCGCACTGCGGGTCTCTGCGCGCGTCGGACGAGGGCCGCGACGTCGACCTCTACGGCTGGGTCGCGCGGCGCCGCGACCACGGCGGTGTGACGTTCATCGACCTGCGCGATCGCTGGGGGCCCGTGCAGGTGGTGCTGAAGAACCTCGACGGCTCGCCGCAGCTGCATCTGGAGTCCGTCGTGCGTATCCACGGCCGCGTGGCGCGACGGCCGCAAGGTTCGGAGAACCCGAAGATCGCGACGGGCGACATCGAGGTGATCGGAGACGGGGTCGAGGTGCTCAGCGAGTCGGAGCCGACGCCGTTTCCGATCGAAGACCCCGAGGAGCCGGACGAGAAGACGCGGCTCGAATACCGCTATCTCGACCTCCGCCGACCGCCGATGACGCGGATGCTCGAGCTGCGCAGCAAGGTCAACCGGATCATCCGCGAATACATGGACGAGCGCGAGTTCATCGAGGTCGAGACGCCGATCCTCACGCGCAGCTCACCCAGCGGCGCGCGCGACTTCCTCGTGCCGTCGCGGCTGCACCCGGGCGAGTTCTACGCGCTGCCGCAGGCGCCGCAGATGCTGAAACAGCTGCTGATGGTTTCCGGCGTGCAGCGCTACTACCAGATCGCGCGCTGCTTCCGGGACGAGAACCTGCGCGCCGACCGGCAGCCGGAGTTCACGCAGCTCGACCTCGAGATGTCGTTCTGTGACGAAGAGGACGTGTTCACCCTGACGGAGGGGTTGATGGCCAGGCTGTGGCACGAGGTCCTCGGCGTGACGCTGACGACCCCCTTTCCCCGGCTCGACATCAAGGAGTCGTTCCTCCGGTACGGCAGCGACAAGCCCGACTTGCGTTATGAGCTCGAGATCGCAGACCTCGGCGCCGCTCTGCGCGACACGCGGGCGGAGATCTTCCGCCGGGTGCTGGCGTCTGGCGGGGTCGTCCGCGGCTTCGCGGTTCCGGGCGGCAAGGACCTGACGCGGCGCGAGCTCGACGAGCTCGTCACCGTGGCCAAGGGTGCGGGCGGCCAGGGTCTCGCGTGGGTCCCGGGCGGAGCGCTGGACAAGTTCCTGAGCGAGGCCGAGATCGCACAGATCAAGCACCTGACCGGCGCGGGAGCGGACGACGTGGTCCTGATTGCCGCGGACCGCAGGCGCAAGGCGGAGACGGTCATAGGCCTGATCCGGCAGGAGATCGCGCGCCGCCGCCGGTTGATCCGCGAGAGCGAATGGAAGTTCCTGTGGATCAACCCCACGTACCTCTTCGAGGAGGACGACCAGGGAAATCTGACCTACGCGCACCACCCGTTCACGCGGCCGTTCGCGGAGGACATGGCGTTCGTCGACGAGCGGCCGTACGACGTTCGCGCCCACGCGTACGACATCGTGTGCAACGGCTACGAGCTCGGCGGCGGAAGCCTGAGGATCTACGACCCCGCGATGCAGGAGCGCGTGTTCCAGCTCCTGGGTATGCCGCTCGAGCTGATCCGCGAGCGGTTCGGCACGCTGCTGCGGGCGTTCACATACGGCGTGCCGCCGCATGGCGGGATCGCGCCTGGCATCGACCGCATCGTGATGATGCTCGGTGGGACCGACAACATCCGCGACGTGATCGCGTTTCCCAAGACGCAGTCGATGGCCGACCTGATGCTGGGCGCGCCGTCGACCGTCGACCAGGCGCAGCTCGACGAGCTGCAGGTCAAAGTCGTCAAAAAACCGTCGTAGCATTGGCGGCGCTCCCGACGGGTGGCGTGCAAGTGCGGCTTGCCCAACACTCGAGACAACGGGACCCCGGAGTCCGCAAGGCCGACGGAAAGCCCGCATGACGGGACTTCGAGAGCCGAGGCAGGGGACCCACCTGAGCATGCTCAGGACAACCCACCGACGTCGCTCGGAGGGAGCACCTTCTTGAGGCTCATCCCGCCCGGCCTTGTCGTGCTGGTGCTGCTGGTCCTCATCGTGTCCCAGCTCTGCTACGCGTTCCTCCCGTACCGCCGGCGCGCCTACGTCCCGATCCTCGTCATGAGCGCGCTCGGCTTCGGCCTCGGCCAGGCGTGGGACTTCCTCGGCCTCCCGGCGGCGCGCCTCGGCGAGGCCAACGTGCTCCCCGGCGTGGCGTTCGCGCTCGCCCTCCAGCCGCTCGCGCGCTTCGTGCCGGCACCCCGGCGCGAGGCCGCTGAGGCCGATCAGGGCAAGTAGAGCGCTCGCACTTACTATTGCGGTTGTGTTTGCGGCCGGGGCGCCGGGGGTATTGACTCGTTGAGCAGCCAAGGCTTCATGTGGATCGCCTTTGGGGTCGCCGCGCTCATCGTGGCGCTCGCCCTGGCGGCGGTGCTGGTCCGGCTGCGCGGCACGTTAGGAGCTGTCGAAGAGCTCCTCGACACGACGAACGAAGAGATGAGAGAGACGCTGCCAGAGGTGCGTCAGACGATCGAGAACGTCAACGACATCACGTCGGGCGTCAACGTCGGTCTCCGTACGGGCGGCCGCGGACTGGCCGCGTTCGGTCGCGGCGTGCGGTCCGCCGTCTACGGCGTGAGGGTGGCGGGTCAGAGCCTTGTTCGGACTGTAAGTGGAGGATTTGGCAATGGCTGAGGACAACGGCGGCGGCGGATTCGGATGGTTCATCCTCGGCGGCCTCGTCGGGCTCGCCGTCGGCGCCTACATCGCGACCGGCCCGGGCCGCGAGCAGATCGAGAGCCTGCGGTCCAAGACGATCGAGCTGAGCGGCAGCGAGCCCATGCAGCGGGCGCGCGACGCGGCCCAGCGCGCCAGGACCGCGGTCATGGACCCGGAGCACCCGGTCGGCAAAGCGATCCAGGACGGTGTCGCGGCGGCCAAGCGCAAGCGCGAAGAGCTCGAGTCGACGGCGTCGCGCCGCATGCAGCGCGCGAGCACGAACCTGGAGGAATAGCCGCACCACGATGGCGAAGCGCAACCTGGCCGAGCTGAAGATCCCCGCCGCGCCGGAGTTCATCTCCGTCGCCAAGCGCGTCGCCGTGACGCTCGGGGGGCAGCTCGGCCTGAGCCTGATGGACCTCGACGAGCTGTCGATCGCCCTGACGCAGGCTTGCGACAGCGCGATCGGCGCCGCCGAGGACCTCGGCACCCCGGCCGACCTGAAGCTGACGTATTTCGCCACCAACCGCGCCCTCGTCGTCGACGTCGACCTGATGCCTACGGGCGCGGCCCTGCCGGTGCACGTGCACGAGCACGACCACGATCACCCCGGCGAGGCGCACCCCGACCCGGAGCTGCAGCGGCTCGCCTACGAGATGATCCGCTGCTTCGTCGATGACTTCAGACCGGTCATCGAGCCGCGCACGGGACACGTGCGGTTCCGGATGGTCAAGCACCTGGCCGGCTGAAGTCGGCCGGCGGCTCGACCACGACCAGCGGCTCGACCACGACCAGCGGCTTAACTAATAGGTAGTGGCAACCTCGCCTTCGCCGGCGTCCGGCCGCCTTTCCCGGGACGAGCTGCGGGAGCTCCACCGCCGGTACAAGGAGAGCACCGACCCGGGCGAGCGCGATCGCATCCGCGCCCGGCTGGTCGACAACTACCGCGACTTCGTCTATTTCCTCGCGCGCAAGTTCGCCAACCGCGGCGAGCCCCTCGACGACATTGTCCAGGTCGGCTACCTCGGCCTCATCAAGGCGATCGAGCGCTTCGACCCCGACCTCGGTTACGAGTTCACGACGTTCGCGACGCTCACCGTGGCCGGCGAGATCAAGCGCTACTTCCGCGACAAGGGCACCGCCATCCGCTTCCCGCGCCGCCTGCAGGAGCTGCACCAGTCGGTCCTGCGAGTGAACGAGCAGATGAAGAACGAGCTCGGGCGCGAGCCGACCGTGGGCGAGCTCGCCGACCGCCTCGGCGTCTCGCCGGATGACGTCACCGACGCGATGGAGATGGGTCCGGCCTACGTGCCGATCTCGCTCGACCAGCCGATCGGCGCGCCCGACGGCCAGGAGAGCCGGTCCATCGCCGAGCAGATCGGCGGCGCCGACCCGGAGCTCGACCGTGTGGAGATGCGCGACGTTCTCGACCGGGCGATGGAGCACCTCACGCCCCGTGAGCGGGCGATCATGGCCATGAGGTTCTACGAGCAGATGTCGCAGTCGGAGATCGCGCGCCGCCTCGGCATCAGCCAGATGCACGTGTCCCGGCTGCAGCGCGCCGCGCTCGAGCAGCTGCGCAAGCACGTTCCGGAAGAGACCGCCGGCTAAGCCCGATGCCCCTGCTCGAATCGGAGGCGCCGCGTGACCCGTACGTCCTTTTCCACCGGTGGTTCGAGGAGGCGCGCGCAGCGGGGGCGCCCCAACCCGAGGCGATGACCCTGGCGACGTACGGGGAAGAGGGTCCCGCCGCGCGCATGGTGCTGTTCAAGGGCCTGCGCGACGGCTGGTTCACCTTCTACAGCAACTACGGCAGCCTCAAAGGGCGCGACCTGACGTACGACCGCCGCGCCGCGCTCGTCTTCTACTGGTCGGTCACGCGTCACCAGGTGCGCGTCGCGGGCGCGGTGCGGCGCATCGGCCGAGCCGAGTCGCTCGAGTATTTCCGCTCCCGGCCCCGTGGCGCGCAGCTCTCCGCGCTGGCTTCGCGGCAGAGCCGAGTCGTGCGCTCGCGCGAGGCGCTGGAGAAGAAGGTGCTCGAGCTCGCGTCCGCGCATCCGGACGAGGTGCCGCTTCCGCGCGAGTGGGGCGGCTACGCATTGAAGCCGCGCTGGATCGAGTTCTGGGAGAGCCGCGAAGACCGGCTGCACGATCGCCTTCGCTACTTCCAGCGCACCACGGGCGCTTGGCGGTTCGAGCGCCTCGCCCCTTAGACTGAGCCAACCCCGTGACCGGGAACGAGATCCGCAGGCGCTTTCTCGAGCATTTCGCGAGCCGGGAGCATCTGGTCCTGCCGAGCGCGCCGCTGGTGCCGCACGGTGACCCGAGCACCCTCTTCATCTCGGCCGGAATGCAGCCGCTCCAGCCCTACTACCTGGGCTTGAGCAAGCCGCCCGCGCCCCGGCTAGCGAGCTGCCAGAAGTGCCTCCGCACGGGCGACATCGACGAGGTGGGGAAGACCGATCGTCACAACACCTTCTTCGAGATGCTCGGCAATTTCGCTCCGACCGGCGATTACTACAAGGAGACGGCGATCCCTCTCGCGTGGGAGCTGGTCACGAAAGGCTTCGGCATGCCGGTCGACCGCCTGCGCGTCACCGTCCACCCGTCGGACGACCAGTCGTTCGAGATCTGGACGGAGAAAGCGGGCGTGGCGGTCGATCGGGTGACGCGCCTCGGCGACAACTGGTGGGGCCTCGGACGTGGACCGTGCGGTCCGGACACGGAGATCTGGTGGGACCGCGGCCGGGACAAGGGATGCGGCCAGCCCGACTGCTACCCGGACCACTGCGCGCGCTACACCGAGTTCTGGAACCTCGTCTTGCCCGAGTACGACCAGCGCGCCGACCTCGCCGCGCCTCCGTCGACGGCCGAGGCGATCCGCCAGGGGCTCGCCGACGGCGCGCTCGTGCGTCTCGCCAAGCCCGCAATCGACACCGGGATGGGCCTCGAGAGGATCAGCTTCATCCTCCAGGGCAAGGACAACGTCTTCGAGTCCGACGTGCTCGCGCCGCTCGTCGAATTCGTGCGTGAGCACAGCACGAAAGCGACGAAGCTGTCCGAGCGCATCATCGCCGACCATGTTCGCGCGATCACGTTTTGCGTCAACGACGGTGTCGTGCCGTCCAACGAGGGGCGCGGCTACGTGCTGCGGCGGCTGATCCGCCGCGCCGCGCTGCACGCGCGCCGCATCGCCATGACGGCGAAACTCTCGGACGGGGCCCGGCGCACGGTGAAGATGTTCAAGGACCACTACCCCGAGCTCGCTGAGCGCGAGCGGCTCATCGCCGATACGGTCGACGCCGAAGCCGACCGTTTCGCGCGCACGCTCGAGCAGGGGATGGAGCAGTTCGAGAAGGTCGCCGCGCGGGGCGCGGGAAGGATCGCAGGCATCGATGCGTTTCGCCTCCACGACACGTTCGGTTTTCCACTCGAGCTGACCGGCGAGCTCGCGGCGGAACGAAACCTCGAGGTCGATGAAAGTGGCTTTCGCGGCGAGATGGACCTGCAGCGCGAGCGCTCACGCCGCGCGATCCCGCATCGTTGGGCGCTCGCCGGTGATCTTCCGCGGGCCGAGTTCACGGGCTACCGCGAGCTCGTCACCGAGACGACCGTGGCGGCGATCCGCCGCGACGGCCACGACGTCGATCGCGCGTCGGAGGGTGAGCAGGTCGAGCTCTTCCTCGAACACACGCCGTTCTACGCCGAGTCCGGCGGGCAGGTCGGCGACACGGGCATCGTGACGACGCCGAGCGGTCGCGTGCGCGTCGAGGACACGCAGAAGCCGGCCGACGGCGTCATCGCCCACCTCGGCACGGTGGTGACCGGCGAGATCGTCACCGGGGAGAAGGCGAAGGCTGCCGTCGACCAGAAGCGGCGGCGCCAGATCATGCGCCATCACTCAGCGACTCACCTGCTGCACAAGGCGCTGCGGGAGACCCTGGGCGAGAACGTCGTCCAGAAGGGATCGTGGGTCGGCCCAGATCACACCACGTTCGACATCCCGCTCGGCCGCGCGATGACGAAGGAGGAGATCGACACGGTCAACCGCCGCGTGATGGAGAAGGTCCGCGAAGGGCTCGCGTTCCATGAGAGCCAGAAGTCTTACAAGGACGCGGTGGCGCAGGGCGCGATGCACCTCTTCGAGGAGAAGTACGGCGATGTCGTGCGCGTGGTCTGCTTCGGCGACTGGACGTGCGAGCTGTGCGGCGGCACGCATGTGAAGAACACCGCCGACATCGGGCCGGCGGTCATCGTCTCCGAGTCGAGCATCGGCTCGGGCCTGCGCCGCATCGACCTCGTCGCGGGCGAGGCGGCCGACGCGCTCGTTCGGCGCGACCGCGAGCTGGTCGCCGATCTCGCGCGCTCGTTCAACGTCACCCCGGACGAGCTGCCGGAGCGCGTCGAAGCGCTGCGCGCGCAGCTCAAGGATGCGCAGCGCGAGCGCGAGAGGCTGCGGCGCGAGCGGATCGGGGGAGACGGGATGTCGGTCAAGCACGGCCGCGTCGACTACGTCACCCAGGCCGTCGACGCGACGAACGTAGACGAGCTCAAGTCGTTCGCCGATCGCTACCTGGAGCGGGTGAAGTCAGGGATCGTAACCCTTGTCGCCGGAGACAAGTTTGTCATCAAGGTGTCCAAGGACCTGACCAGCCAGTACGATGCCAACCGCCTCAAGGCGTTCTTCGGAGGGAAGGGCGGCGGCCCGGCGCACCTCGTGACCGGGACGCTCACCGTGCCCGCCGACGAAGCTTTCAGCAAACTTGACGCCGAGCTGGCCGGCTGATGTCCAAGTTCAAGTTCCTCCGCAAACGCAGCGATTACTACCGCCATTTCACCGTCCTCGACATCGGCACCGACCTGATCAAGGTCCTGGTCGTGCGGCGCGAAGGGCCGGACGGCGAGGTGCTCGGCGTAGGCCGCGAGCCTCAGGCGCCGGCGGCGATGTCAGGCGGGGCGATCGCCGACCTCGAGTCGGTCATCAAGGCATGCAACCGCGCCCTGGAGGCGGCGGAGGATATGGCGCGGACGGTGCCGGGCCAGGTCGTGGTCGGCATCGCAGGCGAGCTGATCAAGGGCTTCTCCTCGACCATCGC
>CAYWTI010000113.1:0-21470 GCA_964461175.1 uncultured Actinomycetes bacterium | reverse complement strand
GCTCCGCGGGCTCGGGCTCGGGCGCGGGCGGCGCCTCGGGCTGGGGAGCCGGGGCGTCGAGGTGCGACACCTCGGCCATGGGCTCCATCGCCTCCTCGGCCGCCATCTCTTCCGCGGGCGCGGCCGCCTCCGCCGCCACCGGCTCGGACTCGGGCACCGGAGGCGCCGGCTCGTGCTCGAGCTGCGGGAGCACGCCGGTGGGCAGTTCGCCGGGCAGCGGCAGGTCGGGCAGCGCCTCGGGTTCGACGATGGGCGCCTCCGCGGTCGCGGACTCGGCGACCACGGGCTGGATCACCTCGAGCTCGGGGGCGGACGCCACTGCGGCCACCTCGGCCGGCACGTCGGCGACCGGCTGGGGCTCCGGCTCGGGCTCCGCCATCGCCGGCGCTTCTGAGACCGCCGGCTCGGCCTGCGGTGGCTCCGCGGGCTCGGGCTCGGGGGCGGGCGGCGCCTCGGGCTGGGGAGCCGGGGCGTCGAGGTGCGCCACCTCGGCCATGGGCTCCATCGCCTCCTCGGCCGCCGTTGCCTCATCCGTGGGCGCCGCCTCCGCCTCTGCCGCGACCGGCTCGGACTCGGGCACCGGAGGCGCCGGCTCGTGCTCGAGCTGCGGCAGCACGCCGGTGGGCAGGTCGCCGGGCAGCGGCAGGTCGGGCAGCGCCTCGGGTTCGACGATGGGCGCCTCCGCGGTCGCGGACTCGGCGACCACGGGCTGGATCACCTCGGGCTCGGAGGCGGACGCCACTGCGGCCACCTCGGCCGGCACGTCGGCGACCGGCGCCGCAACCGGCTCCTCGCCGACGGCGACCGGCTCGATCGGCGCGCTCACGACCGAGACTGTCTTGGCCCACTCCCGCGCCCCGTCGGCGGGAACCGGAAGCATCTGGGTCGCCTCCTCGACCGCGGGACGCTCCGCAGGCTGCGTGCCCAAGAAGCGTTCGTACCACCCGGCGATGCGCACGAGGCGCTCGACGCGGCGGTCGGGCCGGCCGCCGCGCGACAGGTCGTGCGACTCCTCGGGGAAGCGGACCAGCTCGACCGTCTTGCCAAGCAGGCGCAGCGCGCCGAACATCTCCTCGGACTGCGACATCGCGCAGCGAAGGTCCATCTCCCCCGCCGTGAGCAAGAGCGGCGTGCGCACGTTCTTGACGTAGCGGATCGGCGAGCGGCGCCACAGCTCGTCCAGGTCGGGCCACGGCGGCGGACCGAGCTGGAGCACGCCCCACAGCACGATGTCGTGCTGCGCGTACTCGCTGACGAGGTTCGAGATCGAGCGCATCGAGACCGCGGCGGCGAACCTGTCGGTCTGGCCGATGATCCAGTTCGTCATGTAGCCGCCGTACGAGCCACCGCCCACGCCGATGCGCTTGGTGTCGATGAACCCGGTCCGCTCGATCAGCTGGTCGAGCGAGCTCATCAGGTCGATGTAGTCCTTGCCGGCCCAGTCGCGGACGACGGCGCGCCGGAACGTCTCGCCGTATCCGTCCGAGCCGCGCGGGTTCATGTAGAAGACGACGTATCCCATCCCCGCGAGGACCTGAAGCTCGTGGAAGAACGACCAGCCGTACTGCGCGTGGGGCCCGCCGTGGATCTCCACGACAGTCGGATACACCCGCTCGGGGTCGAAGTCCTGCGGCTTGAGGATCCAGCCCTCGAGCTTCCATCCGTCGGGGGCGATGAAGTACTCCTGCTGCGGCTCCGCGATGTAGCGCTCGTGCAGCCAGGGGTTGAGGTCGGTCAACCGCGCCTCCGATCCCTTGGCCACCATGTAGAGCTCGCCGGGATGGCTGGGATCGGAGGCGCAGAACGCCATCACACCCGCCCTGAGGTCGAAGTCGTAGATCCTCCGCCGCCCACCGGCCTCCTCGCGCACGTTGCCGTCAAGGTCGACCGAGTGGATCGAGGTCACACCGGGCGCGGCGGCCGGGAAGTAGATGCGGTCGCCCTCGTCCGACCACAACAGGCGCGTCGAGTGGCCCGAGCGCATGTCGTTGATCACGCTGTCGTTCACGGCGCCGTCGAGGTCGAGCGTCAGGCAGCGCGGGCCGCCGCCGGCAAGGGGCACCACCCAGAGCCTTTCCAGGAGGCCGGCGTCGAGGCCGTTCGGCGCGATGAAGGCGATGAGATCGCCTTTGGGCGACCAGATGGGAGAGCTGAGCAGGAATCCGCCCCCGAGGCGGACGCGCCGCGCATCGAGGTCGACCAGGTAGAGGTTGAGCTCGCGCTGCACGTCTGCGTTCGGCTCCGCGTTGCCGGCGACGACGAGGCGAGTGCCGTCCGGCGCCCAGTCGAAGTCGGTGACGTCCCACGCGCCCTCGGTCAGCTGCTTGACCTCGCCGCCTTCCGTGGGGACGCAGAAGACATGGTGGTAGCGGCCGTCGACGTAGCCTCGGCCGTCGTGCTTGTAGTCGAGGCGGCGGACGACGCGCGCGACGGGAGCCCTGCGCAGCTGCTCGCGTCCCTCCGGCGGCCGCGGGTCGTCGACGACCGCGCCCTGGTCGCCGAGCACGGCGCCGAGGAACGCGATCCACTTGCCGTCAGGCGACCAGCGCGGCATGCCCACGCCATCGGTGACCGACGACATCTGCCGCGCCGCGCCGCCGTTGGCGACGTCGAGCAGGAACAGCTGGTCGACGGCGCCCACGCGGCTGACGAACGCGATGTGACGCCCGTCGGGGGACCATTCGGGCGAGTGGTCGCGCTGCACGCCGCCGGTCGGCGCGACCGGCTCGGGGTCGAGCAGGCGACGGACGACGATGCGGCTGCGGTTTTGCCTGGCGGCGCCGTCCGCCCAGCCGACCTGGTAGGCGACGCGCTCTCCGTCGGGGCTGAGACGAACGTGGTCGATCCAGCGGAATCGATAGAGGTCTTCAGGCGTGAGCGGGGCAGCCATGCCGACTGGTGGATGCTAGCAGCCGCCGACGAATGCTTACACCGCGAGCGTAGCTTTCGGTGGTACAACCACACGCTATGACCCGAAGGCAGGCGGCGTGGAGCGGATTCGCGTGGGGCTGCATCGCGGGCACGGCCCTCGTCGCGCTGATGTACTACGCGGGCTGGTTCCTCGGCCTGCGCACGCTGCCGGAGGCGCTGAGCGGGCCGCTCCTGTCGGTCATGCCGGGACCCGTCTTCGGATTTCTCATCGACACCCTGCAGCACGCGGGCAAGGTGCTCGAGGAGATCGGCCTGATCGTCGGTGTCATCGCCGGCCTCGGCGTGCTCGGTGCGCTCGCTTTCGTCGCCTCGTTGCGCTGGCCGTGGCAGTATCTGCCGTTTGCGTTTGCGGCGGCCGGATGGGCCGCCGTCTGCCTGGTGCTCCTGCCCCTCGGCGGGGCGGGCGTGCTCGGGCTGAGCGACGGCCTACCCACCCCCCTGATATGGGCGACGCTCTTCGCCATCTACGCCGTCATCCTGCAGTACGGCGAGCAGCCCGCCGGCCCGATGGACCCTGGACGGCGGCGCGTGCTGACCGGCGTGCCCCTGTCGATCCTCGCCGTGAGCGCCGGCGCCCTCGCCCTCCGCCTCTTCCCCGAGTGGTACTCGCGCGTCTTCGCCGCACCCGAGACCGGCCTACGCGGCATCTCGCCGGCGGTGACGCCGGTCGACAACTTCTACGTCGTCTCCAAGAACCTCGGCGGCGACCCGTCGGTCGACGCGAACGGATGGAAGCTCAGCGTCGGCGGGATGGTCGACAGGCCGGCGAGCCATACTCTGGCCGACCTGCGCGCGCTCACGGCGACGCAGGAGTACGTGACGCTCGAGTGCGTCAGCAACAACGTGGGCGGCGACCAGATCAGCACAGGGCTTTTCAAGGGAGTCCCGCTGCGCGACCTGATCGGCGCGGCGTCGCCACGCGGGGGCGCGACCTGGGTCACCTTCAAGGCGCGCGACGGCTACACCGAGAGCGTGCCGCTGAGCCTTGTCAATGGCGCGCCCGAGATCCTCGTCGCGTACGAGCTGGACGGGGCGCCGATCCCCGAGGCTCACGGCTTTCCGGCGCGGATCCTGATCCCCGGCCACTACGGCATGAAGGGGCCGAAGTGGCTCGACTCGATCGAGCTGGCGGGCTCCGAGCTGCGCGGCTACTGGGAGCAGCAGGGTTGGGACCACAACGCGGTGGTCAAGACGATGGCGAAGTTCGACGTGCCCCAGGACGGCGACATCCTCAAGACCGGCGACATCACGATCGGTGGCGTCGCCTTCGCCGGCACGCGGGGGATCTCCAGGGTCGAGTACTCGACCGACGGCGCGTCGTCGTGGACCGCCGCGGATTTCGACCCGCCGCTGTCAAACCTCACGTGGGTCGTGTGGCGCGCGACGTGGACGCCGCGATCCGAGGGCGCCTACAGCCTGTTCGTGCGGGCCACCGACGGCATGGGTGGGCGCCAGGACTCGCAGGGCGCTCCGAGCTACCCGAGCGGCTCGAGCGGGTACCACATCGTCCAGGTGAGCGTCGCCAAGTAGCCCGCGGCCTGGCGCGGTCAGCCGGCCCGGCTGAGAAGCTCCGCCACGATCTCCCTGTCATGCACGAGGGACGCGAAGTGACCCTCGTTCTGCCAGACCCGCAGGTCCACGTTGGGGATCTTGGCCGCGTACCGCCGTGCCGCCGACAGGGGCGCGTTCTTGTCGCCGGCGGCGTGCCACCACGTCACCGACGCCTGGATCGTCGACGGGTCGAAGTCCCAGTCGCCGTGCATCGCGAACGACTCGTCGGTCCAGCCCTCGGCGCCCTGCTTCAAGGTCTCGGCCAGGTTCTCACGCTCTATGCGCTCCCACGCCGGGTTCGCCATCAGCGCGCGGTCCGACGCCGGGGCGTCCTTCAGCACCCCGCCCATCCCTTCGGGGCCGAGCAGGCGCTCGCGGACCTTCACAAGGAGCTCGTGGAGCTCGTCCCAACCTTCCTCGGCCGCGGCGTAGCCCTCGGCGTTGACGCCGACGAGCTGGGCGATCTCGTCTGGCTCGAGCGGCGTCCCGCCGACCACGACGGTGGCGGCCGCGACCAGGTCCGGATGGCGCGCCGCGAGGGCGAGCACGTGCGGGCCGCCGCCGCTGACGCCCATCGCGGGGATGCGCTCGACCCCGTGCGCGCGGACCACCTCGGCCAGGTCGTCGGCCACGTCGGCGATGCCACGGCCCTGCTTTCGCGTGGAGCCGCCGTAACCCGGCCGGTCGATCATCAGGTAGCGCACGCCCAGGTCGCGCTGGACGCTCGAGTCGGGGTTGCGATAAAGACGTGAGGCCGGGGTGCCCTGGATGCGCAGCACCGGCTTCGCGTCCGGCTCGCCCCACCACCGCCAGGCCATCACCCGGCCGTCGCGCAGGCGGGTGACGCCGTCCTCGTAGACGACGCCGTCGTCGGTCTTCCGAAGCTGTCTCTTGCGGGCCAAGCCCGATGAGGACGCGCTTCGCCCGACTTTTGAATTCATTTCATCGCCCAGACGGCTTTGAACGTGTCCCAACCCATCCGGAACATGCCCTCCTTGCGCAGCATCCGCAGGATCCTCTTCTGCTTGTCCCACTTCGACGTGCCATCGACGCGGAAGAACTCGTCGAGGGCGCGATCGGCGACCGCCGGGTACTGCGTGAGCATCTGGGGGTTGTGCTCGAGCAGCGGCACGGCCCTGTCGTACTTCTTCATGTCGGCCATGACCCACGAGTGGTCGAGCCGGCCCCGGTACTCGGCGAGGCGGCGCTCCGAGAAGTCACCCGCCTCCTTGGCGTGGATCACGGTCTCGCCCGCCAGGCGTCCCGACTCCATCGCGAGGTTCGAGCCTTCGCGGTGCACGGGGTTCGACAGCATCGCCGCGTCGCCGCACACGAGATACCCCGGCCCGTAGAGCTTCGGGATGCCGCGGTAGCCGCCCTCCGGGATCAGGTGGGCGAGGTACTCGACGGTCTGCGCGCCGCGCAATAAAGGCTTGACCGCGGGGTGCTGCTTGAAGTGCTCCATGACGTCGTTCGGCGTGCGCAGCGTCTTGTTGAAGTCGCTCAGCAGCGCGCCGCCACCGACGGACAGCGTGTCCTTGTTGGTGTAGATGAACATGAACCCCGACATGCCCATCGTCGAATCGCCGAAGCATTCGATGGTGCAGCCCTCACCCGGCTCGCAGTTGAACCGCTCCTCGATCACGCCCGAGTCGAGCTGCATGATCTCCTTCACCGCCATGGCGACCTCGTCCGGGCGCAGCTTCCGGCGCAGCGGCCTGCCGCCGATCTTCGCCGTCTCCAGCAACCCGGTGCCGAGACCGATGCCCTCGCAGACGACCGTCACGTCCGCGAACAGGTCGTCGCCGCGGCCGGTGCTGACGCCGACGACACGGTCGTTCTTGACGATCAGGCGGTCGACCACGGTCTCGGGGACGACGAACGCGCCCGCCTTCTCCGCCTGCTCGGCGAACCACGCGTCGAAGCGGGCGCGCAGGACCGAGTACGAGTGCGGGTGCTCGCGGTTGCGCAGGTTCTTGTAGTCGAGGCCGATGGCGGCGTCCGCGGTCATCAGCCAGCGCCGTTCCTCGATGATCGGACGCTCGAGCGGGGCCTGCTTCCAGTCCTCGCCTACGATCTCCTCGAGGTAGTGGTTGTAGAGGATGCCGCCCATGACGTTCTTCGCGCCGGCTTTCGCGCCGCGCTCGAGCAGGGCGACCTGTAGGCCGGCCTTGGCCATCGTGATCGCGGCCGCGGTACCCGCCGGCCCCGCGCCGACGACGACTGCGTCGAATTTCTCCTCGTCTCCCACTGCGACCAATTGAAGCTGATTGGGCTGACCGGCGGCGCGGGGTCGGGCAAGTCAACCGTCGCCAAGATGTTTCGCGAGCTCGGCGCCGCGATCGTCGACGCCGACGAGGCCGCGCACGCCGCCTACGAGCCGGGGACTCCCGCGTTCCGCGAGATCGTCGACGCGTTCGGCACCCAGTACGTGCGCGACGGGCGCATCGACCGGGCGCGGCTCGGAGACCTCGTGTTCAACGATGCGCACGCGCGCGGCATCCTCAACGGGATCGTCCATCCACGCGTGCGCGACTGGATGGCGGAGCGCACGGTGGCGGCGTTCGAGGGCGGGGCCGAGGTCGTCGTGCAGGACGTGCCGCTGCTGTTCGAGAACGGCCTGCAGGGCCTGTTCACGAAGACGGTCCTCGTCTATGCGGCTCCCGGGACCCAGCTCGCGCGGCTCGCGCATCGAGGCGTCGCGCCCGAACGCGCACGCGCGATCGTGGCCGCGCAGATGCCGATCGACGAGAAGAAGCCGCTCGCCGACTTCGTCATCGACAACGACGGCTCTACGGCGGACGCACGGCGGCAGGTCGAAGAGGTCTGGGCTAGAGTCCGATCTCTCTGAGCACCTCGTCGGTGTGCTCGCCGAGGCCGGGCGCGCGACCTTCGCGCATGCGCGCGAACAACCCGCGCGCGACCACCTGAGGATGCGACGCAACCTCGTCGAGGTCGAGCACCGGCTCGCAGCACGCATCGACCGAAGCCAGCACCTGCTCCCACTCTTGCCGCGACCTGGACCTGAAGACCTCCTCGACCGCGGCGTGCGCTGCGGCATCCTCCGCGAACTGCTTGTCTACGAGGTCGGGACGCTCGAGCGCCGCGCACAGCGCGGACCAGAACTTCGGCTCGAGCGCGCCCACGCTGTAGAAGCCGCCGTCCGAGCACGCGTAGACGCGGTAGCACGGGTAGCGGCCCGCGAGGCGCTGATCACCTCGATGGACGACCTCGCCTCCGGCTTGCGCCGCGAACGCGAGCGACAGCCAGCGCAGCGCGCCGTCGGTCATGGCCACGTCGAGATGCGTCCCTTCCCCGCCGCGCTCGACCGCGACCAGCGCGGAGAGGATGGCGACCGCGGGCTCGAGCCCGCCACCGCCGATGTCCGCGACCTGCACCGACAGCGGCACCGGAGGGCCGTTGCGCTCGCCGTTGAGCCCGAGCACGCCCGCCACCGCCACGTAGTTCAGGTCGTGGCCGGCGCGCTGCGCGAACGGGCCCGTCTGCCCGTAGCCCGTGATCGAGCACATGACCAGGCGGGGGTTGCGTGAGTGGAGCACGTCCCAGCCGAGGGCCAGCCGGTCCATGACGCCCGGTCGGTTGCCTTCCACCAGCACGTGCGCGGTCTCGGCCAGGCGCAGGAGCACGTCGCGGCCGCGTTCGGACTTGAGGTCGAGCGCCACGCTGCGCTTGTTGCGGTTCAGGGCGACAAACATCGCGCTGGTGCCGTCGACCATTGGCGGTGTCCAGCGCATGTAGTCACCGGTGCCAGGCTCCTCCACCTTGATCACGTCCGCGCCCATATCGGCGAGCAGCTGGGTGCAGAAAGCTCCGGGGAGCAGCCGCGTCAGGTCGAGGACGCGGGTCCCGGCGAGCGGTTTTTTTGGTTCGGTCATACGTTGGTAGGAGACTTTGCCCCGTCAGCCATGCGTTAATACGGCATGGAAGAGCCGCGTCCCAGCATGCGTTCTGCCCCACATCTTGGTGAGATGTCGATCACGGTACCCGCGCCGTTCGCCGGAGTGGCGGACGTCGGGTTCACTGCGCAGTATCGGGCGCAGACGTTCAACGAGCCCCAGCGCGACGTACCGCTCCTGTTCGAAGGCTCGCCGCCGCGCATCGAGCGGCTCGCCGATATCCTGCGCGCGCTGAGCGACGGCGCGTCGCAGTCTTACTCGTGGAACGGTCCGGTCGTCCTCGGCGATGGCGTCGTCATCCTCGCTTTTCGCGACCGGAGCGTCACCGGACAGCAGCTGGCGGACGGCGCGCGCATCGCCGACTACGTGCTCAACCTCGTCCGCCCGGTGGTGTTCACGTTTCTCCACGACTGCGCCGCGATCGCGCACGTCAAGCTCTCCGAGGTTATCGAGATGCGCGTGAGCGCCGACCGACAGGCGATCGCGGAGTTCTCGCTTCCGCTTGGCGACATCGTCCGGCCGAACGGCGAACGCCTCCTGTGGGGGCTTGCCTCCTAGGGGCTCTACGACGGGCTCGGCGACGGCGAAGGTGACGTCTTCGGCGAGGGCGAAGGGGTCGGGCTCGCCACGCTGCTGGCGCGAGCGCTGCTGGACGTGGTCCCCGTCGGGGCGATGACCGCGGCCGGGCCGACGTTGGCGAAGTAGAGCGCAAGCGGCACGACGATCATGCCGATGACGACGGTGAGCACGAAGGTCACCGCACCCCACTCGCGACGCAATACCGCCCAGTCCACGAAGGCGAAATTCTACAGACGCCCGGAAATGACCGTCGGAGGTCTTGAGCTCATCGCCTCGCCGCGCGGCGACGGCTAGTAATCGTCGTCGGAGCTGAGGCCCTCTTCCTCTTTCTTCTTGCGCTGGTTCAGGAGTCGGATGAAGTCCTGCGCCCGCGCGAGCGCCTTCCAGCGCTCCGGGAAGAAGTCTTGAACCAGGATCTGGCGGTCCGGCTGCTGGTAGACGGTGACGCACCATTTGTTGAGCGTGCGCGAGACTTCGACCTCGAAGTCCTTCTCCGCGGTCTCATACCGAACAACTTTGTCGTCGTCGAACCTTCTTCGTCCTGAAACAGCCATAGGTAAATCACTCGGGCGGGGAATCGGCTCATTGAGCGTCCATTGATTATAGGCTGCCGTCGAAGGCCGCCCTAACGGCGGTTCGGCTCGGCCTGAAGCAGCTCCCGAAGCAGCGGCGCAAGCTCCTCGCGGAGGCCTTCGCGCTTCATCGCGAGCATCAGATTGGCGCGCAGGTACCCCGGCACCGTGCCCGTGTCGTAGTAGTCGCCCTCGAACTCGACACCCACCACCGGCTGCTGCCCGATCGTGCGCTTGATGGCGTCGACCAGCTGGATCTCGTTGCCGGCGCCCGGCTCAGCGCGGTCCAGCTCCTGGAGCACCGCTGGGAGCAGCACATACCGGCCGAGCGCGGCCAGGTCGGAGGGGGCGTCCGAGGGCGACGGCTTCTCGACGATGTCCTCGACCTCGTGGATGCCGCCTTTGGAGCCGCGGGTGGCGATGATGCCGTAGCGGCTGACCTCGCTCTTCGGCACGCGTCGCACCGCCAGCACGGTCGCGCCCGTCTTGGCGTGCGCGTCCATCAGCTGCTTGAGCACCGGGCGGCTCTCGCACAGGATGACATCGTCGGCGAGAAGCACGGCGCACGGCTCGCCCTCGACCAGCAGGCGCGCGGTCCACACGGCATGTCCGAGGCCGAGCGGCTCCTTCTGCTGCACGTAGGCGATGACGACCTGGTTGCTGAGGTCGTCGACCTCGCTGAGGATGTGCAGCAGGTCGCTCTTCCCCCGCTGCTCCAGGTAGTGCTCGAGCTCGAGCGAGCGGTCGAAGTGGTCGACGATCGCGCGCTTGCCGCCGCCGGTGACCATGATCACCTGCTCGATCCCGCTCGCGATCGCCTCCTCGACGCCGTACTGGATCGTCGGCTTGTCGACGAGGGGCAGCATCTCCTTCGGCTGCGCCTTCGTCACGGGAAGAAAGCGCGTGCCCAATCCAGCCGCCGGGAAGATCGCTTTCCTCACCGAGGGAAGGGTCATTGAGGACAATCTAGACAATGGACGCGATCGAAAGCATTCAGCCGGGTATCGAGGGGCGCCTCGAGAGGGTCGTCGATGGCGACCTGCTGACCCACCACGTAGGCGGCAAAGGCACCTTTGCGACGCCGGCGATGATCGGGCTGATGGAGATAACGAGCCACCGTTCGGTGGAGCGCCTGCTGCCCGCGGGGCACACGACGGTGGGCTACGAGGTCCACGTGCGCCACCTCGCGCCGACCGCGCCGGGACGCACGATCGTCGTCACGTCGAGGGTTGCGGAGGTGCGCGGCAACAAGCTCGTCTTCGAGGTCGAGTGCCGCGAGGGCGAGCAGCTGCTCGGCTCGGGGACGCACAAGCGAGCCATCGTGCCCGCAGACTTCTAGACATGCCGTACTGGGAGATCGTGACCCGCTCCTTCGGGATCGCGTGGCAGCGGAAGTACATCTGGCTGATCGCGCTCTTCTCGGGTGAGGGCGGAGGCGCGAGCTTCAACTACTCACAGAGCACCACGCGGCCGCCGGCGGGCACGACGGGGGGCTCGGGCACCGGCACGGGCCAGGTCGAACTCACCCAGGTAACCGACCAGGTGGGCGCCTTCGTGAGCACGCACGCGGCTCTGCTCCTCGCGCTGGCGGTGTTGAGCCTGGTCCTCATCATCGGCTTCTTCCTGCTCGCAGCCATATGCGAGGGCGCGACCGTGCGAGCCGCGGCGGAGCACGATGCCGAACGACCATTCGGCCTGGGTATCGCCTGGCGCGTCGGCGTCTCGCTGATGTGGACGATGGTCCGTTTCCGCCTTCTGCTCATCGCACTGGGGCTGCCGCTGCTGGTGCTCTTCCTGGGCTTCATCGCGGGCCTCGTCTTTGCGATCGCGACGTCGAGCACCGGCGCGGCGATCCCTCTTGCGCTGGCGGGCCTGGTCCTGCTCGTCGTCGGCGTGCCCTACCTCATCTACCTGTTCTTTCTCGACCGCCTAGGGTCGCGCGCTCTCGTGCTCGAGCAGCTCGCGGCCCGCGCCTCCCTGGCTCGCGCCCACCGCCTGCTGCGCAAGCGTCTTGGACGGGTGCTGCTCGTCTGGCTGGTCTCGATCGGCGTCGGCATCGCGCTGGGCATCGGCCTGGCATGCGCGTTCGCCATCGTCGCCATTCCGCTGGTCCTGATCGGGATCGGCGTCGGCACCGCAAGCTCGGCCGCGTTGATTCCGCTGATCGTGCTTGGCGTCATCTTGCTTCTGCCGCTCGCCCTTCTCGTCAACGGATTCGTCGCCGCGCAGGGGGCGACCTACTGGACGCTCGCGTTCCGGCGCCTCGACGTCGACTACGCGTCCGCGCCGGCGTACCCGTACTACCCGACGCCTCCGCCAGCGCCGCCGCCGGGCTTCACGCCGGAAGCCCCGACGTCGTGAGCGACGAGCTCGAGCGGATGTCTCCGCGCGAGAGCGCCCGCGTCCGGGCCAGGGACAAGAAGGTGCGCGGGCCGAAGGTGGTGTCGGTGAACCCGGGCTTGAAGAAGCTGGCCCAGCACCTGGCCGACAAGCGGCGCCCGAAGAAAGAGCGCTGAGCGCGGCCGTCCGTGCCCGCGGCTCGGATCCTGAGCGAGTACGCTGACGGCATTCCGTCAGCGCACAAGACTGGGGGTTAGTCGATGAAGGCGTACGTCCTCATCAACGCGTCGCCTGGGCGCGCCCTGGAAGTGGCCAAGAGGATGGAAGGCGTGTCGGGCATCTCCGCCGCGGACGCGATCACGGGCGAGTACGACGTCATCGCCGTGTGCGAGGCTCCCGACGTGAACTCCATCGGCTCGTTGATCGTCGACAAGATTCAGAAGATCGACGGCGTCTTCAAGACGATCACGTGCCTGGCGGTGAAGTAGCCTCCACCGGCTGATTGGGGGGCGCCTCCGCGAGCGCCTCGGCCACCGCCGGCAAGGCGGCGAGCCACCGGCGCATCGCGGGCATCTCCTGCTCAAAGCTGCCGACCGACGGCGACCACGTCAGCTGCCGGCGCGACGAGGAGTCGTCGCTCTGGTGCGGCCTGCCGAGGACGTCGAGCGCGAACACACCCGGCCACGCGATCCCGCCCTGCGGCGTGAACGTCTCCACGGCGAGCGCGCGCACGTAGGCGAGGTCGTAGGGGATCGAGCTGATCTCGGCCGCGAACCCGACCGTCCGGGCAGCGGAGGCGACGAGGTCGTGCCACGTCGAGTCGAAACCGCCGACGAGGTAGCGATGCCCCGGCCGGCCGCGGTCAGAGGCCGCCAGGCACGCGCGGCCGACGTCCGAGGCGGCGACGAAGGTCTGCATCGCCCGCCCGCCGCCGGGCAGCCACAGGCGGCCGTGGACGGCGGTCGCCAGGAGTCGGGGCAGGATCCACGGCTCTCCCTCGCCGAACACCCTCGCCGGCCGGAGAATCACGACCTCGACGTCGCCGGCCTGGGCGAGAACCCATTCCTCTTCGAATAGCTTGGTGCGCTCGAACGCGTGCGCCGGCTTGAGCTCGGTGCGCGGGTCGACGCGGGTCACGTGGCCCGATCCGTACACGTCGGCGGTGGAGACGTGGACCAGGCGCCGCACGCGCGCCCGCCGCGCCGCCTCGACCACGCGCTGGAGAGCGGCCGGCGGCTGGCGGCGGTAGCGCTGGCGACGGGCGGGCGAAACCGTCTCGGCGCAGAAGACGACGACCTCGACGCCGGCGATCGCGTCGGCCAGCGTCTCGTCGTCCGCATCCGCGTTGAGCTCGATGACCGGGACGTCGACCGCGAGCGCACGCGTGACATGCGAGCCCAGGAACTCGCCCGCACCGATGACCAGGTGCAAAACCGCGAAATTCTATCCCCGGCCGCGGCGGGTCAGAGCGGTCGTTATCGCCGCGCGGACACGGTCGACCATGCCGGTGACCCGCCGGCTCACCTCCCACCACGCAGGCAGATCGGGCAGGATGGGCGGCCCGATCGCGACCTCGATCCTCTTGAAGGGACGGAGCGAACCCGTCCCGGTGACCGCGACGGGTGAGATCGGCACTCCGGCCTCGAGAGCGAAATGGCCGATGCCCTCGCGAAGCGGCCGCAGCGCGCGGCCTCGGGAGTAGCGGCCCTCGGGGAACATCAGCATCACGCCGCCCCGCTCCAGGACCTGGTACACCGTGCGCAAGCCCTGCTCGTCCAGCTGGCCCTTGTTCGGCGAGATCGGGAACACGCCGATGAGAGGCAGCAGGCGGCGCTTCCAGGCGCGGTTGAAGACGGTCTCGCGCTTGGCCATCGTGTACACGACCGGGCGCTCCGGGAAGAACGGGATGATGAACGCCGGGTCGAACCAGGCCTGGTGGTTCGCCGCGATGATGAACGGCGGCGCCGGGATGTTCTCGAGCCCGGTCACGGTCACGCGGAACAGGTGCGTGACGAGCCACAGCACGAGCCGGCGGACGAACAGGTAGAAGGGCGGCGGCTCCGCGGGGACCGGGTGCACGAGGGGGTCCATCGGCCCGGCGACGAGCGCCCGGTACTCCGGGCTGCGGTAGCGCGTCGGATCGGGCTTGCCTGGCGGGGAGTCAGTCGAGGAATCGATGGAGGACGCGGTTGAACTCCTCGGGCTTCTCAGCCTGGGGCGTGTGACCCGCCCCCGCGATCACGGCCAGCGCGCAGCCGTCGATCAGCGAGACCGCGCGCTCGGCGTGGGCGACCGGGAACAGCGGATCGTCGGCGCCCCAGATGAGCTGCACCGGGATCTTGAGCTCGTTCAGCCGGCGCGTCACGTCGTGCTGGCCGCCGAGCAGCGCCTGGGGTCGGATCAGCGACCGGATCGTCGCGAGGTACGCGCTATGGAACTCGTCGGCCGCGTACATCTCGCGCAGGTCGGAGATGTAGTCGTCGTCCATCGTCCTCTCGAGGTCCGCGCTCTGGCCCGAGTAACGCGCCGCGACGCGGCGGATGACGGTCGGCGGCGCCCACCGCAGCGCACCGCGGGCGAGCTTCATCGCCGCCTCTCCGACGCGCGGGATGCTGACCAGCCCATACGCCATCTGCGTCGCCTTCACCTGCGGGCGGCCGAGGCCGAGGGTGTTGACGAGCACGAGCTTGCGCACGAGCCGCGGCCTCTCCAGCGCGAGCTCGAGCGACACGCGACCGCCGAGCGAGGCGCCGATGATCGAAGCCGAGCGAAGCCCGCGATCGACCATGTAGCGCTCGACGAAGCGGGCGAAGTAAGCCACGGAGTAGCGCGCCCGCGGCTTGTCGGTCCGGCCGTAGCCCGGGAGGTCGGGCGCGAAGACGCGGTGACGGACAGCAGCCGGCTCGAGGTTGTGCCGCCACTCCATGTAGCCGGACGAGCCGAGGCCGTGGACGAAGAGGACCGGCGACCCGTGCCCGCCAAGCATGTGGTGGACGCGCAGCGACCCGAGCTCGAGGTAGCCGGAATGGACGAGTCGCGGTCCTCGTTTCGGGCTGATCACGGATTCGGCCGAAGCATACGGGCGGGCGCGGGTAGGCCGGTCACCTTCTCGCCGGCGGGGAACGTCATCATCGTGTCGCCGGTGATTACCGTCACGTTGCCGCGCCCGGCCGCGGTCCATTCGCCGTCACGCCACACCGCCGCGGTCCGCTCGTCGATGCCGAGAAGAGTCGCCGCCGGCAGCTCCCGCCTCGCCGAGTCGATCCACCGGTGACCGAAGGTGTCGTAGTGCGGGAGGACGGCGGTGTCGGCGACAAGGCCGAGCGCGTCCGCCGGTCGGCGGTTGGTCCGGTCCGGCCAGGTCGCGCGGACGAGGGTGTAGGCGCACAGCGCCATGGCGCCCGCCGAGGAGCCCGCGAGCGCGGCGCCGCCCTCCCAAGCCTCGACCATCGCATTCCAGACGCGCGACTCCCTAAGGACCTGCGCGACCAGGCCGGGGTCGCCGCCGACCAGGTAGAAAAGCCCGCCCGCCCGCGCCTCGTCCGCGAGCTCCTTGGAGTTCGCGTCGGCGCGTTTGAGGACGCGAAGCTCGCGGAGCGAGACGCCGAGCCGGCCGAACCATTCCGTCGCGTGAGCGACCGCCTCCTCGGGTCCCTGCCGGGCGGCGGCGGTGGGAACCACGTAGGCCGTGCCCTTGCCCGCGGCCGCGGCGAGGATGCGGTCCTGGTCGTCGTTGCCGGGCTTGAACTCGTCGCCGCCGTTGAGCACGAGCACTCCAGCCACGACCGTATGGTATGGCCGTGCCTTCCGCCTCCCCCGTTCGCGTCCGGATCGCGCCGAGCCCGACGGGCTTCGCGCACCTCGGCACCGCGAGCACTGCGCTATACAACCTGCTGTTCGCGCGCCAGAACGACGGCGTGTTCGTGCTGCGCATCGACGACACCGACATGGACCGCAACCGGCCCGAGTACGAGGCGCTGATCTACGAGAGCCTGCACTGGCTTCGACTCGATTGGGATGAAGGCCCGGACAAGGGCGGCCCGCATGCTCCCTACCGGCAGTCGGAGCGTGTCGACCTCTATCGCGAAGAGGCCGCGGGCCTGATCAAGGAAGGAAAGGCGTACCGGTGCTACTGCACGCCCGAGGAGCTCGAGGCCGAGCGCCGCCAGGCGCAGGTGGAAAAGCGCGCGTACCGGTATTCGCGGCGCTGCCTGAACGATCCACCCGAGGGCCGCGAGGTCTTCGCGGTCCGGTTCCGCGTCCCCGGCGGCGAGATCTCGTTCCACGACCTGGTCCGCGGCGATATGCGCTTCGACGGCAACCTGATCGGCGACTTCATCATCGTCAAGTCGGACGGCTACCCGACCTACCAGTTCGCGAGCCCCGTCGACGACGCCGTGATGGACATCACGCACGTGATCCGCGGCGAGGAGCACCTCTCCAACACGCCGTACCAGCTGATGCTCGTCGACGCGCTGGGCTACCCGCGACCACAGGCGTACGCGCACATGCCGCTGATCCTGGCGGCGGACGGCAGCAAGCTCTCCAAGCGCAAGCACGCGGAGGCGAACCTGATCCTCTTCCGCGACCAGGGCTACATTCCGGAGGCGCTGCTGAACTACCTCGCGCTGCTCGGCTGGAATCCCGGCACCGAGCAGGAGATCTTCAGCTTCGACGAGCTGCTGCGCGTCTTCTCGTTCGACCGTGTGCAGCACGCCGGCGCGCGCTTCGACTGGACCAAGCTCAACTGGATCGACGGCGAGTACATCCGCGCGCTGCCGGACGAAGAGCTGGCACGCCGCATCCGGCCGCTCGTGCCGCAGGTCGGCGAGGCCACCATTCGTCTCGCCGTCCCTGCGCTCAAGACGCGCATGCACAAGCTCTCGCAGGCGATCGACTACCTCGACTATTTGTGGACCGATCCGCCCATCCCCGAGCTCGACCCCGAGACCGGCGCGCGGGTGCGCACGGCGATCGAGGCGCTGCGGCCGGTGCCGTGGGAGCCAGACGCGATCGAGCCGGCGCTCGAGAAGGCCGTCGAGCGCGCGGGCGTGAGCAAGGGCAAGTTCTACAACCCGCTGCGGGACGTGCTCACGGGCAAGAAGGTCTCGCTGCCGATCCACTACGCCTTCGCGCTGCTGCCGAAGGACGTTGCCCTTTCTCGCCTCGAGCGCGCGGCGTGACCCTCCTCACGATCGTCATCGACCTGAACCCGAACATCGTGCGCCTGGGCCCGCTGCTGATCACGTGGCACGGCGTCTTCTCGGTGCTCGGGATAATCGCCGCCGCGCGCCTCGGCTTCTGGCTCCTCGAGCGTGACGGCGTGGTGCTCGAGGGCGGCGGAGGTGACGGGCTGGCGTGGATGGTGGTCGTCGGCCTCGTAGGCGCGCGCCTCCTCTACGTGTGGGAGAACTTCAAGCTGTTCTCCAACGGGCAGCTGCTCCGCATGTTCGCCCTGACCGAGGGCGGCATCAGCCAGTGGGGCGGCCTGTTCGGGGCAATGGTGGGCGCCTACATCTGGGCCCGGCGGGCGAGGTTCTCGTTCTGGAAGATCAT
Source organism: uncultured Actinomycetes bacterium (assembly GCA_964461175.1). Taxonomy (GTDB): domain Bacteria; phylum Chloroflexota; class Dormibacteria; order Dormibacterales; family Dormibacteraceae; genus 40CM-4-65-16. Next base: position 4,024 of record CAYWTI010000113.1, on the reverse strand, counting down.
CGACGCCGGCGGGCCCGGCGCGATGATCGGCCTGACGGTCGGCCGCATCGGCGACGTCATCAACGGCGAGCATCACGGCACGCCGACGACCCTGCCCTGGGGCGTCGAATACGTGAACCCCAACACGCTCGGCGAGCCGGGCAAGGTCGTCCACCCCGAGGTCGCGTACGAGATGGTGCTGTGCCTCGCCGTCCTCGCGGCGCTGCTGCCGTTTCACCAGCGCTTGAAGAAGCGCCTCCCCGACGGGGTCCTCGGCCTTATCTACTTCTCCGTCTACGCGGCGGGCAGGTTCTTCCTGAGCTTCCTGCGCACCGACCCGAGCGTGTTCATCGGTTTGCGCCAGGCGCAGCTCGCGTCGGCGCTCATGGTCGCCGTCGCGCTCATCGCCGCACCGGTTCTGCTGCGACGAGCCGCAAGAGCCGCCGCGCCAGCGCCGGCGACCCCGAGTCGTGCTTGAAATAGACGTGCACGTCCTCGTGCGCAGCGACGGCCGCGCGCACCTCGCCGATCCAGGGTTCCAGCGACCGCTGCCTGTAGCCGCGCCGTAGCCGGAAGTACGCGACGGGACCGACGTCGACCACAGGCGCGCGCGGCCACTTCGCCTCGTCCGTGACGACGAGCGCGCTGCCGTGGCTCCGCAGCACCGTGTATGTGTCCTCGTCGAACCACGACTCGTGCCGGAACTCCGCCGCCGCCGGGCGCGCCAGCGCCGTCAGCAGGGAGTCGAGCAGGTCGAGGTTCTTGTGGCGCACCGGTGGGAACTGCAGCAGCACGGGTCCGAGCCGCTCGCCCATGACGGCGATGCGCGCGGTGAACAGGCGCGCGAGGCCGACACGGTCGAATGCGTCGGCGGAGTAGGTGAGGCCGCGGTTCGCCTTCATGCAGAAGCGAAAGCCTGGCGGCGTTTCGGCCGCCCACTTCACGAGCGTCGACTCCGGCGGCGTGCGGTAGAAGCTCCCGTTCAGCTCGACGCCGGTCAGACGCTCGGCGTAGTGCCGCAGCATCTTCGAGCTGGGCAACGTCCGCGGATAGAACTTGCCCTTCCAGCCGGCGTAGCTGAAGCCGGACGTGCCGGCGTAGAGCATCGGGCTAGGCGGGGATCCTGGCCCGCATGACGCGCTCGTGCAGCTGGCCGCATGCCGCGTCGGCCTCGCGGCCGCGCGTGTCGCGCACCGTGACGTTCAGGCCCTGCGCCTCGACCTTCTCCTTGAACGCGCGGATCGACGTCCTGTCGGGCGCGTGGAAAGGCGTCCCGTCGACGGGGTTGAAAGGTATGAGGTTCACGTGGGCGAGCTTGCCGCGAAGAAGCGCGCCCAGCTCGTGCACGTCGCGCTCGGAGTCGTTGACACCGGCGAGCATCACCCACTCGTAGCTCACGCGGCGTCCGGTCGTCTCGCCGTACGCCTGCGCCGCTTCGACTAGCTGCTGGACCGGGTACTTGCGGTTGATCGGCACGAGAAAGTCACGGAGCTCGTCGCGCGCGGCGTGCAGCGAGATCGCGAGCGTGACCGGGATCTTCTCGGTCGCCAGCTCGGTGATCCGCGGGATCAGCCCGCTGGTGGAGACCACGATGCGCCGCGGGCTGATGCCGAGGAGGTCGGGGTCGGCGAGGCGCCGGACCGAATCGACGACGGCGCGATAGTTCGCCATCGGCTCGCCCATGCCCATGAACACGACGTGCGACAGCCGCCGGCCTTCGCCCGCCAGGACGCGCTCAGCGTCAAGAGCCTGCTCGACGATCTCGTGGGCCTTCAGGTTGCGGCCGAACGGGAACTTGCCCGTGGCGCAGAACGGACAGCCCACGGGACACCCGGCCTGCGACGAGATGCACAGGGTCGCGCGGTCCCGATAGCGCATCACGACCGCCTCGACCGAGTGCCCGCCGTCAAGCTCGAACAGTGTCTTCGTCGTCAGCCCCTTGTCGGCGACGGAGGTCGCGATCGGGCGAAGCGATGTGGTCGAGAACTCCGCCGCGAGAACCTCACGCAGCGGTCGCGGCACATCACGCATCGCGTCGAAGCCGGTTGCGCCCCGCGCGAGCCACGACCAAACCTGCTTGCGCCGGTACGCCGGTTCGCCCCGCGCCGCGAACCACGATTCGAGCTCGGGCGCGGCAAGCGAAAGGATTGGCGTGGGCGCGGTCACGCGCCTACTGTACCGACGGGTTCGTAGACCTCCCCACGCTCTCGAATCGCGCCGTCGTCGACGAGCTTGCGCAGGTGCGCGCGCAGCGTCATCTCGGCCGCGACCAGCAGGGTGGTGTCGAGGTCGCCGTAGACCCGGCGCGTCAGCTCGGGCGCGGTGCCGGCGCCGCGGCGCACCTCGGCGAGCACCTGCGCCTCGCGCTCGAGCCGGTGCGCGCGGTATTCCTCGATCTTCGCCATCGCGTCGGTGACCGGGTCCCAGTGCCCGGGAAACAGCGTCCGGGGGCGCAGAGCGGCCAGCCGGTCGAGCGAGCGCAGGTAGGCGGCGACGTCGCCCTCGGGGTACGTGACCATCGAGCTGCCGCGGCCGAGGATGAGGTCGCCGGTGAAGACCGCGCCATCGTCCGCGATGAAGAACGAGAGATGGTCCGCGCTGTGGCCGGGCGTGTGGAGCGCGGTGACGCCGAGGTTCCCCGCCCGGACGATGTCGCCGTCCGCCAGCTCGGGATGGCGCCGTACCGACGCGTGATGCCGCGACGCGAGGCGCTCGGCCAGCGGCAGATGGTCGGGATGGGAGTGCGTGACCAGGACGACCCCGACGGTCTTGCCTGCGAGCCGCTTCTCGATGGCCTCGAGGTGCGTGCTGTCATCAGGCCCGGGATCGATGACGATCGCGACCGGGCCCGCGTCGAGGATCCACGTGTTCGTGCCCGGTCCCGTGTACGGACCGGGGTTGGGCGCGACGACCCTCGAGACGGACGCCAACGCCTAGCGGAAGTGGTACGCGGGGAGGTAGATGTCGACGCCGTCGGGCCGGCCGGTGTCGAGCCAGCCGTCGAGCTGCGTGTCGACGATCAGGCGGACGAGCGGCTCGCCGAGCTCGGGCACGGGCAGCGGTTTGCGCTCGCCTGTGGCGCTCACCATCACCTTCCACCATCCGCCCAGCGGCTCGGCTGTGACGGTGAGCGCGTCGCCGAGCAGCCAGTCGCGCACGCGGGTGAACGCCTCGACGAGGACTGGCTCGGATCCGAGCACGGTCGCATCCGCGGGCACCCGGTTCGAGGCGGACGGGACGGCCAGGTTGAGGACCGCGCCGAGGACGACCCCGCGCGCGAGGTCCTTCGGCTCGACCGCCGCGGCCTCGAGGCCGGCCGCCCTCCGCCCCACCTCCTGCGCCTGCTCGAACACGCCCTCCAGGAGCTCCGGCCGGCCGAACGCCGCCTGCCGCGCCGACTCTTGCAGTGCGAGCACGGAAGAGCGCAGCTTGTGGCCGAGTCGCCCGAGCAGGTACTCGCGGTGCTCGTGCGCCAACCTCTGGCCGATCTCGGCGCTCTGCCGGGCCACGCGCAGCCCGCCACGTTCCGCCCACCCGACGAGCCGGCCGTTGAGGACGAGAGCCTCCCACGGGCCGCCCGGCGGCGGAAACGCCGCGTCGGCGGGGCCGTGGCGCTTGTGGTCGGGGACGAGCTCTAGCCCGCCGCCGACCCTGACCCAGAGCGGCGCTGGGACGGCGCTCATCTATGTAGTAACGCGACCTAGGGGCGGATTCGTGCGGGAACTGTGAACCTGAACGTCGTCCCCCGCCTGTCGCTCGCCGCCACCCAGATGCGGCCGCCGAACGAGCGCTCGACGACGAGCCGGCACAGGTACAGGCCCAGCCCGAGGCCGCCCTGGGAGCGGCTTCGCCCTGCGGGGCCGGTCTTCTCGAACACGGTCTCGAGGGTGGCCGCCGGTAGGCCCTGGCCGTTGTCCGCGACCGAGATCTCGAGCCACCCGCGCTGGACCTGGCGCGCCTCCACCTGCACCGACCCAGTCGTGTACTCGAGGGCGTTGCCGATGAGGTTGGTCAGGACCTGGGCCAGGTGGGCCGGCTCGCAGAA
>CAYWTI010000112.1:0-12103 GCA_964461175.1 uncultured Actinomycetes bacterium | reverse complement strand
GGTGCTGGAGTCCTTTTACTTCGGCCAGCCGACCATGCTCGTGCTCGCCCTCGTCGCCACGGCGTGGTGGCTGATGCGTCGCGAGCAGCCCGTGGCGGCCGGGGTCGTGCTCGCGGTGGCGACGGCGCTCAAGCCGCAGGTCGTCGTCATGGTGCCGCTGTGCCTGGTCGCAGCCGCGCGCTGGCGCGCCGTGTTCGCCTGCGCGGTCACCGGTGCGGTGCTCGCCGGTCTCAGCGCGGCGACGCTGGGCGCCTCGGGCCTGCGCGACTTCTGGTCCACGCTGCAGTGGATCCAGACCGACCCCGGACACTCCTTCTACACCGTCGCTTACCTGTTCGGGCTCGGCCCCGTCGCGTACGCGGTGCTCGCCGCGCAGGGTGCGCTGTGCCTCTTCGTCGCGTGGCGGCGTCGCGGCGATGTCGACGCGATCTTCGCCCTGGGCGCCGTCGGATCGCTGATGGTGTCGTTCCACCTCCACCAGGCCGACTACGGCAACGTGCTCCTCGCCGCCTGGCTGGTCCTTCGGGGTGCGACGTCGACGATCCACAAAGCGTGGCTCGCCCTGGGCTTCGTCACGATGCAGGTGCTGACCATGGGCGTGCCCTGGCCGCAGCTGGCGTGGGACCTAGGCTTCGTCCTCGTCGTCGGGTTTGTCGAGACCGAGGATGCTCAGAAAGAAGCTCGCGAAGACGGTCTGCACCCCGAGCGTGAGCAGCACAGCGGCGGGAATGACCTCGCGCATGGTCAGGCGCGGGTCTAGGCTGCCGAAGCCGACCGCACCCCACGACAGGACGGCAACCACCAGGCCGGCGATGCCGATGCCGAACATCAACGCACCCGCGACGAGCCCGGTCTCGAGAGAGACGTAGCGGAACATCGCGCTGTAACCCGGGTTCGGCGGATGGAACCCGTGCTCCATCGCAAACACCTTCGTGAACACGGCGAACACGACGAGCTGGTAGCCGATCAGGCACCCGAACCCCGCGAGGAGCAGCGTGTGGATGTCGAGGTGCAGGCCGCCAACCGTCTTCGGTCCGCTCTCCAGCAGCGCACCGACAGCGAGGCCGGCGGCGAAGACCGCGATACCCGGATACAGAAAGAGCCAGCGCGGGCTGAAGAGGAGCATGAAGCGCAGGTGGCGCCATCCGTCCCGCCACGTGCGCAGGTGTGGCGGGCGCGATCTCCCGTCCGGGCTCAACGTCACGGGGACCTCGGCGATGCGCATGCGCTGCAGCGACGCCTTGATCACCATCTCGCTCGCGAACTCCATCCCCGTCGCGCGTAGGCGGAGGCGGTCGTACGCGTCCTTGCGGAAGCCGCGCAGCCCGCAGTGCATGTCGCGCACGGGCGCGTGGAAGAACATGCGCCCGATGAACGTCAACGCCGGGTTGCCGACCCAGCGGTGCGACCACACCATGGCGCCCTGGCGGATGCCGCCCGCAAACCGGTTGCCCATCACCAGGTCGCACCCGTCGCGCAGCTTCTGCAGGAGCGGGCCGATGGCGGTGAAGTCGTAGCTGTCGTCGGCGTCGCCCATGATCACGAACCGGCCGCGCGCGGCGGCGATGCCGCCTCGCAGCGCGCTGCCGTAGCCCTTCCTCTTGACGTCGACGACCCGCACGCCGAGCTCACGCGCGATCGCCTGCGAACCGTCGGTGCTGCCGTTGTCGGCGACGATGATCTCGCCGTCCACGTCGAGCGTCGCGATCGCGTGCCGCGCTTTCAGGATGCAAGTGGCGAGCGTCTCGACCTCGTTGAGGCAGGGCATCACGATCGAAAGCTCGATCGCGGTCGGGACTTGCCGCTGGGGTCGGCTGCTGCGCTCGGCTACGGCCACGGTCGGTGCAGCGTAGCGCGTCGGCTGGAAAACCCTGCCGGAAAAAGAAGTGACCCCGACGGATCGCCTCTCGGGAGCCGGTACACGGCCTTGCGGCCCTGTTCCCGCCCCCTCGAACGTTTCCCTCGGGGCCGCTGCAAAAGCTAAGGCACGGCGGCCGGACGCGCAAGGCCAAAAGTCAGTTCGCCGCCAACCTACCGGTTGTAGCTGTTTGGCCGTGCGAGACTTGCGCTGATGGCAGTCACGCTGGCTGAGGCAAACGCGATCGTCGAGCGGGCGCAGGCGAAGGCGCAGGAGATCGGCATCAGGGTTACGGTCGCGGTCGTCGACGAGGGCGGGTTCCTGGTCGCGCTGTCGCGAATGGACGGGGCGGCGCCGCTGTCACCGCAGATCGCCGAGGCCAAGGCCGTCGGCGCGGCGATGCTCTACCGCGACGGTGGCGGGCTCGCCGACCTGGCGCGAGACCGGCCTGGCTTTTTCGCCGTGGCCGACCGCCTCGTGCGCGTGCCCATCGTGCCGGGCCTCGGCTCGGTGCTGATCCGGCGTGACGACCGCGTCGCCGGCGCCGTCGGCGTCAGCGGCGGCAAGCCGGAGCAGGACCTCGAGTGCGCGCAGGCCGGTCTCAGCGCAGCGTGATCGACCGCAGCGGCTCGTAGACCGGACCCGACCGTCCCAGCTGCGAGCGAAAGAGCACGAGCTCACCGGCCCGCCACGGCGGCAGCTCCGGAACGTTCACGCGCGGCACCGGCGCGCCTTCGCGCTCGCGTGCTCGCGCGAGCGTCATGTGCGGCCGGTACGGCCGCTTTTCCGCCTCCATGCCTTCCCGCGCACACTCGGCCTCCACGACCGCGGCGAGCGCGCTGACCTCCTCGGCGCCGAGCTGGAGGCCGACCCACAGCACGCTGGCGAGCCGGCCGCGCTTGAACGCATCCAGACCGCCGAGCTGTAGGGCGAATGCGCGCGGCGCGCTCGCCTCGACCCGGCCCGCGATCCGGTCAGCGCTCGCGAGCTCGACATGACCGAGGAAGCGGATCGTGAGATGGAGGTTCTCGACCCGCGTCCAGCGCCACCTCGGCGCCAGCGCCGGCGAACCGAGCAACGCGCTCGCGTAGGCCGCGCGGTGCTCCTCGGGCAGCGGCAGCCCGAAGAACGCGCGGACCTTCAGCGACCGACCTTGATCCCCTGCCTCTTCTGCCAGTTGACCGGCGCCCACGAGCTGGGCGCCGTCGGGCGCCAGCCGTACTGCGAGCTGACGGAGTCGATGCCGGCCGCCAGGTTGTCCGCCTGGATCATGTTCACCTCGTCCGGCGTGATCGGCGGGTTCGTGGACACGGCCTCGAGCGCGATGGCCGGGATCGACACCAGCGGGACCGGCAGCTTGAGCTTGGGCTTCTTGATTCCGCGCGCGTGCAAGAACCAGTCGAAGATGGCCTCGTAGGTCACGACCTCCGGACCGCCCAGCTCGATGATGTGCCCGAGCAGCTCAGGGCGGGCGACGGTCTCGACGATGCACCGCGCGGCGTCCTCGCGAAGGATCGGCTGCAGCTTGGCCTGCCCGCTCCCGGGGATGACGGCGAACGGGCCGATGAGCGAGCGCTCGAAGTCGTTGAGGATGCCGCCCTCCTCGGCGAGGATGAACGAGAAGCGCAGTATGGTGCCGGCGACTCCGGTCTTCGCCAGCTCCTGCTCGCCCATCCAGCGTGACGTGAAGTACTTGAAGTGCGGGTCGAGCTTGGCACCGATCGCGCTGACGAGCACGACCGAGCGCACCCCCGCGGCGATCGCGGCCTGGCCCATGATGCGCGGTCCGTCCACGTTCACCGCCAGGTACGACTGCGGCCGGTTCCGGCGCACCGCGACCAGGCTGATGATGTGCTCGACGCCCTGCGCGGCCGCAGTCACGGCCTGCGCGTTGAGCGCGTCGCCGACCACGACCTGGGCGCCGCGGACCTTGAACGCGGCCGCCTTCATCGGGTCGCGGACCAGGACGCGGAGCTGGTGGCCGGCGTCGAGGATCTTGTGGGCGACGCCGCGGCCGACGAAGCCGGTCGAGCCCAGGAGGAGGATGCGCGCCACGGCCGGTAATCGTATCGGAGCGATACTGAGCGCCAGTGGCCGGTGCGACATCCAGCAGCTTCGTGCTCGGGGTCTTCGCCCTGCTGCTCGGCTTCGCCGCCATAGCCGCGGCCATCCGGCGACGGCGCGGCCGGGCGCGCTACCCGGAGACCTACGCCGCCAGCGGGGGGATCGTGTACACGGTCGTCTCCTCCGGCTGCGGCGTCGTCCTGCTGGCCGGCGGCGCGCTGCTGATGATCCTGGCCCTGGTCTACAAGCGCTAGCCGGCGCCTAGATCACGTTCTTCTCGCGGACGAGTCCGCCGCGGGCAAACCGCTCGAAGCCGAACGGGCTGATGTCCACGTCCGACCGTTTGTCCAGCAGCAGCTGCGTCAGCAGCAGCGCGGCCCCGGGCGCCTGCATGAACCCGTGGCCGCTGAACCCGGTGGCGCACCAGAAGCCTTCGACATCGGGGATCGGCCCGAGGATCGCCTGGTGGTCGGGCGTCGTCTCGTACAGCCCCGCCCATGCGGTCTTGATGCCGGCGCCGGCCAGCGCCGGCGCGCGCCTCTCGACGTGGCCGACCATCCTCTCCAGGAAGTTCCAGTCGACCTCGGTGCTGAACCCGGGCGGCTCGGCCTTGTCGCTCATGCCGAAAAGCGCGCCGTCGCCCTCGGGGTGGAAGTAGAACGAGCTCGCGAAGTCGACGGTCATCGGGGTTGTGCGCGAGACGCCGCTGACCTTCTCCGTCACGGCGACGTGGCGCCGGTAGGGCAGCACGGGGATCTCGACGCCGACCATGCGGCCGATCGCAGGCGACCAGACGCCCGCGCAGTCGAAGAGCGTCCTGGTCGCCACCTCGCCCTGCGAGGTGCGCACAGCCTGGACCTTGCCCTGCGCCACGTCGACGCCGATCACCTCGACCCCCTCGTGCAGGCGCGCGCCGTGACGCCGCGCCGACGCCACGTAGCCCGCGGTCACGTCGGCCGGGCTCGCCACGCCGTCGCTCGGGCAGAACGTGCACCCGAGGACGTCGTCGACGTTGAGGATCGGCACCATCCTCGCCGCCTCGTCCGCGTCGACCCAGCGGGCGTCGTTCAGGCCCACGCGACGCCACATCTCCATGCTCTGGCGAAAGTCTTCGACGTGCTGCGGCAGCGTGAGCACGAACAGGTAGCCGATCTGGCGGAAGTCCGCCGCGTGGCCGGTCTCCTCCTCGAACGTCTCGAACATGCGCGTCGACATGAGCTGGAGGCGCACGTTGGCCTCCATCGAGAACTGCTGGCGGACGCCGCCCGCGCATTTGCCGGTCGACTGGGAGCCGAAGGTCGCGCGCTCGAGCAGGAGGACGTCGACATCCCGGCGGGCGAGCTGGTAGGCCAGCGCGCAGCCCATGATGCCGCCGCCGGCGATGACTACATCCGCGCTTTCCATGCCGCTTCTTCGACGCCGGCGGGCCGGCGGCTGTCGACCATGCCCCAGACCTCGAAGATCATCTTCAGCGCCGCGAACACCGTGATGTCGCCGGTGTCGAACGGCGGAGAGACCTCGACGACGTCGAAGCCGACGAGCGACGACCGCTCCGTCGCCGCGCGGAGGAGCTCGAGCGCTTGGCGCGTCGACAGGCCTCCGGCGGACGGGATCTCGGTGCCCGGCGCGAACGCCGGATCGAGGACGTCGATGTCGAAGGACACGTGCACCTTCTTGCCCGCCAGCACCGCGGCGAGCCTCTTCGCCGAGGCGCCCAGGTCGCGCGCAACCTCCGCCGCCGAGACGAGCGTCATACCGTTGGCGGCGACGAACTCGAGCTCCTCGGGGTCGTAGTCGCGACCGCCGGCGATGGCGACGCGTGCCGGCTCGATGCCCGCCACCTCGAGCGCGCGGCGCATTGCGCAACCGCAGGTCCACCTTCCGCCGCGGGAGAAGTCGCACAGGTCGGGGTGCGCGTCGACCCACAGGACGTGGAGGTCGGGGTGCCGTCGCGCCTGCGCCGCGAGCGTGGCGATGGCGGTGCAGTGGTCGCCGCCCATGACCGTGAGGAACTCGTCCGCCGGAACCGCGGCGAGGCGCTCGGCAGGCTGTCTCCATCCGGTCGCGATGTCGTCGCCCGCTTCAAGGTCACCCAGGTCCTGCACCGACAGCCCGGTCAGCAGCCGCCCCTCCTCCGAGACCGGCGGCATGGCCGCCGACAGCTCACGGATCCGCTGCGGGGCGAGGGCCGCACCCTTGCGGTAAACGGCCGAGCCGTCGTAGGGAATGCCGGCGACGGCGACGTTCGGCGACGAGGCGCCCCCGAGGCCGCCCCACGGACGCAGACCGGCGAGGTTCACAAGCTTCTCCTTTCCTGGACCTTGAGGATGCTAACCGCACCGATCACGAACCAGACGACAAAGACGCCAAAGACTACTGGAAAGCCGCCGGGCAACCCGAGGATCAGCGGCCCGCGGTTGAAGAGGTCCAGGAGCGGGCCGCCGAAGGCGACCGCCATGATGCCGGCGCCGGCCGTGGCGATGTTGGAGAAGCCCATGTACAGGCCACCCTCGTGGGCGGGGATGACGTCCTGGATGAACGCCCAGTCGACCGAGAAGAAGACGCCGAGGCCGAGGCCGATGACGAGACCGGCCAGCGTCGCCTGGGCGGCCAGCTGGGGGACGTGGAGCGCCGAGGCCATCGGCGCGACGATCGCTCCCGGCGCCCAGAGGTAGTGGCTGAAGACCAGGACCAGGCTGCCGGCCGCGCCGAAGCCGCCGGCGGCGACGATCAGCGGGCGCCGGCCGATGCGGTCGGAGAGCCGGGACGCGGGCCAGCTGACGAGCGCCGCGACTGTGATCGCGATCCCGAGCAGGGTCGACGCCGCGAGCGTGGTCGCGCGCCGGTCGTGCTGGAAGAACACGTTGTCGAAGTAGAAGAAGGCGTAGTTCTGCAGGCCGCCGAAGCCCATGAAGATCAGGAGCCGGGACACCATCAGCCAGACGAACTGGCGGTTGTGGAGCGGGACGCCGAACGTCTTCGCCACCAGCTCGCGCAGGCTCTGGAAGTGGCGCTCCACCGGCGCCACGCGGTCGGGTACCGCCAGCACGGTCACGAGCATCGTGGCCACGAGCACTGTGGCGATGGAGAGGATGGCGGCACCCCTCCCGAAGTGCGCCAGCAGCAGGCCGGCGCCGACGGTGCCGGCGGCGATGCCGACGAGGTTGGCAACGCCGTAGTAACCCGAAGCCTCCCCGCGCTGCTCCACCGGGACGACGTCCGGGAGCAGGCCCTGGTACGGCGCCTGCGCGGTGTTCGACGCGAACTGGAGGCCGAAGTACACGACGACGAGCCACCAGTAGTTGCCCGCAAGCGCGATGCCGGCGAGGAAGACGAGATCGCCCGCGGTGCCGGCGACGATGAACGGCCGCCGGCGCCCCCAGCGCGTCGACGTGCGGTCGGAGATGCCGCCTACGATCGGCTGCCACACCACCGCCACGATCGTGCCGAGCGCCTTGAGGAAACCGGCGGCCGTCCCCTCGTTGGCGCGGCCGACGAGCTGGATGATCAGGTCGGGGAGGATCAGCGCCGTGAGGCTGTTCCAGAGATAGCCGATCGCGATCCAGTACAGGGAAAGGACGGCGAAGTCGAGCACGTGCAGCCGGCGGCGCGCCCGTGCGCGCTCCGCGCTCAGTCCGGCTGGTACGGAGGCAGCGATCGCTTGACCGGGCGGTCCTCGCGGTAGCCGAGGGCGTACTCGCCCTGCAGGACGGTGTGGATCTCGCGCGTGCCCTCATAGATGATCGGGCCGCGTGCGTTGCGCAGGAAGCGCTCGACGGGGTACTCCGCGGAGTAGCCGTACGCGCCGTGCACTTCGATCGCGTCGTTGGCGGCGTTGAACGCCGCGTCGGTCGCGTACTGCTTGGCCATTGACGTCTCGCGGGTGTTGCGCCGGCCGATGTTCTTCAACCAGGCCGCCTGGAAGTAGAGAAGACGGCAGATCTCGTAGTCGCGCGACATCCTCGCGATCATCTGCTGCACGAGCTGGTAGCGGCCGATCTCCTGGCCGAAAGTCTTGCGCTCGCGCGCGTACTTCACGGATGCATCGAGGGCCGCCCGGACCGTGCCCGTCGCGCCCGCGCCGACGGTGAAGCGGCCGTTGTCGAGGCAGCTCATCGCGATCTTGAAGCCGTCGCCCTCGTCGCCGATGCGGTTGGCCTCGGGTACCTCGAGGTCGCTCATGTGGATCGACCCGACGTCACCGGCACGGATGCCGAGGCGGTCCTCGATGGGCTCGGTACGCAGCGCCTTGCCGCAGGCCTCGCGGTCGAGCATGAAGGCGGACACGCCCTTGTGCGCGCCCTTGGGGTCGGTCTTGGCGAAGACGAGCAGGAAGTCAGCGGTGTCCGCATCCGAGACCCACGTCTTCTCGCCGTTGAGGACGTAGACGTCGCCGCGGCGCTTCGCGGTCGCCTGCATCGAAGCGACGTCCGAGCCGGCGTTCGGCTCGGTCAGGCCGTAGCAGGCGAGCTTCTTGCCCGACGCCATCGGCACGAGCCACTGCTGCTTCTGCTCCTCGCTGGCCCAGGTGTACAGACCCATGCCCACCAGCCCCACGTGGACGGACAGAACGGTGCGGTAAACCGTGTCGACGTACTCCAACTCCTCGCACACGAGGCCGAGGGAGAGGTAGTCGAGCCCATAGCCGCCGTAGCGCTGCGGGAAGCACACGCCCGGTAGGCCGAGGGAGGCGAGCTTGGCGAAGATCTCTGGGTCGTGCCGGTTGGCGCGGTCGTCGGCGGCGATCCTCGGGGCGAACTCGCGCGCGCAGAAGTCGCGCACGGCGTCGACGAGCTGCTCCTGGTCAGGAGTGAGCGACAGGTCCAGCGCCATCAGCGTGTCACGCTCCGACTACGTTACTTCGTCGGGCTGGGCGTCGGGCACGGCACCGAGGTCGGGGTCGTCTTCGGTGTCGCGGTCGGCTTGGCGCTGGCCGTCGGCTTCGGCGTGGTCTTCGCCGTCGGCGACGCACATGTCGTCGGCGTGGGCGCCGGCGCGTTGTGCAGGTCGTCAGGGCCGACGCGGCCGATGAACGGCAGGTGCTTGCCGAAACCGAGGATGAACGGCACGATGCGCGAGCCGTGCAGCTGCGGCTGCAGGAAGTCCTGGTAGATCTGCTCGAGCTGGTGGATGCCGCCCACGTTGTTGATGTTCGCCGTGCCCTTGTCGGCTGCGTCCTTCAGCGCCTGGAGGTCCGTCTTCGACACCATCGCCGCCGTGATCGGGTTGGACAGGATCTCGGTCTCGAGCTGGTTCACCTGCGAGAGCGTCAGGTTCGCGCTCGCGAGCGCCGGCTTGAACGCGTTGTCGAGGACGACGAGCGCCGAGACGGCGAGGTAGACGACGATCAGGGTCACGATCCCGTGGACGAAGACGCCCAGGAGGCCGTCGATGCCGCGGATCGCCTCCATGCGGTGGAACATGCCGCCGATCGCGCCGCCGACGGCGCCCAGGACGACCGCGAGGATGAGCGCGACGAACACGGACAGCACGGGCGAAAGGTGCGCGATCTTCTGCATCTCGTTCGTGTACTGGTCGTGGAAGCGAAAGACCACGAGCAGGGTGCCGAAAAAGAAGATCTCCGCCAGCAGCGGCTGGATCACCCCGCGCTGGAAGCCGGTGATCAGGGCGATCACCAGGACGACGACGACCAGGATGTCGATTACCAAGGCGCGCAGATTCTAGCGTCCAGTCCCCCGAAGCCAGTCAGAACGCGCGGGTTGGGTTAGACTCGCATCGACTTTTGGCCCGAACGATCGCCGTCGCGATGCAGAAGGGCGGGGTAGGCAAGACCACCACCGCCGTCAACCTGGGCGCCGCTCTCGCCGAGATAGGCCAGCGCGTCCTCTTGATCGATCTCGACGCCCAGGGGCACCTGACGCTCTACATGAAGCCGCCCGCCGAGCTTGAGAAGACGGTCTATCACCTGCTCGTCGACCCTGAGACGACGGTCACCGACGTCGTCCAGGAGGCGCCGCAGATGGGTGTCCACTACATCCCCGCCGACATCGAGCTGGCCGGCGCGGAGAACCAGCTCATCAACGAGATCGGGCGCGAGAGCATCCTGCGCGACAAGCTCGAGCCGGCGCAGCGCCGGTACGACTTCATCATCATCGACTGCCCGCCGTCGCTCGACCTGATCGTGATCAACGCGCTCGTCGCCGCCGACGAGGTGCTGGTCCCGCTCCAGGCCGAGTTCCTCGCGCTCAAGGGCATGCAGGAGCTGCTGGTGACGATGGAGCGCGTCAAGCGCCGCCTCAACCCGCGGCTCGAGCTCATCGGCATCCTGCCGACCCTGTACAAGCACAGGGCCCTGCACTCGCAGGAGGTCCTCGCCGCCGTGCGCGAGAAGTACGGTGACAAGGTGTACGACTTCTGGATCACGGACTCGATCCGGTTCGCCGAGACGCCGCTCGCCGGCCAGTCCATCCTCACCTACGCGCGCGAGTCGGACGGGGCCAGGTCGTACCGCGCGCTCGCCGCCAAGATCGTCGAGAACCACCGGGCGCCGGATTGATCAGGGGATTCATGAATGCCTAGCTTCAAGCGCGTATCGCTCGCCGGCTCCGAGGAGCTCTTCCGACCGACCCGCCCGCAGGTCGTCACCGATACGGACGACGTCATCAAGGACCATGTCGACCGGCCGGGCGCGAAGGCGGCGAAGGAGGTCGTGCACAAGACGCTGAGCTTCACCGACGAGGAGATCGAGCTGCTGCTCGAGGCGGTACAGGTGGCGAAGTACCCCGACCGGGTGCGGGCCAAGCCGGCGCTGGACAAGTTCGACTCCCTCGACGCGCTGCGGCTCAAGATCCAGGAAGCGGCCGGTCAGTAGCCCGCCTCAGAGGGGCTTCAGTACCGTTTCCTGGAGCGCCTGCGGATGTAGCCGTACGTCCAGTACAGGCACACCACCAGCAGCACCAGCGCGAACCCGACGACGGCCGCCCGCTCCATTGCGGTAAATAGTGATCTGATCCGATGGGCAAGCTCTCGATCGTCAAGGTCAAGCTCGACCGCGAGGTCAACTGCTACATCGTCTCCGACGCGGCGACGAAGGAGGCCGTCGTCATCGACCCCGGCCTGCCCGCGGAGAAGATCACCGACCAGGCCGCCGGCCTCAAGGTCAAATACATCCTCGCGACGCACGGCCACCCCGGCCACGTCGGCGGCAAGGACGACGTCAAGGCGGTGACCGGCGGCGAGACCGGCATCCATCCGCAGGACGCCAAGCAGTTCCTCCGCTCGGCCGACCGCTACCTCCTGGACGGCGACGAGCTCGAGTTCGGCGAGTTCAAAATCGTGGTCATGCACACGCCTGGGCACACCCCCGGCAGCGTGTGCTACGTGGTCGCCAACCACGCCTTCGTCGGCGACACGATCCTCGCCGGCGGCATAGGCAGGCAGATGCCGGAGACGGACCTGCGCCGCCAGATGGTCAGCATCGGCACCAAGCTGCTTCGCCTGCCGCCGACGACCGCCCTCTACCCAGGGCACGGGCCCGCGACGAGCCTGGAGCGCGAGCTGATGCAGAACCCGATATTCAGGGGCGCGGGGGCGAGGGTCTAACCCGAGGAGTCGACCAGGCTCATCAGGATGCGGGTGAGCCCATCAACCGAGTTCGCAGCCAGCGTGCCCGTCACCGCGGCGCTGCTCTTGCGCTTGAACGTGGCCGCAAACGTCGACGCCGACGTCGAGCTGAACGCGATCGTCCAGTCGCCCTGGCTCATCTTGCTCGCGTAGAAGGCCTGCACCTTGCTCGCCGCGTCCAGCGTCTGCCACTCCATCCCCCACGACGCCTGGCCGCTGGAGACGAACCCCGCACCCGACGTGAGCCGCGCCTTCGGATAGACGGGCACGTCCGCCGGGAACCCGGCCGGCATCGGCACCTCGGCGTCGAGCTTGCCGGAGGGTCCCGCCAGCGGCGAAGGGACCGGGCTGCCGTTCGGCGTCGCGGTCGAGCTCGTGCCGCCGCCGCAGGCGGCGAGGAAGACGGCCGCGGCGATGCCCGCGAGCGCCTTCATCCCAGCACCAGCGCCGGCCGCACCATGCGGCCGTGACCCTTCCGCGTCCCGTCGACGCGCTCGCCCCGGAGAAACACCTGCGCGATCGCGAACTCGAACTCGTGGCCCTCGAGCGCGCCGTGCCGCTGGCGCGACCGCATGTCGCGCGCCGCGATCTTCGTCC
>CAYWTI010000111.1:0-16047 GCA_964461175.1 uncultured Actinomycetes bacterium | reverse complement strand
GCGGGCGGCGGTGGAGGCGGCGGCTCGTTACCCGGCGGGGGCGGCGGGTTGTCCGACATTCAGTCCCTCCTCTCTTTGCGAACCGAGCTCGTAGCTCCGCACTATCCAGGCTTCCATCGCGATCGAGTAAGGCAGCGTCAGCACGATGCCGACGAAACAGAGGTACGCGCCGAGCCCACCGATGAAGCCGGCGGCGATCAGCATAAGGCCGGCGATGAGCGTGTTGGCGGGGTGCGCGGTGAACCTGCGCACGACCGCCGGCACATCGAATCCGGCCGAGATCCCGCCGCGGTCGACGGCGAGCACGATCGCCGGCCGCGCGAAGTTGAACAGCAGCAACCCGACGGTCGTGATCGCGAACGAGGCGAGCAACAGGAGCACGCCGAGGAACGCGACGAAACCGTTGCCGGATGAGCTGCCTTCCGCGCTGAGGACGATCACACCCGGGATGAAGAACACCGCGCCGGCGGCCAGGACGATGAGGACGTAGACGAGCAGGACGACGAAGAGCTCGAGCCCCCGCCGCAGGTAGTCGAAGTTTCCGGGCGGCAGCTGCTCTTCCCCGGCGCGCAGCCGGTCGACCGTCGCCAGAAGCCAGCCGAGCGTGTTGATGCTGCCGACGATCGGGATGAGGCCGATCAACCCGATGATGACGATCTTCTCCGCCCACCGCGGGTCGCGGAACGGCCAGACGAACGCGTCGCCGACGCGCTCCATCGCGCCTAGACCGGAGGGGTGCCGAACGTGGCCAGGAGGGCGAACGTGAACCACGCCAGAGACGCGATGGCGCCGATCAGCGTCGCCGCGATGCCGATGCCCCAACCGGCGACCGCAGTGCTGCGCCCGCCGAGCGCGCCCTTGGACTCGTCGATCCGGCGCTGCGACGCCTTGCCCAGGAAGTAGGCAATCGGTCCGAGCACGAGGCCGGGCAACCCGAGAAAGCCGAGGATGACGCCCGCGATGCCGGCCAACAGCGACGCGAGGGCGCGCCCGTCGTTGCGGACGGGCTGCGGGCGCGGCGCGTAGCCGGGATAGCCGTAGTAGCCGGGCGCCGTCGCGTACGGCGGCGCGGGCGGCGCGGGCGGTGTGGGCGGCGCGGGCGGTGTGGGCGGGCGCATCGGCGGCTGCGGCGGTGGAGGTGGTGGTACGGGCGGTGGCGGCGGGGTGGCCGGCCTCTCGGGCTGCTCCGAGCTCAACGCAGCAGCGACCGCGCTATGACCACCCGCTGGATCTGGTTCGTGCCCTCATAGATCTGCGTGATCTTGGCGTCGCGCATCATCCGCTCGACCGGATAGTCGCTGATGTATCCGTAGCCGCCGAGCAGCTGCACGCAATCGGTGGTCACACGCATGGCCATATCGGAGGCGAACAGCTTGGCCATCGCCGCCGTCCTCGTGAGGTCGGGCGCTTTGGCGTCGACCTTGGTGGCGGCGAGGTAGACGAGGTGGCGCGACGCCTCGATCTGGGTCGCGATGTCGGCGAGCATGAACTGGATGCCCTGGAAGGCCGCGATGGGCTGGCCGAACTGCTGCCGCTCCTTGACGTAGTTGAGCGCGTAGTCGAAGGCCCCCTCGGCGATGCCGAGCGCCTGCGCGCCGATGCCGGGTCGCGAGCGGTCGAGAACCGCAAGCGCGATCTTGAAGCCGGCGCCCTCCTCGCCAAGCCTGTTCTCGACCGGGACCTTCACATCTTCGAGCACGATCTGCGCCGTCGGTGAGCCGCGGATGCCGAGCTTGTGCTCGACCTTCGACACCGTCCACGGGCTCGTCTCCCGCTCGAGCACGAACGCGGAGATGCTCTTGTGGTCGCCGCCGCCGTCGGTCTGCGCGAACACGACGAGCGTCCCCGCCTCGCTGCCCTGGGTGATGAACTGCTTGGTCCCATTCAGGACGTACTCGTTGCCGAACCGCTTGGCGCGCGTCTTCATGGCGGCGGCGTCGGAACCGCTGCCGGGCTCCGACAGGGCGTAGGCGGCGACCTTCTCGCCCGCGGCGAGCGGGGGGCACAGCCGCTTCTTCTGCTCCTCGCTGCCGGCGACCAGGATCGGGTAGGAGCCGAGCGCCTGCACGGCGAGGATCAGCGACGAGCTCGCGCACGCCTTGGCGATCTCCTCGATGCCCATGCAGATGGTGACGCTCGAGCCGGAGATGCCGCCGTACTGCTCCGGGAACGGGATGCCGAGGATTCCGTTCTCGGCGAAGAGCTTCTCGATGTCCTTCGGGTACTCGGCCTTCGCGTCGATCTCGGCCGCCCGCGGTGCGACGCGGTCCTGCACAAGCTCGCGGATCGTGTCCCGGATCGCGATCTGCTCGGCGGTGAATTCGAAGTCCATGCGACGTGATTATCCGGCGCGAAGCAATTCGCGCGCGATGACGACCCTCTGGACCTGGTTCGAGCCCTCGTAGATCTGCAGCGCCTTGGCGTCGCGTACGTGGCGCTCGAACGGGCTTCCTGCGACCGCGCCGTCCTCGCCCGCGATCTGCAGAGCGTCGAGCGCAAGCTGCATCGCGGTGTCGGTGCAGTGCAGCTTGGACATCGACGCCTCGCGCGTGAAACGCCTGCCCTGGGCGCACAGCCAGGCGGCGTGGTAAGCGAGCAGCCGGGCCGACTCCAGGCGTGCGGCCATGTCCGCGAGCGTGAAATCGTCGCCCTGGCCGGCAAGCCGGTAAAGGACGTCGAGATCGCCTTTTGAATTCTCGTGCCCGCGCGTCCGCATGATCCCGGCCGCCTGCTCGAACGCGGCCTGGGCGATGCCGAGCGCCTGGCCGGAGATGCCGATGCGCCCGGAATCGAGGGCACGCATGGCGACCGTGAAGCCCTGGCCCTCGGCGCCGAGCCGGTTCTCGGCCGGCACCTCGACGTCCTCGAGCACGATCTCGCCGGTCGGCGAGCCGTGCAGGCCCATCTTCCGAAAAACCTGGCCGACGCGAAGGCCCGGCGACTCGGCCGGCACGAGGAACGCCGTCACCCCGGCCGCGCGCTCCTCCGGCCCGGTGCGCGCGAACACGACGTAGAGCCCGGCGCGCCCGGCGTTGGTGATGAACGTCTTGGTGCCGTTGAGGACGTAGCCGCCGTCACCATTGCGCTTCGCGCTGGTCTTCAGCGAAGCCGCGTCGGAGCCGGAGCCGGGTTCCGAGAGGGCGAAGGCGCCGAGGATCTCGCCGGACGCGAGCGGCGGCAGCCAGCGCCGTTTCTGCGCCTCGTCGCCGAAGAGCAGGATCGGCTCGGTGCCCACGCTCGTGTGCACGTCCACGATCACGGCCGTCGACGCGCACGCCTGCGCGAGCTCCTCGATGCAGATCGCGAAGGCGAGTGCGTCGAGCCCGGCGCCGCCGTATTCGCGCGGGATGAGCACGCCCAGGAGACCGGCCTCCGCCGCCGCGCGCACCGCTTCCTCGGGGAACCTGTGCTCACGATCGGTCCGTTCGGCGAGCGGCTCGACCGTTCCTTGCGCCAGCTCCCGCACCGCGCCACGAAAACTCGCGTGCTGGGGCGCCAGTTCGAGATCCAACTCAGGCGTTACTTAGAATAGTGGGCTTGACAATGGACGCAGGGCCGCGATATCTCGAAGGCACGACGGTCGGAAGCGGCCGCGACATCATCGGCGTGCGCCGTGACCGCATCGCCGACATCATCAGCACGGGCCGCGAGATCATCCAGCGCGCCAAGGGCGAGAAGATCCTGCCCGACACCATCACCGGCGCCACGGCCGCGCTGCTGGTGACCATCGCCGGCTACGGCGAGCCGCTCTCCGAGGGCCAGTGGCGCGAGCTCGCAGGCGTGGTCGGCGGCATCATGCGCGACAGCACGTACGCCGACCTCGCGCGCCTGCGCACGCTCATCACCCAAGAGCAGTTCCTCAACGTCGCCCGCAACCAGGGCTACGCCCGTTTCATCCGCCGGCTCGACGACGGGCGCTGGGTTTGCGAGCTGACGCCCAAGCTTGAAGATCTTCCGGACGAGTGAACGCGGCTCCGGATCGCAGGGCGGCGCCCTGAGGACCCGGATCTTTCGGATCTTTTTCGCGCTCGTCTTCGCCGTCGCAGTCGTCAGCCCAGCGGCCGTCGTCGGCGCGGTGGTGTGGACCGCGCCGCCGGTGACGACCAGCGCCGCGAGCGCGCCGGACCAGGCGCCCGCACGTCTTGTCCCTCCGGCGGACATCCAGCCGACGAGCCTGCCGGATCCCGGCGTCAACGTCTACGCGAACACGATGTCGGGCACCGTGCCGTGCCCGCTGTGCGAGATCCCGCAGCGGGTGTACGTGCCCAACAGCAACGCAGGCACGGTGGACGTGATCAACCCGACGACGTACAAGGTGGTCGATCACTTCCGCGTCGGCCAGATCCCACACCACATCGCGCCGGCGTGGGACATGAGCGCGCTCTACGTCGACAACGAGGGGTCGAGCAGCCTGACCGTGCTGGACACCCACACCGGCCGCCCAAGCGGCCAGGTCAACATCCCGTTCCCCTACAACCTCTACTTCACGCCCGACGGAACGAAGGCGATCGACGTCGTCGAGCGGCTGCAGCGGATCGAGTTTCGCGATTGGCGGCACGGATGGAAGCTGCTCAAGGCGGTGCAGATCCCCTGGCCGGGCGCCGACCACCTCGACTTCAGCGCCGACGGCAGCTACCTGATGATCTCGACCGAATACTCCGGCGTCGTCGCGAAGGTCGACTGCAACAAGATGGCGCTTGCCGGCTATGTCAACGTGGGCGGCCTGCCGATCGACGTGAGGCTGTCGCCGGACGGCTCCGTGTTCTACGTCACCAACCAGGGCCGCATGGGCGTGTCGGTCGTGGATCCGGTGGCCATGAAAGAGGTCAAGTGGATCCCGACCGGGCGCGGCGCGCACGGGCTGCAGGTTTCGCGCGACACGAAATTCCTCTACGTGTCGAACCGGCTCGAAGGCTCGATCTCCGTGATCAGCTTCGCCACGCGATCCGTGGTGACGAAGTGGTGGGTGGCGGGCGGCGGAAGCCCGGACATGCTGCAGCTCAACCCCGACGGATCACGCCTGTGGGCTTCGGGCCGCTACAACGCGACCGTGTACGTCTTCGACACGACCACTGGCCAGGTGATCGCGAAGATCCCTGTCGGCTCGCAGGACCACGGCCTCACCTACTTCCCCAACGTCGGCCTGCACAGCCTCGGCCACAACGGGGTCTATCGCTAACTAGCTCACATCCTTGAGGCCGAGCTCACGGGAGAGCTCTGCGGCGCGGGTCTCATCGGCGTCGGCCTCCGCCCCGCGGCCGAGCTCGCGCAGGATGAGCGCGCGATCGCGCAGAGTGCGAGCGAGCGCGGGCCGGGCCTCCATCTCCTCGAAGAGCCTGGCGGCGCGATCGACGTCCGGCAGCGCCGTGGTCCAATCGCGCTGGCGCGCGTAGGTCCGCCCGCGGCCCCAGAGCGTGTGCGCCTCACCGAACCGGTCACCCATGGCGCGCCCTCCATCGAGTGCCGCGTTCCAGCCGGCGATTCCACCCGGCATATCGCCCGTCTGCGCCAGCGTCGAACCGAGCAAGCCCTGGATCATGGTCCGCAGCGCCCCCGTGTTCGTCAACAGCGAGAGCTCGTTGCCACGCTCGAGCGGCCCCTTGGCGCCGGGCGCGTCCTGTCGTGCGAGGCTCGCGGCGCCGAGGGTCACGGTGGCCGCCACGACGCAGGCATACGCCCCGAGGTCCTCGGCGCGGTCGGCGCACTCCCGGGCTCGCGTCCGCGCCATCGACGCATCGCCGCGCTCGAGCTCGAGGACCGAGCGCGTGATGTCCACGTCGACGCGGGAGATCGCGTCGCCGTGGCCGGCCACCCCCTCGGCACGGGCGAGGGTCTCTTCGGCCGCCTCGAACTCACCGAGCCGCGCCTGGGACATGGCGAGAAAATCCGCGATCATCGCGATCGACACCGGATCGCCTTTCGCCTCGATCAGGTCGAGCGCCTCGCTCATCTCCCGAACCCCTTTGCGAATGCTGCCGGTGAAGGCCGCGAACGCGCCCATGAGGGCCCTCGGCAGCGCCGCCGCGGTGGCGTCGCCGAGGCTTTGGCTGATCTCCTCGGCTCGAGCCAGCGCCCGGGCAAGCTCCGGGCTCGATTCGGGAACCTCGCCACGCTCGCGGCGGAGGAATGCGATCCAGAAATACGCTTCCGCGACAAGCGACGTGTGGGCGTCGCCCGCGGCGGCCACCGCGCGCTCGAGCCGCTCGATGTCGATTCCGGCCTTGCTGTAGCCCCAACCCGCCTTCGCGGCCCCGATCGCCGACTGCAGCTTGAGGGCGGCCTGCGACTCGCCGGCGAGCTCACCGGCCCGCACATAGAAGGCGATCGATTCCCGATTGGCGAATCGTTCGAGGGCGTGGTCGCCGGCCAGGAGAAGATAGTGGCTGGCGCGGTCGGCGTCGCCTGCCTGCTCCAGGTGCATCGCGATCACGCCCGCAAGCTCACGCTCGCGCTCAGGGTGAAGCGCCAGGATCACGTCGGCGGCGGCGAGATGCAGCGAGCGCCTGTCCTGCTTGAGCAGCGAAGCGTAGGCGGCCTCCTGCACGAGCGCGTGTCGAAACAGATACTCCAGCTCGGGCTGAAGCGCGGCGATCTGGATCAGCCCGCTGGCCTCGAGGCCGCCGAGCTCGGCCCTGGCGCTCATGAGGTCCGCGCCTCAAGGAGTCGCTCGAGGACCGTCACCGCAAACTGCCGGCCGATCACGGAAGCCACTCTCAACGTGCGTTTGCTCTCCTGCGGGAGGCGGTCGATCCGGGCGAGGAGCAGCCCGTGGAGCGTGTCGGGGATCTCGATCCCGGCGACGCTGTCCGTCGCCACCCAGCGATCTCCCTCGCGGACGATGGCGCCCCGGTCGATCAGCATCCGGATCACCTCCTCGACGAAGAACGGGTTGCCTTCGGCCCTGGCCAGCACCAGCTCGCGCGTCTCGGCCGGCAGCGACTCGATCGTGAGGAGATGGGAGACCAGCTCCCGGCTGTCGTCCCTCGACAGGGGTTCGAGCCGGATCTCGGCGAGCGCATCTCCGAACACGTCGCGAGCCGACGCGATGAGACGCCAGCCGGCCGACGCACGCTCGGCTCGCGAGCTGAGGATGAAGAGGACCGGCAGCGCTGGCACCGAAGAGATGACCTGCTGGAGGACCTCGACCGAGGACGGATCGGCCCAGTGCACGTCGTCGCACACGACCACGAGCGGGCCCCGGGTGCCGGCGCCGCGGAGCATGGTGACGAGCGAAGACACGTACCTCTTGACCGTCTCCATCTCGAGCATGGAAAGACGAGCCTGCTTCTCCGCGTCCAGGCGAAGGGAGAGGAGGTGCCCCATATACGCGTAGATCTCGCTCCAGTCGCCCGGAGCTGTCTCGCCGAGAAAGCGCTCGAGCGCATCCGCCACCTGCGGCTCTTCGGCTGCGGCCGTCACCCCGATCAACGAGCGCACGAGGTCGAGCACGAGGTGGTAAGGGAGGGTTTCGCCGTACGAGAGGCAGCGTCCTTCCACCCACCTCATCGTCGGTTGGGCGCGCTCGACGGCTGGGCGGAGCTCCGCCAGGAGCCGGCTCTTGCCCATGCCGGGCTCGCCGACGATGCACGCGAGCCGGCCCTGGCCCGCCCGCGCCACCTCGAAGGCCTGCTGGAGCCTGGAGAGCTCCAGGGCCCGCCCGATGAGCGGCGAGCGCAGGCCCGCGAGCCCGCGCGTCACCACGGCGCCGCGCTTCATGGCGGTGATCTCGTAGGCATGCACCGGCTCCGTCTTGCCTTTGAGGTCGAGCAACCCGACGTCGACGACGTCGACCAGCGGGGCGACGAAGCGGTAGGTCGCGGCGGTGACCAGCACGCTGCCTGGTCGGGCGGCGGCCTGCATCCTGGCGGCGACGTTCACCGTGTCTCCCATGGCGGTGTACTCCTGGGCCGTGTCCGTGCCGACGATGCCGACCACCACCGGGCCCGTGTTGACGCCGACGCGGACGCGCAGGCCGGCGCCCAGCTGATCGAGGGCGCTGACCATCTCGACGCCGCACCGGACCGCGCGCTCGGGATCGTCCTCGTGCGCGGTCGGAGCCCCGAAGAACGCCAGGACGCCATCACCCATGAGCCGGGCGACGGTGCCTCCGAAACGCTCGACGGTGCGGTTCATGAGCTCGAACGCCTTGCCGACGAGGACGGTCCAGTCCTCGGGGTCCATCCGCTCGGCGGCGGCGGTCGAGCCGGCGAGGTCGGCGAACACCACCGTGATCGGGCGACGCTCGCTCGAGCCGGCCGGCCGGGCTGGGCTCGGAGCCCCGGAGACGCTCATCCGTACCGAGATGCTAAGGCGAACCCGCGCCGGCACCGGCTCTGGCGGGAAATTTCCGGCGCCGAGCGGCGAGCGCTTGGGCGGAAAAAGCGGGTCAGGCGCCGAGGAGGCGCGCGATCAGCATGCGCTGCACCTCGGACGTACCCTCCCCGATCTCGTTGACCTTCACGTCCCGCCAGTAGCGCGCGACCGGGTAGTCCTCCATGAAGCCGTAACCGCCGTGGATCTGGACGGCGTTGTCGGCGGCGCGTTTCGACGCCTCCGAGGCGTAGAGCTTCGACATCGCGGCCAGCATGCGCACCTCGTCGGTGGTCTCCGCCGATCCCTCGCGTCCGTACGCCGCCGCCGCCCGGTACACGATGGTGCGCGCGACCTCCGTCTCGGTCGCCATGTCGGCGAGCTTGAACTGGATAGCCTGGTGCTGCGAGATCGGCGTACCGAAGGTGCGCCGCTCCTTCGCGTAGGCCAGCGAGGCGTCGAGGCATGCCTGCGCGACGCCGACCGACAGGGCCGCGATCGCGATCCGGCCGCCGGTCAGGGTGCGCAGGAACTGGCGGTAGCCGCCGCCGCGCTGCCCGAGCAGGTGATCGGCCGGCACCTCGCAGTCTTCGAAGGACAGCGGATGCGTATCCGACGAGTGCCAGCCGAGCTTCCGGTACGACGGCAGGACGTGATATCCCGCGGTGCCTGTCGGAACCATCAAGGCGCTGATCTCGTCTCGGCCGGTGAGCGCGGTGATCGTCACGCCCGCGGAGATGTCCGTGCCGCAGTTGGTGATGAACTGCTTGGCGCCGTTGATCACCCAGTGGCCGTCGCGCTGCTCGGCGCGCGTCTTCGTCGCGCCCGCGTCGGATCCCGCCTCCGGCTCCGTCAGGCCGAACGACCACATCTTGCGGCCGGAAAGCAGGTCGGGCAGCCACCGCTCCTTCTGCTCTTTCGTGCCGAACTCGTAGATCGGCGCGGCGCCGAGGCACACCGCCGCCTCGAGCGTGATGCCCACACCCGCGTCGGCGCGCGAGATCTCCTCGATGGCGATGCACAGGGAGAGGAAGTCGGCACCGGCGCCGCCGGCCGCCTCGTCGAACGGCAGGCCGAAAAGACCGAGCTCGCCCATCTGGCGAACGACGTCGTAGCCGAAACGGTGCTCGCGGTCGAGCTCTTCGGCGGCGGGCGCGACGACCTCGCGCGCGAAGTCACGGCACGTGTCGCGAATCGCCTGCTGCTCGGGTGTCAGCTCAAAATCCATCACATCAATGATGACAACGACATACGGCGACGCTCTGACCATCGCCACGCAGATCCAGGACCTCGACGGCCCGAACGTCAACCCCCTCTGCGCCACCCGGGTGTACACGCACGGGCGGCGCGTCGAGAACGCGCTCGTCCTCCTCCACGGCTTCACGAACTGCCCGCAGCAGTTCGACCTCCTCGGTCGCGCCTTCTTCGCCCGAGGTTGGAACGTCCTCATACCGCGCTACCCACGGCACGGCTACACCGACCGCCTGAACACGGCCATCGCCGAGCTCCGCGCCGCCGACCTCGTCGCCGTCGCGAACCGCGCCGCGGACGCCGGTGCCGGCCTTGGCGAGCGCCTCACCGTCGCCGGCCTGTCACTCGGCGCCGTCCTCACCGGACTGCTGGCGCAGCGCCGCGACGACATCGAGCGCGCCGTGCTCATCGCGCCCATGCTCGGCCTGAGGCCGGTACCCGGACCGGTGCTGAACGCCATGAGCGCCGCCGCGAAGGCGCTGCCCAACTTCTACATGTGGTGGAACAACGGGCTCAAGGACACGCTCGGGCCGCCCTACGGCTATCCGCGGTTCGCCACGCACGCGTACGCGGCGCTCTTCGATTGCGGCCGCGAGCTCGTCTCGTCAGCCAGCCGCGCGGCGCCGAGGGCCGGCAGGATCATCGTCGTCACCAACGCCGCCGAGCCTCGGCTCGACAACCGCTTCACCTACCGCCTCATCGCGTCGTGGCGGGCGCACGGCGCGGACGTCGAGACGTTCGAGTTCCCGAAATCTGATGGGCTGACGCACGACCTGATCGATCCCGGCAACGCGGCGCAGCGCGTCGATTACGTCTACCCGGTGGTCACGCGCCTGATCGAAGGTCCTTGACCATCTCGAACTCCATAGCGGGCTCGCCCTCGCGGACCTCCTGGCGGGCGCCTGTGGGCACGAACCCGTGGCGCTCGTACAGGCGCTGGGCGGCGACGTTGACGTCGGTTACCCAGAGGAACAGGCGGTCGCAGCCACGGCCCGATGCCCAGCTCGCGACGTGCCCGACCAGCGCGTCACCGACGCCGCGGCCCCGGTAGCGCGGGTCGACCCACATGGCGATGACCGCGGCGGCACCGGTCACATCGCTGTCGCCGCCCGTCACTGTGCCGGCGACGGCACCGTCGACCTCGGCGATGAACGTGGCGCGGTCGGCGATGCGCCGCCGCCAGACGTCCTCGCCGAAAGCAACCTCGCGTTCCAGGGTCGAGCCGAACGCGTACGGAGCCTCCCTCAGCGCATCGAGACGGACCCGCCGGTAGAGCTGCCAGTCGTCCGGCGAGAGCCTGCGGAGCCTAGTTGCCGAGGACGAAGACCTTGAGCGCCCAGCTGACCAGGACCGCGCTCGCGGCCCCGATCCACAGGAGGCGCCACTGCATCGCCGAAAGTCGCGGCGTCCACGTCCGGCCGGTGACGATGCCCGCCGCCAGGCCGCCCGCCGCAATCACCGTGCCGGCGAACAGGGCGGGCCCGAGCGGGTAGAGGCGCACCGCGTCGGAGAGATCGCCGCGCCACACGTACGCGAACGATCGGGTGCCCCCGCAAAACGGGCAGGGGTGGCCGGTGAGGTAGTAGAAGGGGCACGGCGGCAGCGTCATGTGCGCCGTCTGCAGGACCCAGAAGACGCGCGTGTAGGCGAGCCACGCGAGCAGCACCGCGAGGAGCCCGAGGTCGCGCATCCGGTCGCCCGGGACCGCGCGCGTGACCGCGACCGGCATGCCGAAGCTCACCTCAGCAGGCCGACGATCTCGTCCGTCGTCTCGGCGACGGCGACCCCCGCCTTGCGGAACGCCTCCTCCTTGCTCTTGGCGGTGCCACGGTTGCCGGAGATGATCGCACCGGCGTGGCCCATCCGCTTGCCTTCGGGCGCGGTGCGGCCAGAGATGAAGGCGACCGCCTTGAGCCGCGAACCGCGCGCCAGCAGCTCCGCCGCGTGCTCCTCGTCGCTGCCGCCGATCTCACCGATGAGCACGAGGTGCGTCGTCGCGGGGTCCTTTTCAAAGAGGCTGAGCACGTCGCTGAACGTCAGCCCGAGCACAGGGTCGCCACCGATGCCCACGATCGTCGACTGTCCCATCCCGGCGGCGGACAGCGCGGTCGCGACCTCGTAGGTGAGGGTGCCGCTGCGCGAGACCAGGCCCACGTGGCCGGGCGTCGTGATCACCTGCGGGATGATGCCGATCTTCGCCTGGCCGGGCGTGATCAGGCCGGGGCAGTTGGCCCCGATCAGCCGCGCGGCGGGATAGCCGCGGATGAAGTCCTTGACCCGGATCATGTCCTGGATCGGGATGCCTTCAGTGATGCAGACGATGAGAGTGATGCCCGCCGCGGCGGCCTCCATGATCGCGTCGGCGGCGAAGGGCGCCGGGACGAAGATGCCCGAGGCGTTCGCGCCCGTGGCCCGCACCGCGTCGGCGACGGTGTTGAAGACCGGCACGCCGAGGTGCTCGGTCCCGCCCTTGCCCGGGCTCGTGCCGCCGACGACGGTCGTGCCCATCGCCTGCATCTGCTCGGTGTGGAAAGAGCCCTCGCGGCCCGTGATCCCCTGGACGATCACCCGGGACTGACGATCAAGCAGGATGCTCACCGCACTCCGCTCCTTGTCAGCTCGACGATCTTCTGTGCGGCGTCCCAACCACTGATGCCCGGTTCGATGCCGTTCTCTTTGAGAAGGGTCCGCCCCTCTTCGGCGCGCGTCCCGCTCAGCCGGACGACCAGCGGCACCTTCATGTGGAGGTTGTCGCGGGCGCTGATGAGCCCACGCGCCACCTCGTCGCCGCGTGTGATTCCTCCGAACACGTTGATCAGGACGCCCTTCACCCTTGGGTTCATGAGGATCACCGTCAGCGCGTTCTCGACGCTCTCCGCTTTCGCGCCGCCGCCGATGTCACAGAAGTTAGCCGGCCGGCCGCCTGCGCGTTGCACCAGGTCGAGAGTGCCCATGCACAGACCGGCCCCGTTGCCGATGATCCCGATATCGCCGTCGAGCGACACATAGGTCAGGCCGCCGCGCTTTTTCGCCTCGACCTCATACGGGTCGCCTTCGAGCACCGCGCCGTACTTCTGCTCGAGGTCTTTGTGCCGCCACGCCGCGTTGTCGTCGATCTCGAGCTTGGCGTCGCCGGCGATGACGTCGCCGGACTTCGTCACCACGAGCGGGTTGATCTCGGCGGTGAGCGCGTCGTAGTCGGGGATCGCGCGGTAGAGCCTCTTGATGAGCGCGATGAGCGGCCGCGCCAGCTCGCCAAGCCCGGCATCGAAGACGAGCTGCGACAGCTCGAAGTCGAGCGGGCCGCGCCAGGGGTTCGGGTAAAGGCGGGCGATGGCGTCGGGCGACTCTTCGGCGACCTGCTCGATCTCCATGCCGCCCTTGGCCGAGAGCATGAGGATGTTGGCGCGCGCGTCGCGGTCGACGGTGAAGCCGAGGTAGATCTCGCGCTCGATCTCCAGCGCCGCCTCGCAGTAGACGAGCGGCACCTTGAACCCCTTGATGTCCATGCCGATGATCTGGTCGGCCGCGTGCCGCGCCTCGTCCTCGGTACGGGCGAGCTTGATGCCGCCGGCCTTGCCGCGGCCGCCGACCGGCACCTGCGCCTTGACCGCGACCGGCCCGAGCTTGCGGAACGCCGCCGCGGCCTCGTCGGCGGTGCGCGCCACGGCGCCCGGCGGGATCGCGATCCCGAGCGACGCCAGGACCTCCTTGGCCTGGTATTCGAGCAGCTTCAAGACGCTGTCACGGTGACGGGTGGAACGGACACGTGAGGTTGGGGTTGTTCGCCCCCTGGTCCCAGCCGTTGCAGAAGCTGCGCTGGAAGTCGGGGTTGCTGACCGCGAAAACGGTCAGGCCGATGCCCAGGACGAGGAGGATGACCAGCGCGAAGCCGCAGCCGATCAGCACGGCCGGGACCGCCGACCTTCCACCTGTCGCCGGCGGCGGCTGCGCGCCCGTCGGCCTCCAGGCGTTGCCGTCCCAGTACTGCAGACCGTCGTCCGAGATCCAGCGCCCCTGCGCATCCTGGTGCGGCATTGCTTTCCTAAGTGTCCCCTAAAGAGGGATATTGCCGTGCCAGCGCGGGCTGCGCTTGCGCTCCTTGCGCATGGCGAGGCGCAGGGCGCGAACGAGCTCGCCGCGCGTGCGCTGGGGCTCGATGACGTCGTCGATGTAGCCCCGCTCGGCGGCGATATACGGGTTGGCGAAACGCTCCGTGTATTCCGCCACCAGCTCGGCACGCTGCGCCGTGCCGGAGCTGAGCTCCTTGCGAAACAGGATGTTCACCGCGCCCTCAGGTCCCATGACGGCGATCTCGGCGGTGGGCCACGCGACGTTGAAATCAGCGCGTATGTGCTTGGAGCACATGACGCAGTAGGCGCCGCCGTACGCCTTGCGGGTGATCACCGTCAGCTTGGGCACGGTCGCCTCGCTGAACGCGTAGAGCAGCTTGGCGCCGTGGCGGATGATCCCTCCGTACTCCTGCGACGTGCCGGGGAGGAAGCCGGGGACGTCGACGAACGTGATGAGCGGGATGTTGAACGCGTCGCAGAAGCGCACGAAGCGGGCCGCCTTGTCGGAGGCGTTGATGTCGAGCGCCCCGGCCATCACCTTCGGTTGGTTGGCGACGATGCCGACAGACTTGCCGTCGAGGTGCGCGAACCCGACGACGATGTTCATCGCGTAGAACGGCTGCACCTCGAGGAAGTCGCCATGGTCGACGACCCCGGTGATGACGTCCTTGATGTCGTACGGCTCCTTCGGGTTGTCGGGGATGACGGTCGCGAGCGACGGCGATTCGCGCATTGGATCGTCGCCCGGCTCGGCCGAAGGCGGCTGGTCCTCGCAGCTCTGCGGGATGTAGCGGAAGAGCTTGCGCACCCCGGCGAAGCACTCGTCCTCGCTTTCGGCAAGGAAATGCGCAACCCCCGAGCGCGTGTTGTGCACCTCCGCGCCGCCGAGCGAGTCGAACGTCACGTCCTCGCCCGTGGTGACGCGGATCACCTCTGGGCCGGTGATGAACATGTAGCCGACCCCGTGGACCATGAACGTGAAGTCGGTGATCGCCGGCGAGTAGACGGCGCCGCCGGTGCACGGCCCGAGGATGAGGCTGAGCTGCGGGATGACTCCGCTCGCCTCGACGTTGCGCCAGAAGATCTCGGCGTAGCCGGCGAGCGAGACGACGCCCTCCTGGATGCGCGCGCCACCCGAGTCGTTGATGCCGATGATCGGGATCCGGTTCGTCAGCGCAAGGTCCATGACCTTGATCACCTTCTCCGCGAAGACCTCGCCCAGCGAGCCGCCGAAGACGCTGGCGTCGTGGCTGAACAGCATCACGTCGCGGCCGTCGATCTTCGCCATGCCGGTGACGACCCCGTCGCCGGGATGGCCGCCGGCGTGCCGCGCGAACAGGTCGAGCTCCTCGA
The DNA here is from genome assembly GCA_964461175.1 of uncultured Actinomycetes bacterium. Lineage (GTDB taxonomy): Bacteria > Chloroflexota > Dormibacteria > Dormibacterales > Dormibacteraceae > 40CM-4-65-16. Next base: position 1,060 of record CAYWTI010000111.1, on the reverse strand, counting down.
ACGAGTTGCGGTCGACTAGGCGGGAGATGCGCTCCCGTGCGGTCAGCTTGCCCTTCGCATGCTGGCGGCGAAACGCCTCGGCGTCGCCGTGGCCGGCCTCGTACTTGCGCTGCCGCAGCTCGTTGAGCGGATCGACCTTGCGATGGTGCGAGCTCACGCCTGGACGAACATCCAGCGGTGACCCTCGAGGTCCTCGGCCCGGTAGCGCCCGCCCTGCCCGCCCTCCTGGCCCTGCTCGAGCTCGGAGAGGATGGTCGCCCCCTCCCTGCGGGCGCGGTCGTAGTGCGCCTCGACGTCGTCGACGTGGACGAGCACGCCGTCGATGATGTACGGCACATCGTGCCAGGCGCGCGCGATATCGCACTCCTCGCGGTGCCGCTTCGGGCCGTGGTAGTGGAGCGACGGCGTCGCGAGCATGACCACGCCGCCGCCGGTGTCGAGCTCGCCATGCGTCAGCCGGCCGTTCTCGACACGGCGGTCGCGTTCCCTGAAGCCGAACACGCGTACCAGCCAGTCCATCGCGGCGGGTCCGTGCTCGTAGGCCAGCATCGGGATGACGTTCTGCTCGCTCACGCAGCCTCCTGCGGCCGGTACTCGCCGAACACCCCGCGAAGCGTGCGGCAGCACTCGCCGATCGTCACGTAGTCGGCGAGAGCCGCCTTCAACGGGGGCATGAGGTTGGCGTCGCCGCGCGCCGCGCGCTCGATGTCCGCCAGGCGCGCGTTCACCTTCGCCTTGTCACGCTGCGCCCGCAGCTTCTTGAGCGCGCGCGCCTGTGCCTGCTGCTGGCGCGCGGAGATGCGCATGATCTCGACCGGCCTGCTGTCGGTCTCGGTGTACCTGTTGACGCCGACGATGACGCGCTCGCCCGACTCGATCCGGCGCTGCAGCCGGTACGCGCTGTCGGCGATCCTCCGCTGCGTCCACCCTGACTCGATGCACGCGACGGCGCCGCCTAGCTCGTCGATCTCCGCCATCAACGCGAGCGCCTCCTCCTCGACGCGGTCGGTGAGGTTCTCGACGTAGTAAGAGCCGCCCAGCGGGTCGGCGACGAGCGGCA
>CAYWTI010000110.1:0-2462 GCA_964461175.1 uncultured Actinomycetes bacterium | reverse complement strand
GGCTGCTAACGTAGGCCGAGGGACAACCGAACATGCCGACCTGGCCCATATCGTCGATCAAGGAGCTGCTCGAGCCGACGCTCAACCACATGGGTTACGAGCTGTACGCGCTCGATCAATCCGGCCAGTCGGGGCGCACGCTGCGGATCTCCATCGACCGCAGCGAGCCGATCACCATCGAGGACTGCGAGCGCGTGAGCAGGGTCGCCGGCCCGCTGCTCGACCACGCCAACATCATCAACGGCCCTTACGACCTCGAGGTGTCGTCGCCTGGCGCCGAGCGGCCGCTCCGTGAGCGCAAGGACTACGACCGTTTCCACGGCAGGCGCGTCAACATCCGCTACCGCACCGGCGAATCGGAGTCGGTCGTCGAAGGCGAGCTCATCGCCGTCGACGGCGCCGGCATCGCGGTGCAGGCCTCCGGCGTCCGCGGTCGCGCCCCCGTCATCAGCCACATCGCATGGGAAGACGTTGTCGCGGGCAGGCTCGCGGTCGCAATCTGAGCCGCCCGCGCCGACGCAGTCCCTCGCGGACGCGATGAGCGCGCTCACGAGCGAGCTCGGCGTCCCGTTCGACGAGATGCTGCACACCGTCGAGGACGCCCTCGCGATGGCGTACAAGCGCGCGTTCAACCCGGAAGGTGACGTCACGGTCCGCCTCGACACCGCCACCGGCGCGCTCCACGTCACGAGCCGCGTCGTCAGGGGCGGCAGCGTCGAGATTCGCGACCTGCCCGCCGACGAGTTCAAACGCATGGCGGCGCAGACGGCCAAGCACGCCGTCCTGCGGCACATCCACGACCTCGAGCGCGACAAGGCGCTGCGCGACGTCGCCGAGCACAAGGGTGAGCTGGCGACTGGCGTCGTCGACCGCATCGAGGGAGGCTCCGTCTACGTCGACCTCGGCCGCGCAGAAGGGGTGATGCCGCCGGAAGAGCAGATCCCCGGCGAACAGCTCATCCCCGGCCGTCCCGTGCTCGTCGTCATCCTCGAGCCGCAGCCGAACCGCAAGCAGGCCCAGGTTCGCGTCTCCCGCGCCTCTCGGTCGTTCGTCCACCGCCTGCTCGAGGCCGAGGTCCCGGAGATCAAGGCCGGCACCGTCCAGGTGAGGGCGATCGCCCGCGAGCCCGGCCTCAGGACGAAGATCGGCGTCTCTAGCAGCGAGCCCGGTCTCGACCCGGTCGGCGCTTGCGTCGGGCCCAAAGGCGTGCGCCACCGCGCCATCCTCAGCGAGCTCGCCAACGAGCACGTCGACATCGTCCCGTGGTCGGACGACGCCGAGCTGTTCGTGGCCGCCGCGCTCGGTCCTGCCAAGGTGGAAAAGGTGTCGATCGATCGCGCGACCCGCACCGCGACGGTGCTGGTGCCGCGCGGCCAGCTCTCGCTCGCGATCGGCCGTGACGGCCAGAACGCGCGCCTCGCCGCCAAGCTGACCGGGCTGAGAATCGACATCAAGCCGAGCGAGACGGATGGGGAAGCGGCACCGCCCGGTTAGGACCTGCGTCGCCTGCCGGCAGGAGGCCGGCAAGGTCGAGCTCGTCCGCATCGTCCGCCGCCCCGATGGCTCCGTCGAGGTCGACCGGACGGGCAAATCGAGCGGCCGGGGGGCGTACCTGCACCCGGTTGCCGACTGCGTGGAGGCCGCCCGCAAGCGTCGCGTGATCGACCGCGCGCTGGGTGTCGCGGTGCCCTCGGAGCTCTGGGCCGAGGTTTCGAATTCGCCGCGCCCGGCATAATCAGTAGTTCCGGCATGAAAGCGCACGAACTCGCACGCGAGCTTGGCATCAGCCAGAAGGAGCTGGTCAACTTCCTGCAGCAGCGCAGGTTGACCCGCAACGCCGCCGCGCCCCTGGCGCCTGGCGCGATCGAGGCCGCCCGCACGGCGTTCAAGCCGACGTCGGTCGCGACGAAGATCGAGACCAACGGCGACCGCAGGGTCGTCCTGCCCCCGACGCTCACCGTGAAGGACCTGGCGGACAAGCTGGGCGTCACCTCGGTCGACGTCATCAAGAAGCTGATGGCCTCGAAGATCCTGGCCAACATCAACCAGGTGATCGACTTCGCCACCGCCGAGATCGTCGCCGACGAGTTCGGCTACACCGTCGAGCCCGTCGCGAGCGAGGACGTGGTCGCCGTCGAGTCCGCGGCGGGCGAGGGCGACGTCGTCACCACCTCGCGCGAGGAGCTCTTCTCGCTCGCGAACGAAGACCCGGCGAAGCTCAAGCCCAGGCCGCCGATCGTCACGGTCCTCGGCCACGTCGACCACGGCAAGACCTCGATCCTCGACTCCATCCGGCAGACCCGCGTCGCGGCGGGCGAGGCGGGCGGCATCACCCAGCGGATCGGCGCCTACAAGATCGAGACCGCCGACGGCCATCCCGTCGTCTTCATCGACACTCCCGGCCACGAGGCCTTCACCGCGATGCGCGCGCGTGGCGCGCAGGTCACCGACCTCGTCGTCCT
>CAYWTI010000109.1:0-3391 GCA_964461175.1 uncultured Actinomycetes bacterium | reverse complement strand
GCGATCTTCGCCAGCAGCCAGTCGACGTTGCCGCGCTCGATCTGCTGCAGGCGGCTTTCGAGACCCGCGATGAGCGACGCACCCGTCTGGACCTCGATGCCGTCGACGTGGTAGCGGGCCACGAAACCCTCCGGTCCTGGCTCACCGATCGAACCGCCGCGCTCTGCGCCGACCGCGTGCAACGCCGCGTCGAACGCGCCGCGGTCGGGTAGCGCATCGTAGTAGTTCAGCAGGTCGACGTCCGAATGCTCGTCACTGATGCCAAGCGCCGCCGAGCCGGTGAGGAGCGACGCGCGGAGGTCGGTGCGCACGGCAAGCTCGGCGACGACCGCCCGCGCCAGCGAACGCCGGACCTCGGTGTGATCGCCTATGAGTTGTTGGCCTTGTCGACCTCGGAGTTGAACTTGTCGATCAGCGGCTGGTAGTAGTCGTGGACGGCGGTCGACAGCTGGTTGTAGTCGAATGACTGGACCTTGTTGCCGTCGGATTCGAGCGCGGACTCGGCGGCGGTCTGGGCCGCGGAGTCCTTCGCGTTGACCAGCGCGCTGAAGTCGTTGGCGAGAGCCTGGAGGTCCTTCAAGAACGTGTCCATCGTGGTCGGGAGGCCTGGTGCCTTGTCCTCGCTTATGGCCTTGGCGACGTCGGTCTTCAGCTTCTCATCGGCCGCCGACGCGCCCGAGATGTCAGAGGCCTGCGCCTTGGTGCCCAGGTCCTGGACGTCGATGGCGACGTCGAAGAACGTCTGGTAGAACGTGCCGATCTGCACGTAGTCGGCGGTGATCTCCTTCGCGACCGCGAGCGCGTTGCGCTCGTGGGCCAGCCGGGTCGACGCCTTGTCGATGTCGTTCTTGCGGACCAGCGTGAGCCACGCGTTCTCGTGGAGGCCCGAGTCCGCCTGCTGTAGCGAGGCATCGTCCTGGTCGATCTGGCCCTGCGCGGCCTGCGACTTGGTCACGATCTGGGCGATCACCGTCTTGTCGGACTGGAGTGTGCTCGCGGAGGCCGAGGTGTCGGTGCCCGTGAGCTGGTTGCTCAGGCCGTTGATCGTGTCGTTGTAGCCGTTCATGTGGTCGACGACCTTGTTGTACGCAGAGGTCGCGTTGTTCAGGCGCGTGGTGGCGTAGGCGTAGCCACCGACCACGTAGCCCCCGATGGCCGCGATGAGGACCACGACGACGATGACGCCGGCGATGAGCGGGCCCGCGCTGCGGCCGCGCGGTGGCGGAGCGGCTGCGTAGGCCGGTGGCGGGTAGTAGCCGCCCGGCTCTGGAGCCGGTCCAGGGGCCGCTGCGGCGCCCGGTTCAGCGGGCGGCTCCGCGGCGGGAGGGACCTCGGATTGGGGCGCCGGCGTGTCGGCCGGCGGTCCGGCCGGAGCCGGCTCGTCTGGCGGGGTGCCGTATGGACCTTCGCTCATCCCGCGCACTTTAGCGCTTTCTTGACGGGGTCCTGGCGCTTGCGGCGACGCTGCAGCCTGCTTCATGATCGCCGGGTCATAGAACGCGGCGGTGGGGCGCGGTTTGTGCTGCCGATCGAGCAGATCGGCACAGCCCAGATCGCGATGGTCGGAGGCAAGGCGGCGCAGCTCGGCGAGCTGGCACGCATCGAGGGCGTTCGCGTGCCGCCCGGCTTCTGCGTGACCACCGAGGCCTTCCTGACGGTGCTCGCGACATCGCCCGGACTTCGCGACAGGATCGACCAGCTGTCGCGCTCCGATCCAGAGGACGGGGATGCGGTGCGGACTGGGAGTGCCGCGATCCGCGAGGAGATCGAGAGCGCCCCGCTGCCAGCCGGGCTCAGCGAGGCGGTGACGCAACTGGTCGCGGCGGGCGGCGAGGGCACCGCCTGGGCGGTCCGATCGAGCGCCACCGCCGAGGACCTTCCAACGGCCTCGTTCGCCGGTCAACACGACACCTACCTGAACGTCATCGGCGCGGAGGCCGTCCTGCGGCATATCAGCCGCTGCTGGGCGTCCTACTTCTCCGACCGCGCCGTCAGCTACCGCGCCCGCAACGGCGTGGACCACCGCGCGGCCGCGATGGCGGTCATCGTGCAGAAGCTGCTGAGCCCCCAGTCGTCGGGCGTGCTCTTCACCGCCGATCCCGTGACCTCGAACCGGACGGTGGCATGCGTCGAGGCGGTCTTCGGTCTCGGCGAAGCGCTGGTGTCTGGGCGCATCCAGCCGGACGCGTACAGGGTTCGGCACGGCCGCGTGATCTCCGCGTCAACCGGCACGAAGCAACTTGCCATCGAGCCGGCAACAGGCGGCGGAACAGTGGAAATGGAGATCCCCGTTCAGCGCCGTGGTGAACGAGTGCTGACCGACGCGCAGGTCCTTCAGCTCGTGGAGCTCGGGCGGCGGGTCGAGGCTCGGCTCGGCCGTCCGCAGGACATCGAGTGGTGCCTCGTCGACGGCGAGTTCCACCTCGTCCAGGCGCGCCCGATCACGACCCTCTTCCCCATCCCCGAAACGACCGACGACGACTACCACGTCTACGTTTCCGTCGGGCACGCGCAGATGATGACCGACGCGATGCGGCCGCTCGGGCTGTCGGTGTGGCGGCGCACCGCGCTGATCCCTATGCACGAAGCGGGCGGGCGCCTCTTCGTCGACGTCACCGCGCGGCTGCGATCACCCGCATCGCGCGCGGCCACCCTTGACGTGTTCGGCCGGGGTGATCCGCTGCTCAGGGACGCGCTCGAGACGGTGCTGGAGCGGGAGGAATTCACCGCCGCTTCGGCTGCTGAGACTTCCGGCGTGCCACCGCCGCGTGCCGCACCGGCGCAGATCGAGGCCGACCCTGCGATCGTCGCCCAGCTCGTCGAGGAGAGCCAGGCGTCCATCGAGGCGCTGCGTCGCGAGATCCGCGGCGTGTCCGGGACCGAGCTGCTCGACTTCGTGATCGCGGATTTCGAGGAGCTCAAGCGGGTGCTGTTGGACGCGCGCACGCGCCAGGCCGTCATTGCGGGGATGGGCGCGCTGGAGTGGCTCGGTGACAACCTCGACGTGTGGCTGAGCGACAGGGGCGCGGCGGACACACTCATGCAATCGGTGCCGGGCAACGTCACGTCGGAGATGGGTCGGGCGCTGCTCGACGTGGCCGACACCATCCGCCCGCATCCGCAGGCGGTTTCGGTGCTGGAGAGCGCACGCGACGACCGCTTCCTCGACGAGCTGGCCGGCGTCGCAGGCGGTCCCGAGTCGCAGGCTGCCATCCGCGGCTTCCTGGAGCGGTACGGGATGCGGTGCGTCGGTGAGATCGACATCACGCGGCCGCGCTGGAGCGAGCATCCCATTGCGCTCGTGCCTTTGATCCTGGGCAACATCAGGAACTTCGAGCCGGGCGCGGCACGCCGGCAGTTCGAGCAGGGCCTGCGCGAAGCGGCGGAGAAG
>CAYWTI010000108.1:0-16271 GCA_964461175.1 uncultured Actinomycetes bacterium | reverse complement strand
CGCCGCGAGATCGAGCTCGGCGCATCCCTCGAGAGCGCGCTGAACAACATGGTCAAGCGCATCGGCAGCAACGACCTGAAGCTGATGGTCATGGTCATCACCATCCAGCGTTCCGTCGGCGGTGACCTGCCGGCGATCCTCGTCACCCTCGCCGACACCATGCGTCAGCGCGAGGAGATGCGCGCCGAGATCATGGCCGCGACCGCGCAGTCTCGCGCGACCGCGCTCATCATCACCCTGCTTCCGATCGTCGCGGCGCTGCTCCTGTACTTCATCGTCCGCGACTACTTCCGGCCGATGCTCGTCAACCCGATCGGCTGGGTGATGCTCGTGCTGGCAGGATTTCTTCTCTTCGTCGGCAACGTCATCATCCGGCGTTTGACGGCGATCGTATGAACGCGCTGCCCCTCGTCATCGGGCTCGCCGCCGCCGCCGGCGCCTATCTGCTGACTGTCGGCGTGATCGCGGCTCGCGCCGCCGACGCGACGACGCTGGCGCGGGAGCGGCTCGCGCGGCAGGAGGTAGGCCTCGGCCAGAGCGCCGTCGCCCTCGAGCTCGAGAAGCCTTTCGTCGAGCGGCTTTTCGGCCCCATGCGAAGCTGGCTTGAACGCCAGGCGATGCGCCTCACCCCCGAGGCGCAGGCCGCGCACTTCCGGCGCCAGCTCGATTTCGTCGGCAACCCCCTCAGCCTCGACCCGGCGAGCCTGCAGACGCTGCGCATCGCCGCCGGCGCGGCGTTCGGCGCGATTGGGACCGCGATCGGCATGTTCATCGGCACACCGTTCGCGATCGGCATCGCCCTTGTGGGCGGCGTGGCGATCGGCTTCTACCTGCCCGTGATCTGGCTGGACCAGCTCGTGCGCGAGCGCAGGACCGAGCTCGAGGCCTCACTGCCGAACGCGCTCGACGTGGTCGCGATCAGCATGGAGGCCGGCCTCGGCCTCGACCGTGCGCTCGAGCAGCTGGTGCGCCACCAGGACGACTCACTCACGCTGCTGGTGGCCCGTGCCCTGCGCGAGATCCAGCTTGGGCGGCCGAGGGCCGAGGCGCTCGAGGAGATGGCGGTGGCGACAGGGGTCGAGGACTTCGCCTCGCTGGTGCGCGGCATCCTGCACGCGGAGCGCACCGGCGTCCCGATCGCGCGCACGATCGCCGCCCACGCCGCGCAGATGCGCGTCAAGCGGCGGCTGAAGATCCGCACCGAAGCGGCGCGGGCGTCGCTGAAGATCCTGATCCCGACGGTGGGGTGCGTCTTCCCGACCCTGTGGCTGATCCTTCTAGGCCCGGCGCTGATCGTCGTCCTGACGCTAAGCCACTAACTGCGGTATGCGCATACCGCACCGAATCGGGTGGGGGGATAGGTGCGGTTTGCTGGAAAGCGGCCGACCTACGTAAGAAAGGGATTCGTCCGGCGCTCCCGGCCGATGGTGGTCGCGGGGCCGTGCCCGCTGTAGACCATCATGTCGTCGGACTGCGTGAGCAGCATGGCCTTGATCCCCTCGATCAGGGCGCGGCCGTCCGAGTTCGCGAAGTCCGAGCGGCCGATCGAGCCCGCGAAGAGCGCGTCTCCGGTGAAGAGATAACCGTCGATCTTCAGCGTCACCCCGCCGGGACTGTGCCCGGGGGTGTGCAGGACCTCGAACTCGAGCGACCCCACGCGGTACGGCTCGCCCGCTCGCAGCGCATGGACGTTTTCGACCTGGGTCGCGATCGGGCCGAACTCATGGCGCAGCGGCCGCCCCTGCTCGACGACCTCGCGCTCGGCCTCGTGAACGGCGATGGGCACCGGGCCAAAGGCTTCGCGCAGCTCGTGCAGGCCGGCGATGTGGTCGAGGTCGGTGTGCGTCAGCACGATCGCCTTCACGTTCGCGGCATGCTCGCGCGCCAGCTCGACGACGAGGTCCGGTTCGAGGTTGGAGTCGATGACCGCGGCGTCGTGCGTGTCCTCGTCGACGACCAGGTACGAGTTGGTGCCGAAACGCCGGTCGGCGGTCACCTCCACGCGCAGCTTCACAGCGTCTTGCGCACGATCAGGTGCCGCCCGGTCTCGCGGTACGGCTCGAACCCGGCCGCCGTGTACATGCTCAACGGTCCGCGGTAGTTCGCCTGCGCCGACGTCATCTCCTTGACCGGATAGGCCTCGGCGATCCGGACGCCGCGCGCGCGCAGCCGGTCGAGTGCCACCTCGAGGAGCGCGGTCGCGACGCCATGATTGCGGTAAGGCGCCGCGATGACGAAGCATGCGAGCGAGCCCACGCCCTGCTGCTCCGCGACGTTCAGACCGAATCGGTGCATCACGCCGTTGAGCCGCGTCGTCTCGCCGTAGTTGCACCAGCCCACCGGCTTCCCGTCCGCGTACGCAAGCAGCGCCGTGACCGCGCCGTTCTTGATCGCCGTGCTCATATCGCGCCGGTTGTCTGCGGCCGCGCGGACGGCCCATTCCTCGTCGGTCTGCGTGCGGTGCGTCTCCATGCAGTAGCACGACTGCCAGCCCGGGAAATCGCGAAAGGCGTCGCGGTCGAAGAAGGCCTGGTAGTCGGCCACGCGATCCGGCGTCACGTCCTCGACCGTGACGGCGCCGATCTCCGGTTTGCGCGCTATCTCGGCCTGTGCCTCGGGGTCGTGCTCGAGCCGCAGCCCCTTGAGCATGTTCGCCGCCTCGGACGAGAGCAGCCCATGCACGATCTCGCCGGCGTCCCACGACATCCGCACCCGGCTGGCCTTGCCCTTCTTCCCCACCTCCCACGTCAACGTGTGTGGTGGCTCGGCGGCCAGCGCTGGCGCGTAGAGAAACCGCGTGCGCAGCACGAGCCGGCGCGGCGCGTCGACCTCCACCACCTCTGACTCCTCGGCCGCAGCGCCGCCGCCGTCGACCCATCGCACCTTTCCGCCGGCGACGAACTCGCCCTCCGGTGTGAGGCGGTAGTACCAGCGGTGGCGCTGGGGCGAGACGATCGCCTCCCACGCGGTCTCGACCGGCGCGTCGATGGTGATCTCGGCTGAGCCGTGCCGCTGCGCGGTCACGAGGCCTCGCGCGCGACCGTGTGCACGTCCTTGACACCTTCGAGCTTCTCCATGAGCCGCGACAGCTGCGCGAGAGAGTCGATCTCGACGGTGGCTGACACGACAGCCGTCTTGTCGTCGTAGACGTGGACTTCGAGAGCCGACATGTTGACGCGGTTCTCGGCCACCACCGTGGCGATGTCGCGCATCAGGCCCTGGCGGTCCCAGGCCTCGATCTTGATCGCAACCGGGTAGAGATGCGTCGCGTCGGCCTCCCAGTCGACCGGCACGACCCGCGAAGAGTCCTGCGCGTTGATGGCGTTGATGCAGTCGGCGCGATGCACGGTCACTCCCTTGCCGCGCGTCGTGTAGCCGACGATCGCATCGCCCGGCACAGGCTGGCAGCACGTCGCGATCGAGGTGAGGATGCCCTTCTCGCCGCGCACCAGCACGCGCGGCGTGGGCTGCACCTGCGGGATCAGCGGGATCGTGCGCAGGTCGGCGCCGTTGCCGAGGTTCAGCGACATGCGCATCACGACCGCGTGGGGGGAAAGGTCGCCGTAGCCGATCGCCGCCGTGAAGTCGTCGACGCTTCCGAACTTGTGCAAGGCCGCGATCTCGGCCAGCTTGTCCTCGGGCAGGTCCGCGAGGCTCACGCGGTGCATCCGGTGCAGCTCCTTGTCCAGCAGGTCGCGTCCCTTGGCCACGTTCTCCTCGCGCCGCTGGCTCTTGAACCACTTGCGGATCCGCTCCTTGGCGCTTGCGCTCTTGACGAAGTTGAGCCAGTCGCGGCTGGGTCCGTGCGGACCTTTGGAGGTGAGGATCTCGACGATCTCGCCGTTCTGGAGCGCGTAGTCGAGCGGCACCATGCGGCCGTTGACCTTGGCGCCGATGCAGCGGTGGCCGACCTCGGTGTGGATGCGGTAGGCGAAGTCGACGGGAGTCGACTCGGACGGTAGATTGATCACGTCGCCTCGCGGCGTGAAGACGTAGACCTCGTCCTGGAAGAGGTCGACCTTGACCGTGTTCAGGAACGATTCCGCGTCCCCCACCTCGTTCTGCCACTCGAGCAGGCTGCGCAGCCATGACAGCTTCTGGTCGAAGCTGGCGTCCTTCCCGCCCTCCTTGTACGTCCAGTGCGCGGCGACGCCGAACTCGGCGACGCGGTGCATCTCGTGGGTGCGGATCTGGATCTCGATCGGCTCGCCGGTGTGCGTGATCACCGTCGTGTGCAGCGACTGGTAGCCGTTCGACTTCGGCATCGCGATGTAGTCCTTGAAGCGGCCGGGCATCGGCTTCCAAAGCGAGTGGACGACGCCCAGTACCCCGTAGCAGTCGCGAACGCTTTCGACCTGGACCCGGATCGCCGAGAGGTCGTAGATCTCGGAGAAGTCCTTGGCCTCGCGGGTCATCTTCTGCCAGACCGAGTAGATGTGCTTCGGCCGGCCCGTGATCTCGGCCTGGATGCCGACCTTCTCGAGCTCGCGGGCGAGGATCTCGCGCAGGTCTGACACCAACGCCTCGCGGTCGTGGCGCTTGCGGTTGATGCGCCGGACGACGTCGTCGAACGCTTCCGGCTCGAGGTTCCGGAACGCCAGGTCCTCCAGCTCCCACTTGATCTGGCCGATGCCGAGGCGGTGGGCGAGCGGGGCGTAGATGTCGAGCGTCTCGCGGCTGATCTTGCGGCGCTTCGGCTCCGTCAGCGGCTCCAGCGTGCGCATGTTGTGCAGCCGGTCGGCGAGCTTGATGAGGACGACCCGAAGGTCCTCCGCCATCGCCACCATCATCTTGCGCACGTTCTCGGCCTGCTGCTGCTGGTCGGTGCGCAGGGCGATCCGGCCGAGCTTGGTGACGCCCTCCACGAGGCGGGCGACCTCCGGGCCGAACTCGCGCTTGACCTCGTCGGCCGTGAGGTTGGTGTCCTCGACGGTGTCGTGGAGGAGCGCGGCCGAGATCGTGGCGGCGTCGAGCTCGAGGTCGGCCAGGATGGCGGCGACCTCGAGGGGGTGGTTGACGTAGTCCTCGCCCGACAGGCGATGCTGGCCGTGGTGGGCCAGGGCCGCACGTTCGTACGCCTTGCGCACCAACGTCTGCCCCTCGGGGTCGAGGTGGTCGGCGATCCTCAGCAGCTCGGAGACGGTCAATTTGGGCCTGGCATGAAGTTTAAGTTCGCTATCTGGATTCCCCTTGGGAACACAAACCTAGACTTACCAGCCGCCTAGATGAATTCGGGAAGGGCGGTTCTGGGGTTCCGGATCGGCTCCTCGGCAGGCGCCGCGGCGCTCGTCCTGGCAGGCGCGACCCTTGCCGGCAGCGGTCACACCGGCTGGGCCAGCGTGCTGACGGTCGCCGTCGCCGCGCTCGCGGTAGGCGCCGGGATCCTCTACCGCGAGTGGCGGATATCCATACCCGCAGGGGGAATCGCGTTCGTGTTCGCGGTGGTCATCGCCGAGTTCAACCCCCGCCAGGGCGACCTCGTCGTCCAGGTCCTCGGGCTCGTGTTGCTCGGCGCCGGTGGGGCGATCGGCGGCGAGGCGTACCGCCGCTTCGCTGTCACCATCGAGCGCCAGGGCCGCGAGCTCCAGCTCAAGCAGCGTGCGTTCCTGGCCGCGACCTCCGATGCCGACCGGCAGGGCTCCCCGGGCGATGTGGCCGCGCTAGCGGCCACCATCGCGCGCGAGGTCGGTGCCGACCTTGCGTGCTGTTACATCGTCACGCCGGACGGCCGGCAGTTCGCGCCCCAGCTGCCCGGCGTCGGCCTCGACGGGCTGCACCCCTCGTCGATCGAACGGCGCGCGAATGGGTCGGGTCCGCTGCTTGCCGCGATCGAGTCCGGCCGCACCTATTTCGGCGAGGGTAATGGAGCCCTGAAGGAGCTGTTCGCTTTCCTCCCTGACGGTCTGCGCCTCGGCGGCGCGCTTGCGGCCCCCCTTCCGATCGGAGACCGCGTCGGCGGGTTCGTCCTTCTGGGCAACCGCGCCGCCCAGTTCTCCGACGACGACCGCAGGCTCGCGACCACACTCACGCTGCGCGCCGCCGCACACCTTGCGAGCGAGCACGCGATCGCGCTGTCGCGACAGGAGTCGGCGCGCTACTCGCTGATCAACGAGCTCGTCCGCGAGGCGTCAGGCAAGACGGTCGAGGAGGCGCTCGAGGTCGTGCTCGAACGTGGCAAGGCGGTGGTCGCGTACGACGCGGCGCAAGCGATCATCTTCCAGCCGAACGAACCCGACATCGACCCGCTGCCGCGCGTCCGCGCCGGTGAGACCGTCCTGCGCAACGCCGTCACCGAAGGCCAGCGCACGTTCAGCGGGCTTCGCCTCGAGACGCACGCCGTCACGGTCAACGAGGCCCTCGTGCCGATTCGCGGGAAGACCGAGGTGATCGGCGCGCTGTGCCTGGGCCGGCGCGGCACGTCGAGCTTCACGAAGCACGATGTGGCGGCGCTCGAGGAGCTGAGCTCGATGGCGGGCGTGGTGGTCGAGAACTCGCGCATCCTCCAGGTCGTAAGCGGGCAGGCGTCCCGCCTCGACAGCGCCCTCGACGCGCTGGGCGAGGTGTCGCAGGCCCTGACCACGGTCACGCAGGGATCGCGCGTGCTCGAGCAGAAGACGCTCGACACGGCCGTCCGCATCACGGGCGCGACGGCCGGGCTCATCACGCGCACGACAGCCGAAGGCGCGCAGGCCGTGATCATGTGCGCGGGCTTTCCCGACGGCGTCGACTGGATGGAGTTCCAGAACGGGCAGGGTCTGGTCGGCGCGGTCATGCTCAGCCGGCGCACCACCGCGCTCGCCGACATCGAGTCTGCGCCCGACCTCGCCTCGCCGCCAGACCTACGCGGCTTCGGCATCCGGGCGGCGATCTGCACGCCGATGCTCGAGGAGGGACGGCTGTGGGGAACGCTCTCGATCTTCGACGCCGTGCAGCGCGAGTGGACGGCCAACGACCAGCGCGTCCTCGCCACGCTTGCCAACCAGGGCGTCGTCGCCGTGCGCAACGCAGAGCTGCTGGAGAAGAACGAGCGCAGCATCTGGGAGCTGCGCAACCTCCAGGAGGCGCTGCAGGCGGCGACGTCGACCCTCGACCTGAGCCAGGTCCTGCAGCAGGTGCTCGCCGGTGCGGCGAAGGCGTCGTCGGCCCAGATCGGCTGCCTCGCCCTAGACGACAGCGGCAAGCTCGTCCTGAAGGGCGGATTCGGCACCGACCACGTGACGGCGGAGCGGCTGGCGCTCGGACTCGGCGGCGACATCTGCCGGCGCGTCATGGAGTCTGGCGAGGCGGTGATGGAGGCGCGCGTGCACGAGTCCTCCGCCGAGAGCCCGCTCAACCCCCGCGCGGTGCTGTGCGTGCCGATCACGCTGCGCGGCACCCCGCTGGGCGTCGTCTTCCTCGCCAACTACCAGCTTGGCCACGCCTTCACCCCCGACCACCGCGCGCTGGTGACGGAGCTCGCCGCGCAGGCCGCGGTGGCGATCGACAACGCGCGCCTTTTCAAGGACCGGGAGGACGTGATCTTCCAGTCCCTGGTCGCGTTGGCGCGTGCGGGCGATGCCAAGGACCGCTACACCGCAGGCCACGCCGACCGCGTGACCGAGTACGCGCTGGTCATCGCCCGGCAGATGCATTACTCGCCGCACGACCAGGGCGCCTGGGTCCGGCTCGAGCGTGGCTCGCGCCTGCACGACATCGGCAAGATCGGCGTGCCGGACGAGATCCTGACCAAGCCCGGGAAGCTCACCGACGAGGAGTTCGCGAAGATGAGGTCGCACACCACGGTGGGCTTCAACATCCTCTCGGTGCTGAAGATGCTCACAGACGAGCTCGTGATCGTGCGCTCACACCACGAGCGCTACGACGGCAAGGGCTATCCCGACCGCAAGCGGGGCGACGAACTGCCGATCTTCGCCTGGATCGTGTCCGCGGCGGACGCGATCGACGCCATGACGTCGGACCGGCCGTACCGGCGCGGGATGACGCTCGACGTGGCGCTCGAGGAGGTGCGCCGCGGGGCCGGGACGCACTTCCACCCCGACGTGGCCGAGGCGGTGCTCGATGCAGCCGCCACGGGCAAGCTGAAGCTCGTCGAGCAGCGCTCGATGCATCCGGACGCGCCAGTTGTGGGTGCGTTCGAGAACCCGCTGGGTTAGCGTTCAGGCCTTTGGCAGCAGTACCGCCGACCACGTCTGACCGCCGTCGGCGCTGACCAACGGATAACGACCGGAGCCCGTCTCCCGCGTCACGCCCCACAGCATTCCGTTTTCGCCCGCGGTGACAGCGTCGAGAACGTAGTCATGTGGAAGGCTCGTCGGAACACGACGCCAGGAAGCGCCGGCGTCTTTGGTCGTGAACAGCGACCCCGCATCGTCGACCACCCACCAGTTGTCGGCGTCTCGCGGTTGCAGCCAGGGCGTCGGCATGGATGCGGGCGACGAGAACGGCATGGGATGAGGGGAACGCCATGTAACGCCGGCGTCACCAGTCGTTACCGTGTAGGGCGCGATCCCCTGACCGATCACGGTCACAACTCCACGCGGCCCGAACAACACTGGATCCAGAGCGCACCGCTTCGATCCGCAGTCGACGGCAGCGCTGCCTCCGACCACGGAGCCTGAACCTGCCGGTGGCGGAAGTTCGATCACGTGCCATGTCTTGCCACCGTCGGCGGTTCGCAGCAGCCTCGCGACCGAATCGGTGTCCAACGTCGACATCAGTCCATGTTCGTTGTCGCTGAAAGTCAAGCCCAGCGGCACGATCGTTGGAAGAATGACTGGGCTGCTGAGCGGCTGCCAATGTGCCCCGCCGTCGACGGTGTGGTACAGGATCGTCTTGTCGCCTTCCGCCTCGCACGCCCCGAAATTGGTGCAGAGGGCCCAGCCTTCGTGGTCGTTGAGAAAGAACATCGTTCCGATCTGAAACTCCGGCATGCGCGTGATGTGCCAACTCGCGCCGCCGTCCGAAGAGGATGCCATTTCGAATGGGTTGCCAACGTCATCCATGGTCGCAACGATGTGGCGAGAATCGATCCACCGCAGGTTGACCTGCGCCAGGTCCAGCGGAGTCGGCGCCCACGATTTCCCGCCGTTATGCGTAATGAGCACGTAACTTCTGCTCGGCTGCGACGGGCTATTCGCCTGAGATAGCTGTACGGCGACATCGTCCGCCGAATATGCCCAGTAAGCCATGACCGGCTGAAGTGCGGTTGGCGTAACACGCGGCCTGCTCACCGCCGACTGCCTCATCGCCAGCCCATAGCCGATCGCGGAAGCCGCGACTGCCACGGCGATCAACCCAGCGACCAGCGGCGCCCAACGGCGCGCCGATAGGGGCCGGAGCCGAGGACGACTGTCGATGGTAGCCGTGGCGAGCGCCATCCGAAGCCGGTCGAATCCGCCAGGAAGTGGCTCGAATTCGAATGCGTCGTGGATTCGGTCCGAGACATCGTGCTCTCGCATCAACAAAGCGCCTCCACTGGTCGGAGCTCTGAGCGCAGCCTCTCGATCGCGCGTTCCACGCGGCTGCGCGCTGCCTTCGGCGAGATGCCCAGGACCGCCCCGACCTCATCAAACGGAAGGTCGAGGTAGTAGCGCAGCATCACCGCAAGTCGCTGGTCGTAGCCGAGGCGCCCAACAGCTGTGCGCACGTCGAGGCGTGCCGCGAGGTCGGGATCGCTCTCGCCCTCGCGCGGTTCAGGCGTGCGAACGACAGACCACCAGCGCAGCCGGACGCGACTGCGACAGACGTTGGCGACGATGCCTAAAAACCACGGGCGCATCGGTGTGTCCGCGCGCAGTTGCGACAGCTTCCGCCACGCCTTGAACGCCGACTCCTGCACGACGTCCTCAGACTCGTACCGGTCGTGGATCAGCCCAAACGCGAGTCGCACAGCGTCTCCGTAGACAGGCCTGAGCAGATCCGCGAACGCGCCGCCGTCGCCGGCTTTCGCCGCAAGGATCAAGGCGCCCTCGCTCTGAGGCCACATGGCTGCGCCCTGTATACGCGCCGAAAAGCGCGTTTTCCCTGCTAGTAAGCCTTCGCCAGGGCGACGCGAAACTGCGCCGGGCGCCCGCAGACCAGGCACTTCGCCGATCCGCCCGCGTCCGGGTCGATGACCCGGATCGTCACGCCGCCGGCCTCACCCTTGATGCGCGCCTCCTCGGCGGTCTCGCCGCACCACCCGGTCCAGACGAACCCGGCCTTCTCGCGGAAGTGGGCGATCACCTCGTCCAGCGTGCCCAGCTCGTAGGTGTTGTCGCGCTGGAACCTCTCCGCGCGGTCGAAGAGCTTCTTCTGGAAGGAATCGAGCTCGTCGCGGAGGCGGCCGCCAATTCCCGACACCGGGACCGCGACCTTCTGCCTCGACAGCCGGTCCACCATCTCGACCTGGCCGGCGTCGGCATCGCGCGCGCCGACGTTGAGGCGAAGCGGCACGCCCTTCAGCTCCCAGTGCGCGTACTTGTCGCCGGGTCGCTCGTCGCGCCAGTCGACGCGGAAGCGGATGCCCGCGTTCTTCAGCTCGGGCGTCCACGACTCGATGAACCGCTGCACCTTGCCGCGGCCGTCGTCGTCGCGAAAGATCGGCACGACGACCACCTGGATCGGCGCGATCTTCGGAGGGACGATCAAGCCCGAATCGTCGCCGTGCGCCATCACCAGCGCACCGACCAGGCGGGTGCTCATGCCCCACGACGTTGAGTAGCACAGCTCGCGCTCGTTCTCCTTGTTCGAGAACGAGATGTCGTAGGCGCGGGCGAAGTTCTGGCCGAAGTAGTGAGACGTGCCCATCTGCAGGGCGAGGCCGTCGCGCATGAGCCCCTCGACGGTGGTCGTGTAGACCGCGCCTGGAAACGTCTCCGCGGGAGACTTCTTTCCCGCCAGCACGGGCACAGCCAGCCAGTCCTCGGCGATGGATTTGTAGTAGCCGAGGATGAGCGCGACCTCGTCCATCGCCTCCTGCTCGTAGGCGTGGAACGTGTGGCCCTCCTGCCACCAGAACTCCCGGCTGCGCAGGAACAGGCGCGACCGCATCTCCCACCGGACGACGCTGTTCCACTGGTTCGTGAGCTTGGGCAGGTCGCGATGGCTCTGGATGTAGCGCTTGATCAGCGGCCCGATGATCGACTCCGACGTGGGCCGCACGGCCAGCGGCTCTTCGAGCTCCTCCATCCCGCCGCCCGCCTTGGTGACCCACGCCACCTCGGGCGCGAAGCCCTCGACGTGCTCGGCCTCCTTCATCAGGAAGCCGCGTGGGATGAGGAGAGGGAACGCCCAGTTCTCGTGCCCCGTCTCCTTGATCATGTCGTCGAAGGCCCGCCACATCGCCTCCCACATCGCCCAGCCGTAGGCGCGGACGACCATCATTCCGCGCACGCCGGACCAGTCGGCCAGCTCGGCCTTGCGGACGACGTCCGTGTACCAGCGGTCGAAGTCGTCGGACATCTTGGTGACTTCCTTGACGAAGTCCTGCTGCTCTTCCAATTCCTGTTTCATGCCTCTAGCTCCCAAGCATCGATGATCTGGGTCAGATGTCGCGCGCGCCCGAACCGGAAACGACCGGCCGGGCTAACTCGGGAGCGGAGCGGGAGTGGCGTGCTCGGCTGCGATCGCGTCGATCTCGGCCAGCAACACGGGCAAGAGCTCCTCCTGGGGCACGGTGCGGTACAGCTTACCCTTCTTGAAAATCACGCCTTTTCCCCTCCCGCCGGTGACGCCGATGTCGGCGTGGCGCGCCTCGGCGGGACCGTTGACGACGCAGCCCATCACCGCGACGGTGATCGGCACGCGCAGTTTCGCGATGTAGGCCTCGACGGCCTTGACCATCGGCACCATGTCGTACTCGAGCCGGCCGCAGGTCGGGCAGGCCACCAGGGTCGGGGATTCGATCCGGAAAGCGAGCGTCTTCAGGATCTCGTGCGCGACGCGCACCTCCTCGCGCGGATCGGAGGTGGCGAGGGAGACGCGGATGGTGTCCCCGATGCCCTCGCTCAGGAGGATGCCGAGGCCGATCGCGCTGCGGATGCTTCCGGCCTCGACGGGACCGGACTCGGTCACGCCGAGATGGATGGGATAGGGACGAGCGGCCGCGAACTTGCGGTTGGCGAGGATGTTCGTCCAGACGTCGGTCGCCTTCAGCGAGACCTTGACGAACCCAGGCCCGTAGTCGAGGTCCTCGAGGATCTTGCAGTGCCCGAGCGCGACCTCGACCATGCGGTCGGCGGTGCGCTCGCGGTCGTCGCGGTCGATGTGGTGCTGCTCGCGCAGGCTCTTGTGCACCTCCTCGGGAAGCGAACCTGCGTTGACGCCGATCCGGAACGGGATCTGGCGCTCCTTGGCGGCGTTCACGACCTTCACGACCTTGTCGCGGTCGGGGATGTTGCCGGGGTTGAGGCGCAGGCAGTGCACGCCGGCCTCGATCGCCATCAGCGCAAGGGTGTGGTCGTAGTGGATGTCGGCGATCACCGGCAGCGGGGAGCCCTTGACGATCTCCTTGAGGGCTTCCGCGGCCTCCCTGTCGGGCACGGCCGGCCGCACGATCTCGCAGCCGGCCTCCTTGAGCTCGTGGATCTGGCGCAGCGTCGCCTTCACGTCGCGCGTGTCGGTCTTGGTCATGGTCTGCACGGCGATCGGCGCGGCGCCACCAACCACAACGCCGCCGACGTTGACGGGAATCGACTTGCGCCGGTTGACGAACCGCGTCGTCATCGCAGCACCGGGAACGCGCCCGTCGCGATGCGCTGGATGTCAAGGAACGTGATGAGGGCGGCGAGCGCAAGCAGCGCCACCAGCCCGTAGCGCTGGAAGTTCAGCTCAGCGGTGCGGTCGAACGGCCGCCGCCGCACGACCTCGATGAGCACCACCACCATGCGGCCCCCGTCAAGGGCGAGCAGCGGCAGCAGGTTGGTGAACCCGAGCGCCACCGAGAGCAGGGCGACGTAGAACAGGTACGTGTCGAGCCCGGCGCCGGCCGACTGCGCCGCCACGTCCGCGATGCCCACCGGTCCGGTGACGCCGTTGGGACCGAGGATGCCGCCGGGCACGGCGCCCGTGAACAGCTGCGTCATGCCGTAGACAAGGTTGTGGATGGCGGCGAACGGAAAGGTGACGCCGCTGACGACCGCGTCGGTCGGGCTCAGCACCGACCACCGTGCCTCAACGCCCATACGACAGCTCTTGCCGGTGGCGTCGCAGCGCGGCGTGACGATGTACGAGAACGGTTTGCCGTTGGCGTGCACACCGCCGATCTGTATCGCGGCGTTCGGCGCGGCGTCCTCCACCTTCTGGAGCTGGTCCGGCTGCGTGATCTTCTGCCCGTCGACGGTGCGCAGCTGATCGCCCGGTTGCATGCCCGCCGCCGCCGCCGGCGAGCCGGGAAGGATTGCAACCACCTTGCCAGGCACGTCGTTGAGCTGGGTCAGGTCGTAGGCGGTGACCAGCAGCATGGCGAAGATGAAGTTCGCCAGCGGGCCTCCGAACAGGATCAAAAGCCTCTGCCACGCGGGCTTGGTGTGGAAGCCGTTCGGGTCGGCGAAGTCGCCCGCCTCCATGCCACCCATGCGGACGTAGCCGAGCACCGGGAATGCGCGGATCGCGTACACGGTGCCGCCGCGGGTGATCGACCACAGCTTGGTCCCCGCGCCGATCGAGAACTCGATCACGCGGACCTTGAACAGCTTGGCAAAGGCGAAGTGGCCGGCCTCGTGGGGCGCGATCAGCAGGAGGAACATCCCCGCGATCCCGACCACGACAAGAAGCGTGTTCATGCCCGCCTCACAGTACCGAAGTTTCCCTTGACTTCAGCCCTCGCCCAGCGGTCGGCCTCGAGGACCTCGTCAAGCGTCGAACCGCCGCCTGGGAACCCGGCGAGAGCCCGTTCGACGGTCGGCACGATCGCGCTGAAGGGGATCTCGCCGGCGAGAAACGAGTGCACGGCCTCTTCGTTGGCGGCGTTCAGGACGGCCGGCCGGCCGCCACCCGCGGCAGCGGCCTCCCGGGCGAGGCGAACGCTCGGGAATCGCGCCTCGTCGAGGTCGTGGAACTCGAGGCCGCTGAGCTCCCGGATGGGGGTCGGCGGGACCGCGTCCGGCAGGCGGTCGGGGTAGGCGAGCGCGACCGCGATCGGAAGGCGCATGTCGGGGCGGCCCAGCTGCGCTTTGAACGAGCCGTCGACGAACTCGACCAGGGAGTGGACGACGCTCTGCGGATGGATGCAGACCGTGATGCGGTCGAGCGCGATTCCATAGAGATGGTGCGCCTCGATGACCTCCAGGCCCTTGTTCATGAGCGTCGCCGAGTCGACGGTCACCTTCGGCCCCATGGACCAGCGCGGGTGGTTCAGCGCCTGCTCGATGGTCACATGGTCGAGGTCGGTCTCGGGATGCGCCCAGAACGGCCCTCCGCTCGAGGTGATGACCAGGCGGCGGACGTTCTTTCTTTCCTCGCCCCACAGGCACTGCCAGATCGCGCTGTGCTCGCTGTCGATGGGCCTCAGGCCGCGCGAGCCCGCCGCCTTCATGACTAGATCGCCCGCCATCACGAGGACCTCTTTGGTCGCCAGGGCGACTTCCTTGCCGGCGCTCAGCGCGGCAAGGGTCGGCGCAAGCGCGCGTGCACCCGGGATCGCGACGACCACCAGGTCGCACCGCGGGTCGGAGACCATCGCCCTCACCCGCGCGTCGAAGTCAGGGTCGCCGGCGCGGCCGCGGACGACGTGCTCGGCGGTGCGGTTCGAAGCGTGCGTGCCCTCGGTGAGGCCGAACAGCTTGAAGCGGTCGGGGTTGCGGTCGATGACGTCGAGGGTCTGGCGGCCGATCGAGCCGGTCGCTCCGAGGACCGCGACGTTCAGCGGGCGCATCTAGAGCAGGTGGAAGAGCGTCACGTAGACGTAGACAAGGATCGGCGGAAAGAGGATCGAGTCGATGCGGTCGAGCACGCCGCCGTGTCCTGGGATCAGGTGCGACGAGTCCTTGACGTCCGCGATGCGCTTCATCTGCGACTCGACGAGGTCCCCCACCTCGGCGCTGATGCCGACCAGGAGTCCGAGCAGCAGCCCGTGCAGCGGGCTCAGGCCGAGGACGAGTGACACGCCGATGAGCATCACGATGACGGCGCCCACGACGCCCGCGATCGCGCCCTCCAGGGTCTTCTTCGGGCTGATGGTCGCGAAGAAGGGGTGGCGCCCGAGGCGGCTGCCGACGAGGAGCGCCGCGGCGTCGCTCGCGACCACGGCGAAGATCGTGAACAGCGTCCACACGAGCCCGTTCGGCTTCGACGTGTACAGGAGCAGGTAGAAGTTGAACGGCATGCCGATGTAGAGCGCGCCGGCCATGCCCATCGCCCACCGGCTCAGGCCCTGCCGCCGGCCCGGCACGAAGAGAAAAGCTCCGAGGCCGCCGACCAGCGCCAGGGCGAGGACGAGCGTGACGTCGATGCCCTTGAGCACGGTGCCGCTGAACGCGAAAAAGGCACCAAGCGGAAAGAGGAGCCACGCCGGCGCGCGAGAGCCCATCTTGTCCGAGAGCCCATTGAACTCGTACAGCGCAAGGCCGCCGAGCAGCAGCACCAGGATGTACACGCCGTAGATACCGGCCAGGACGAGTCCGATGACCACCCCGAGAATGACGAATGCGCTGAGGATGCGCACCAGCAGCGGGCTCGGCTTCCAGGCAGGCGTGGCCATCGGACTGTTGCGCGTGGTCATCCCACCAGCTCTTGCACCGGCCGGCCGCCGAAGCGGCGGACCCGGGAGGCGTACTCGACCAAAGCGGCCTTCAGCTCCTCCTCACCGAAGTCGGGCCACAGCGTCTCGCTGACCAGCATCTCCGCGTACGCGCCCTGCCACAGAAGGAAGTTGCTGACCCGGTGCTCGCCGGCGGTGCGGATGATCAGGTCCGGGTCGGGCAGCTCCGGCTGGTACATGCGGCTCGAGATCGCCGCCTCGTCGACATCGCCGGCCTCGATGCCGTCCCGGATCAGCCGCCGCGCGGCGTCGACGATCTCCGCCCTGCCGCCGTAGTTCAGGCAGACGTTGAGGATGCCGTTCTTGTTGCCGGCGGTGAGCGCCATCGCCTCGTCGATCCGCTCGCGCATCCGCGTCGAGAGGTCCTCGCGGCGGCCGCTGACGACGATGCGCACACCGCGCCGGTGCATCTCGTCGATCTCGCGCTGCATGGTCTCGTGGAACAGGCGCATCAGGGCGCGGACCTCGGCTCGTGGACGCGCCCAGTTCTCGGTCGAGAAGGCGTAGATCGAGAGGGCGTGGACGCCGTTGT
>CAYWTI010000107.1:0-3140 GCA_964461175.1 uncultured Actinomycetes bacterium | reverse complement strand
CTCGGATACGGCCTCCACCCGATCGAGCAGCCGATCACGCTCAATCACCCGCTGAACCCCGGCGGATCCAGCTACGCGATCAGCAAGACCGCGGGTGAGGAGTACATCTTCCTGAGCTCACTCGACTACATCTCGTTCCGGCTGGCCAACGCCTACGGCCCCCGCAACCTCAGCGGGCCGCTGCCGACCTTCTATCACCGGCTGACCAACGACAAGCCCGTCTTCGTCATGGACACGCGCCGGGACTTCATCTACGTGAGCGACCTCGTGGACGTGATCAGCCTCGCCGTCGACGGTCGCGGTCGCCGTGGCCCCTACCACGTGTCCTCCGGTCGCGATTTCGCGATCAAGGAGCTGTTCGACGCAACCATCAAGGCGCTCGGCATGAAGATGGACGTGGAGGTCCGGCCGCGGAACCCAGACGACGTCGCGACCATCCTTCTCGACCCGTCCAAGACGGAGGAAGACTTCGACTGGCAGATCACGACGCCGCTCGAGGTCGGGGTCGCGGCCACGATCGACTACTACAAGACGCACGGCATCGAGCAGACCTTCACCCACCTGAAGCCCGTGGGGGAGAAGGCATAAGCATCGAAGGCCGCGCCCTGGTCGTCGGCGGGGCCGGCTTCGTCGGCTCCAACCTGGTGCGGCGCCTGGTCACCGAGCGCGTGGACGAGGTCGTGGTGGTCGACAACCTGCTGTCGGCCGAGCGGGAGAACGTCCCCGAAGACCGGCGTGTGCAATTCGTCGAGGGCTCGATCGCCGACCCCGAGGTTCTCGGACGACTCGGCGACGACTTCGATTACATCTGGCACCTCGCGACGTACCACGGCAACCAGAGCTCGATCGCGAATCCGCTCGAGGACCACGAGAACAATCTGATCACCACTCTGCGGCTGCTCGAGCACGTCAAGGACTTCAAGCGCCTACGCAAGCTGGTGTACGCGGCGTCCGGGTGCGTGCTGGCGCCGCACACGTTCGGCGACGCCAAGCCGGTGGAAGAGGATGGCGACGCTCCGTTCGACCTCGACAGCCCGTACCAGATCTCCAAGATCGTGGGCGAGCTCTACTGCGTCTACTACAACAAGCAGCACCGCGTGCCAACCGTGCGGGCGCGCTTTCAGAACGTCTACGGTCCGGGCGAGATACTCGGCGCGGGGCGCTGGCGCGGCACACCGGCCACGGTGTGGCGGAACGTCGTGCCGACGTTCGTTTACCGTGCGCTGCACGCGATGCCGCTCGAGCTGGACAACGGTGGCGTTGCGAGCCGCGATTTCATCTTTGTAGATGACATCGTCGAGGGTCTGATCGCCTGCGCTCTCAGGGGGGACCCCGGCGACGTTTACAACCTTGCGAGCGGCGAGGAGACCACGATCGCCGAGCTCGCGAAAACGATCAACGCGCTCGCCGGCGGCCGGTCCGAGGTCATCGTGACGCCACCGCGGCCTTGGGATAGGGCGGGCCGCCGCGTGGGCAGCACGCGAAAGTCGCGCGAGCGGCTGGGATTTGAGGCAAAGACGCAGCTTGGCGACGGCCTGCATAGCACGGTCGCCTGGACGAGGTCGAACCTGGAGCTGATCGAGAGGGCGATGGCCAAGCACAAGGCCCACATGACCGCTCAGCGTGAGGCGATCGCGCTTCATAGCCGGCGCGCGGAACCAGGTTAGGCGGCGGTCAGTCTCAGCTCCATCACCGGCCAGACGGGGCCCAGATCGATGGAGTTGCCGCCTCGGTCCGTCACCGCCCAGACGTTGCCGCTGCGGTCGATCTCGAGCGCGTAGATCTGCGCCTCGGGGATGACCGGCTTGGGGATGCACGCCGTCACGCCCGTCGGGCAAGGGTAGTAGCACGTCGGTGACATGCCATGGGGTCCGCGGTCGCAGACGTTAGGCACCGGGCTGGTGAAGACGATGGGCGGGAACTGGTATCGCGTCATCGCGCCGGTGACGACGTTGATATTGCCCACGCCCGTGCCCGCCGCGTACCACACGTAGCCATCGTTCCCGACCAGGACCGGGGCGCCGTTGGCGTTGCCCGGCGCCTCGCCGTCGAGCACTGTCACCGCGCCGGTGTCGAGGTCGAGACGCGCGAAGTCGTCGTTGAAATCTGTGAACAGCACCGTATGCGAGTCGACGAGGACGTAGCCGCTGATGTCTGCCGCGAACTCGGTCAGGTGGCCGGTGGAGATGTCGATCTCGGCGAACTTGTAGTAGATCGTCTTGTCATCCGGCGAGCGGTAGCCGTTGAGGACGAGCACGCCCGGCCGAGGGGAGGCTATCTCGCTGAAGTAGTACGGGAACCACGGAAGCTGGATCATGTGATCCCACCTGCCGAGGGCTGGGTTGAAGCCGAAGATGGCCGCCACCCTCGAGAACGTCATCCAGAGCTCGCCGCTGCCGTCGCGCCCGACGGAGATCATGTTGCCGTCGCCCGAGTAGAACGACGGGTGCAGGCCGAAGCGGTCGAAGCCCGGCATGCCGAACGACTTCAGCGCGTTCGTGTCCGGGTCGTAGCTGTAAACCCACCTGCCCCAGGCCATCCACACGATGCCCTTGCCGTCGACGAACACCCAGGCTCCGTTCCAGCCGGTGTCGTCGAGGCGGACGCTCGTCTCGAAGTACGAGTGGTCCGCGAGGTTGACGCGGGTGAGCGTGACGTGCTCGGACATGTCGTTGATCTCGGCCCACTGGCGGGTCACGACCCACAGGCAGTTGCGAGAAGCGTCATACACGGCCGCGCGACCGCCCGAGCCGCTGCCCGGCATGTCGAACGGGACCCACGGCGAGGAGCTTGCCTTCGCGGCGGGGGACTGGACGCTGGCCGCGGGTGCGCTACCACCCTGGCAGCCGGCCAGCACAAGGATCGAGACCGACAGAGCCAGGAAGCGTTTCATGGCCTCTCTGGCGCCAACGCCGGCGCCGGGTTCAGCGTAACGCCGCGCCGCTCCTGGCGGGCGCCGCCAGCCACTCGGCGCGACGCTTCTCGTACGCGGCGATGTCGTCCTCGTGTCGCTCGATCAGGGAGATGTCGTCCTGGCCCTGCAGCAGCATCTCGCGGGCGAACGCGTCGATCTCGAACCGGTATTCGAATCCCTCGCCGCGCACGGCCTGGCGCTCCAGGTCGACGACGACCTCGGCCGA
>CAYWTI010000106.1:0-4204 GCA_964461175.1 uncultured Actinomycetes bacterium | reverse complement strand
CGCTCGCCCCGCCTCAGGCGGGCTTGCCGCGGGATAGAAAGCGATCGACCGCCGCCCAATGATCCTCGTGCGTCCAGGTCGCGACGAAGTGGTCCTGCTCGATCGCGCGCCGTTCGCCGTAGGAAGCGCCTTGCCTGGCGGCGAGCGCCTGTGCCTTGCAGCCGCGCAAAACCGCGGGCCGCTGCCCGAGCAGTGGCGCGAGGAATTCCTGCAACCGCGCTTCGAGCGCGTCGGCGGCGGCAACGGCGTCCGCGAGGCCCCAACTTAGCGCGGTCGTCGCATCGATGAGCTCGCAGCGCGAGGTCATCCGCAGCGCGCGCGCCGAGCCGACCAGGGCGGCCAGGTCCGGCCCCCCGCCCCAGGCCGAGGTGATCGCCAGCTGGCCGTGCACGTAGCCGATGCGCGCATCTTCGCGCATCACCCGCAGGTCGCACGCCAGCGCCAGCTCGGCGCCGCCGCCGATCGCATCGCCGTTCAGAAGCGCGACCACCGGAAGCGGAAACGTGCGCACGGCGTCCAATGCGGCGCGCGCCGCCTCCGCCATCGCGCGCACGTCGGCCTCGGCGCGCACCTCGGCGAGGTCGCGCAGGTCGCCGCCGGCGGCGAAATACCTGTCGCCCGCGCCCGTCAGCACCGCGCAAGCGAGTTCGCGATCGGCGCGCGCGCTGTCGAACACTTCGCGCAGCCTTGCGAGCACGGCGCGCGACAGCGGATTGTGTTTCCGGGGCAGCACTGCGCAACCGTCGACAATCAACGAGCGTGATATCGTGCACCGAGGCTCTCGTGTCGGAGATGAGGAATCGAACCGAGGGTTGTGATCACGCGAAGAAATTGAACTGGAAGGGGCCGAACATGCCGCTCAACGCTGGGCTTCCAAGGATCGCTGGGCTCATTTTCGCGATCGCGCTGGGAAGTCTCGCGATCCGCGCTGCGCACGCAGACGAGGTCGTTGTCAATAAGCGGTATCCGATCTCCAAGAACCTCTCGCCGCCCAACGTGGAGGCGACGAACGAATGCGCCGTATCGGTCTATGTGAGCGGCTTCGTTCCGCACGCGACCATCAAGGTCTTCCTCAACGGCGCAAGTCTCATCGGCGGACCCGTCGCGCCGAAATTCGGATACGCCGCGATCACACTGACCGGGCCCCTCCACCAGGGCGACCGCGTCACGGCGACGCAGACCGTCAACGGCGTCGCCAGCCAGCC
The DNA here is from genome assembly GCA_964461175.1 of uncultured Actinomycetes bacterium. Classification (GTDB taxonomy): domain Bacteria; phylum Chloroflexota; class Dormibacteria; order Dormibacterales; family Dormibacteraceae; genus 40CM-4-65-16. Next base: position 2,999 of record CAYWTI010000106.1, on the reverse strand, counting down.
TTCCGCGCCGATGGTCGTCGGGGCGATGCCGAACACGCTTCCAGTGCCGGTCGTCGACCCGCCGATCTACGCGTGCGGCGGGGTCGTTCCGGTCGGTGGCCTGGTATCGGGCGTCCAAGTCGAGGTGCGCGACACGTCGGCGGGCGTCACGGTAGGAACCGGCGCGACGCCGAACGGATGGGGCAACGATTGGGCGCCGGTCGTCACCAGCAGCCTCGTCGCCGGACATCAGATCGAGGCGCGCCAGTCTTCGTGCACCGGCGTCGTAAGCCCATACTCGAATTCGCAAGCGGTCGACGCCGATCCGTCGCCGATCGGCGCGCCTTTGCTGGATCCGCCGGTCGTCGGCAACGATGCGATCGGCGCCAGGAATCTGCTCGTTGGGGCTGACCTCAGGGCGTACAACGGCGGGACGCTGATCGGGTCCGGCTTCGCGACGGGGCCGGCCAACACGATGGGCGTCTGGCCGAGGATCGTAGCCGGCGAGGTCGTCACAGCGGACCAGGCGCTCTGCGCGACCAGTCCCAAGTCGCCACCGGCGACGGCGGTCGACCATCTGACGCCGCCGACGCTCGTCGGGCCGATCTGCCCCGGCCAGAAGGGCGTGATCGTCGCCGCCACGACCATCAACGCGACGCTCGTGCTGATCAAGAACGCGGGCGTGATTGTCGGCTACGGCGGTGCGGGCCCGGGCGACGTCGACTTGAACCTGGCGCCGCCGAACAGCTTCGCCGCGAACGACAAGGTGCGCGTGGTGGAATACATCGGCGGCCTTATCGCCACGTCCAACACGGTCAAAGTCGGCTGCCACGACGTGATCACATATCACAACGATAACGGTCGCACAGGCTGGAACGCGAACGAAACGATCTTGACGCCGGCGGACGTAAAGAAGCCCGGCGGCTTCGGCTGGATCGCGACAGCGAAGCTCGACGACGACAACGACCAGATCGACGGCCAGCCTCTGATCGTCACGAACCAGAAGATCGACGGCGCCGGCGTGCATTCGGTCGTCTACGTCGCGACCGAGAACGATTCCGTCTACGCCTTCGATTCCTTCACCGGCGCACGGCTCAAGAAGGCCAATCTCGGCACGCCCGTTCCCAGACCGCTCAATTGCGAGAACAACGGGGACGTCGTCGGCATCAACAGCACGCCCACGATCGACCGCAAAGCCGGCGTCCTCTATCTCGTGGCGTATGTCATGCAGGGCATGACCCCGATCCACCAGTTGCACATGCTCGACCTGGCGACGCTGCAGGACAAGATTCCCCCTGTGACCATCAGCGCCACGAACACGCTGGCCGACGGTTCCTCGTTTCCCTTCGATTCGTCGGTGCAGAGGCAGCGGGCGGCGCTGCTGCAGGCGAACGGCAACGTCTATGCGGGCTTCGCGTCTTTTTGCGACGCCAGGGCGGCGAAGTCCCGCGGATGGGTCATGGGCTGGGGGCAATCGAACCTCACCCCGCTCGCCAACACGCCGCTTCTCTCCAAGACGGTCGCCAGCTCGACCTTCGACTGCTACGTCTTTATGCCCTGGACGAGCAATCATCCTTGCTACCTCGCGTCGGTATGGATGTCAGGCTACGGGATCGCGAGCGACGCGTCGGGGAGCTTGTTCTTCACGACCGGCAACACCGGCATGACGAAGCCCTCGGGCGGAGTCAGTTTCTACGACAGCGCAAATGATGTCGCCGACACCATGATCAAGATGGCGCCGGACCTGAACAAGATCGTCGACTTCTTCACGCCCTGGGACGTCTCGAACCTCGACCAGACAGACTCCGATTTCGGCTCGGGCGGGACCATGGTGCTCCCGGACCAGCCGGGACCGACGCCGCGCCTCGCGGTCGCCGCCGGCAAGGACGGCTATCTCTACATTGTCAACCGGGAGACCGGCAGCATGGGCGGATTCCAGAATCCGAATGTTCCGGCGCGCGTACATATCGGCGGCGACTGCCATTGTGGCCCTTCCTACTACAAAGGGTCCGATGGCATCGGGAGGGTCGTGACGAGCGGCGGTCCGGATCTCGTTCAGTGGACCATCGACACCGCCAACCGGCCGGCGCTGTCGCAAGAGGCGCAAGTTCCCTTCGCGTCGGGCCAGGACGGCGGTGGTTTCACGTCGATCTCGTCGAATGGCACGACGGCGAACACCGCGATCCTCTGGGCGGTCGGCCGGCCGATGAGCAATGCGGACGTTCGAGTGACGCTCTACGCATTCGACGCCACCGCCTCGAGCGGCGCCTTGACGCCGCTTTGGCACGGCTACGCAGGATCCTGGCCGAATACGGGCGGCAACGCCAACATCGTTCCGACGGTGGCCAACGGCATGGTGTACGTCGCGAGCAACAAGGAGGTCCAGATTTTCGGACTGACCCGTCCTCCGATCACGCGGAAGCGGATGACCCAGGAGACCGCGCGAGCGGTGCCCGCGGCGAAGTCCATGGTGCCGGACGCGGCACCGATCCACTGGGGGATCATCAGGGCGGTGGACAGAAGCGAGATCACGTTGGAGCTGCGCGACGGGCGCAAGGTCTCGGTGGACATCTCGAAGATCATGCCGCAGGCGACCTCGGACTTCGCCGCAATCGGTCGTTCCCTCGCGGTTGGCGGTCCGATCGACGAAAGCGGAGTGCTGCGGGCGACCGCCGCTTGGCGGGTCAAGGGGCCGGCATTTTATGGTCCCGATCGCGAGCGGTGAGCGGTGAACGCCGGCGATCGGATTCTCCGCTTCGCCGGCGCGCGGGCCCGCGCCGTAAGCCAGCGACAGCGACAGCGCCGTCTTGCGCTGCAAGCTGCCGGCTTGGTGGGAAGAGCTCACGCGACGCCGGGTTCAACGCGGGCGCCGACTTCGCCGCTCGCCCCGCCTCAGGCGGGCTTGCCGCGGGATAGAAAGCGATCGACCGCCGCCCAATGATCCTCGTGCGTCCAGGTCGCGACGAAGTGGTCCTGCTCGATCGCGCGCCGTTCGCCGTAGGAAGCGCCTTGCCTGGCGG
>CAYWTI010000105.1:0-2420 GCA_964461175.1 uncultured Actinomycetes bacterium | reverse complement strand
TGACCGTCGTGTCGCCGTGGCCTGGAAAGTGCTTGGCCGCCGAGAGCATGCCGGCGGCGTGGATGCCGTCGACGACCGCGCCGACGGCGCTGGAGACGGCGGACGGATCGGTGCCGTAGCAGCGGCCCCACATGATCGACGGCGGGCCCGAGCACACGTCCGAGACCGGGCCGAGGTCGAGGTCGAAACCGACGGAACGCAAAGCGGAGGCCATGACACGCGTGTCGGCCTCGCCCACGGGCATCGGCCGGCACGGGACCGCGCTGAGCGCGATGCAGACGCCGCCGCCCTCCTGGTCGGTGGCCGCGATCAGGCGGCGTTTCGTGACCGCGCGCAGCTGAACGATCAACGCCGACATCTGGACGGCCGTCGACGCGTTCTGGTTGAGGTTGACGACCAGGAGCCCGCCGTACTGGTGCCGGGTCCAGTCGGCGAGCACCGCGTTGGTGAGCGGACCGCGAAAGCCGACCATCATCACCGCGCCGACCTCCTCGTCGAGGGTCATAGCGGCTGCGGAAGGCGACGCCGAGGGCGAGACAACGGCAGGCGTTGGCGAAGAGACCGCCTCGGGGCTCGAGCCGCACGCGACCGCGAGCAACAGCACGACAACCAGGGCCCAGCGGCTCACGAGGGTCCTAACGGCCGGCGCGCGCGGCGGGTTCTGCCGCCTCCCATCGTGGCTTGAGCTCGGCGACCGAGGCGTCGACCGCGTCGACGAACCGCTGGACGTCGTCCTCGCCCATCGGCGTCGAGAGCGCGCCCATCAAACGCGGTGCCATCAGCACCCCGTGGTTGAGAAGGCTGAAGAAGAGATCGCGCGCCTTCTTCTTGTCAGAGGCGACGACACCGCGGTAATCGACGACCGGTTTGTCGGTGAAGTGCAGCGCCAGCATCGAACCGGCGCCGTTGACCTGTACATCGACGCCGTGCGAGGCGAACACCTCGGTCAGCTGCTCGCACACACGCGCGCCCTTGCGGTTCAGATCCTCGTATACATCGGGCGTCAGCTCCCTCATGCCCGCCAGCCCGGCGGCCATGCCCAGAGGGTTGCCGTTGTACGTGCCGCCCTGCGCAAGGCTCCGCTCGTGGCGTGGATCGAGCACCTCCATCACGTCCGCGCGGCCGCCGAACGCGGCGACCGGGAGACCGCCGCCGATGATCTTGCCCAGCGTCGTCAGGTCCGGCTTGATGCCGTAGAGCTGCTGCGCGCCGCCCGTCGCGACGCGGAACGAGATGACCTCGTCGAAGATCAACAGGATGCCGAGCTCGCGCGTCACGTCGCGCAGGCGCGCCAGGAACTCGGGCGTCGCCGCGATGACGCCGCCCGCGCCGATGATTGGCTCGAGGATCACGGCCGCAAGGCGCGCCGCCTCACGGCGGATGATCCTCTCGGCGGCGTCGGGGTGGTTGAACGGCAGCACGACGACCTGCTCGAGCGCCCACGCCGGGGTGCCGATGGAGTCGGGCGCGGCCGTCGGCGTTTCCGCCGGGCCCGCCTCGGCAAGCGAAGGGTGCGTGCTGACCTCGGCGTAGTCGTGAGTGCCGTGGTACCCGCCCTCCATGCGCGCAATCGCGGGTCGCCCCGTGAACGCGCGCGCCAGGCGCATCGCGAACATCGTCGCCTCGGTGCCCGAGTTGCAGAATCGCACCGCGTCCAGGCTCGGGACGCGCTCACATAGCAGCGTCGCGAGCTCGACCTCGACAGGGTTGGCGGCCGCGAAACCCGTGCCGCGCGCGGCCTGGGCGCGGATCGCCTCGACGATCTTCGGGTGGGCGTGGCCGAGGATCATCGCGGTGTAGTTGCCGATCGCGTCTATGCGCTCCGTGGCGTCGACGTCCCACACGCGGCATCCCTCGCCGCGGTCTATGTAGAGCGGGTAGGGGTCGAAGTAGGTCGTCGTCCGCGTCGTCCCGCCGGGCATCGCCTTGACGGCGCGCTCGTGAAGGCGGCGTGAGCCCGGAGTCGTCTCGCGGTATCTCGCCTCCGGATCGACCATCGGACTGAGCCTACACCGCGACGGCACGGCGGCTAGATCCGGAGGGTGGTCAGCACGCTTGTCAGGGACGGTGACGAGTAGACGATCACGCAGAGGCCTCGGCCGAAGTAACCGGAGGGCACCTCGACGGCGCCGGCGCCGCCTGTGACCACGAGCGACTGCAGGACGGTGATGTGGAACTGCTGCATCCCGCTGCAGACCGAATGGAGATGGACGGGATAGGTGCCGTTGCGCAGGCCCGAGAAGAGGACGGGCATGGTCGCCGGCCGCACAACCGGCGCTGTGGGCGACGGGCTTGGGGATACGGCCGCGATCGGCGACGGTGACGGCGTCGGCGACGGTGACGGCGACGACGCTGCGACGGATGTGGTCGCCGGTCGCGACGATGCGGTGACGCCGTGGGACCCGCAGGCGGCGACGGCG
>CAYWTI010000104.1:0-7441 GCA_964461175.1 uncultured Actinomycetes bacterium | reverse complement strand
CTCCTCCAGCGGCGCGGGGCCGAGGAACCGCACGATCGCCATCTGGCCGACGAGCAGCACGACCTTCGGCCGCAGCAGCCGCAGCTCGGAGTCGAGCCAGTGCCTGCAGTTGGCGATCCCCTTCGGCGGCGGCGGAAGGTCGCCGGTGTCGCTCTTGTTGCGGCCGGGAAAGCAGCGCATCAGCGCGGCGATGTAAGTGAGGCGGCGGAACTCGTCCGCGTCGCGAAATCCGGCACGCGCCATCCAGCGGTCGAGCTCCCTGCCCGCGCGGCCGGAGAAGGGGCGGCGCGTCGCGCGCTCCGCGGGGCCCGGGGCCTGACCCACCAGGAAGAACGGCGCGCCCCACCGTCCCTCGAACGTCGGGTTCGCCTCGGCGATGATGCCCTCGGCGGCGCACACGGTGCACGCGCGGCACGCGACCTGGAGGTCGAGGAGCTGCTTCTTCTTCAGATGACGCGAACGAGGCGCGCGTTCGCCGCCGCGCCCGGGATGCGGCCGCGCTTGGTCATCGGCTTGCCGCCGATCTCCTTGATGTCGGCGGTGAACGCGATCGGCGGCGCGCCGCTGATCGCCATGCCGACGCCGTAGGAGTGGATCGGACACCCGGCCGCCTCGAACTGCCGGATGCGGTCGGCGTCGAGACCCCCGGAGACGAAGATGCCGACATGTTGGAACCCCGCGAGGTCGAGCCGCGCCCGCACCTCCTTGACGAGGTCGACGGTGACGCCGCCGCGCTCGCCCGGCGTGTCCAGGCGCACGCCGCGCAGCCGCTTGCCCAGCGCCTCGGCCACGCGCAGAGCCTCCTCCGCCTCGTCCTTGAAGGTGTCGACGAGGACGATGCGGAGCACGTCGTCGCCCATGTGCTCGTCGAAGGCGATCGCGGCTTTGACGGTGTCGCCGAAGAGCAGCATCATCGCGTGCGGCATCGTGCCCGACGGTCCCTGCAGGCCGGCCAGCTGCGCGCCGAGCGGCGTGGCACAGCCCGCGCAGCCACCGACGACGGCCGAGTACTCCATCGTGGGGCCGATCAACGGATGCACGTGCCTCGCACCGAAGCTGATCACGCGCTTGCCGTTGGCGGCGTCGACGATCTTGCGCGCCGCGGTCGCCCACCCGGTGCAGCTCGACAGCATGCCGAGCAGAGCGGTCTCGAAGACGCCGAAGCGCGAGTACGGAGCCCGCACGCGGAGCACGGTCTCCTTGGTCCCGATGCTTGCACCCTCGGCGACCGCGTAAGCCTCGTCGCCGTCCTGCAGCACGTCACCGAGGAGGCGTACCGCCTCCGCGACGCCGCACAGCACGCCCGGCATGCTGGAGAAGAAGTCCATGGCGACGACCGCGTCCACATGCGCGGCGGCAAGCGTTTTGCGCGCGCGCTGGAAGTAGACGTCTGAGGCCGCGTCGCGGTAGTAGGCGACGAGGTCCGCGCCCGAGCTTGCCGCCGTGGCTTGCCTGGAGGCGGCGAAATCAGAGGCTTCGCCGCGATCGCGCGGAGGCCCCTTGACTTTCATGGCAACGCTGAACTTAGCAGCCTCGGTAGCATTCGGTACCCGATGACGGCGCCCACCTCCCAGCAGGTGCTCGAAGCACTGGCCACGATCAAAGACCCGGACCTCGGTCGCGACGTGGTCACGCTCGGGATGATCAAAGAGCTCGAGGTCACGCCCCAGGGACATGTGAGCTTCACGTTCGAGCTCACCACGCCGGCGTGCCCCGTGCGCGACAGCTTCAAGACCCAGGCCCAGGATGCGGTCGGCGGACTCGCCGGGGTAACGGCCGTCGACGTGCGCATGACGGCCAACGTCCGGCCGGCGTTCATGCGCCCGAAGCCGTCGGAGGTCCTGCCCGGCGTGAAGCAGACGATCGCCGTGGCGTCCGGCAAAGGCGGCGTGGGCAAGTCCACGGTCGCGGTCAACCTCGCCGCGGCGCTGCGGCTGAGCGGCGCGAGCGTCGGCCTGCTCGACGCGGACATATACGGCCCGTCGGTGCCGGTGATGACCGGCTCGCGGGTCATGCCGCAGCAGGCCAACGGCAGGCTTCTGCCCGTCGAGGCGCACGGCCTGAAGCTGATGTCATTCGGTCACCTGAACCCCGGCAGCGAGCCCACGATCTACCGCGGCCCGATGGTCGGAAAGGCGATCGAGGCGATGATGGTCCAGGTCGACTGGGGGCGGCTCGACTACCTGGTGATCGACCTGCCGCCGGGCACCGGTGACGCTTCGCTCACGCTCGCGCAGGCGGTGCCGCTGACGGGCGTCGCCATCGTGTGCACGCCGCAGGACGTAGCCACGGACATTGCCGTCAAGGCGCTGCAGATGTTCCGCCGCCTCAACGTCACCCCGCTCGGGCTGATCGAGAACATGAGCTGGTACGTGTGCCCGAGCTGCGGGCACCGGCACGAGATCTTCAGCCACGGTGGGGCGGAGACAGCCGCCAAGCGTCTCGGCGTTCCCTTCCTCGGCGCGATCCCGCTCGAGGAGGCCATCCGCGAGGACGCCGACAGCGGCGTGCCGGTGGTCATCTCGCGGCCGGATTCCGCCGGGGCGAAGGCATTCGTCGCCATCGCGTCCCAGGTCGCGGCGCGGACCTCGATCCAGTCGTACCGGCAGCTGCCGGTGCTGAACGTCCACTAAGAAGCTGCAAGACCCGGACCCGTTCCCGACCCACGTCGACGTCGATCGCGCGCGCCAGGTGATGGACATCACCTGGGAGGACGGCACGCACACGACCTACACCGGCGAGCAGCTGCGCTGGGGCTGTCCATGCGCGGAGTGCCGCGGCGAGGCCGGGATGCCGGGACGCCTTGCTCGAGCGCAATCTCTCGCGCCGGACGAGCTGCGCATCAAAGACGTCGCGCTCGTCGGCCAGTACGCGCTGCAGGTCGCGTTCGAAAGCGGGCACGCGACGGGGCTCTATACATTTCCTTACCTGCGCAGGGGCTTGATGGCATAATTCCGGCGGCCCGTTGTCCATCTCCACGTCCCCCCCACCGACACAGCCGGCGCCCTACGAAGCCGCTCCGCTAAGGCGTCCTAAGCGCCCTCGACGCCGCCTCTCGGCGCGAGGCTGGGCCGCCATCGGCATGGTCCTGCTCGTCGTCCTGGTCGGCGTCGGAGCGTTCCTCGCCTACCAGAACACGCTGCCGACCACGGTCACGACGAACCTCAAGAACGGTCAGAAGGACGTGCCGACCGATGGTTCGTTCTCGCTCACGTTCTCGCGCTCCGTGTCGCTCGCCGTGGTCGAGGCGGCGTTCTCCATCGACCCATCGGTCGACGGCTCGATCACCTCCGTCTCCGGCGAGACACAGTACGCGTGGACCCCGACCAAGCCCCTAACGGAGCTCACGACCTACACCATCGAGCTGAAGCCGATCCTCGACCTGAGCGGCCACCACGTGAACGGCGGGCGATGGGCTTTCACGACGATCATCGTCCCGCGCGTCACCGCGATCACGCTCGCCGACGGCACGGCGCTGAAAGACGGGATGGAGATCGATCCCTCCTCATCGCTGAAGCTCGTCTTCAACGACGCCATGCAGCCGGCGACCATCAAGGCGACGATCGGAGCGCAGCCCGCGCAGCTGACCTGGGCGGCCGACGGACGCAGCGCCACGTTCTCGACCGCGGGCCTGGCTTCGGGGCCGTTGACGATCGCGATCGCGGCAGGCGGCCGCGACCAGACCGGCCACACCGTCGCCGCCGGCTTCACCGTCAAGACCGGGATCTACTGGCACGATCACGAGCACACCGTCGCCCTCAGCTATCCGGCGCTGATCCAGATCCCCAACGACGAGTTCGCGCGCGACCAGAACGGGCTCCAGGCGGCCGACATCATCTTCGAGTACCTCGCGGAGGGCGGCATCACGCGCCTGACCGCGATCTTCGAGCACGCGCCGAACCTCGTCGGGCCGATGCGCTCCGCGCGCTTCATCTCGTTGAAGCTCGGACGTCACTATCGCGGCCTGCTCTTCCAGTCAGGCGAGTCGCAGGCGACCCGCGCCCGGGCGGCGTCGGACCCGACACCGCAGTTCTTCGACACCATCGGCTACCAGTACCGGACCAACGCGCGGTACGCGCCCGACAACCTGATGATCAACGGTGACCGCATCGCCGCCGCGGAGAACCTGTTCGGAATCAGCAGCTACACGATCCTTAAGGCCCGGCCCGACCTGACCGGCGTAACCGGGACACCGACCAGCGGGATCACCGTGTCCGAGCATTACTCGACCTACGCGTACGACCCGTCGTCGGGCACGTACCAGAAGACCGAAGAGGGTCACCACTACATCGATGCGAGCCTCAAGCAGCCGCTGCGGATCGAGATGCTGATCGTCCTGCACACGCACGAGCAGCTTCTGGACGTCGGCGACGGGCACGGCGCCCACATCCACGACTTCGATCTCGACACGAGCGGCGCGATCGGCGTCTTCTACAAGGGCCAGGCGTACTCCGGGACGTGGCGCTCGGCCGACAGCCACGGGCCGCTCGTGTTCACGCTCGCGAACGGCCAGCCGCTGACGCTGCCGCCGGGCCTCGTCTGGATCGACGTCACGCAGTAGCGCTCGGTTTCAGCTGATTCCAAGCTTCGCGTAGCGCGCCCCGACGGCGCGTTGACGCATCGGTGAAGCGGGCGATGTAAAGGCCCGTGAAGCCGAAGACAGGATGAACACGTCAGCTGCGCGGGGGATCGCCGTCCTGACCGCGGCCGCGGCGCTTGCCACGGCGTGCGGTCCGGGACGGCTTGGGGATTCCGAACGCTACAGCCCGCCGGCGCCGTTGGCGCTGGTCGTCCTGGTCGATCCGTCGCCGGAGAGGATCGGCCCCGAGCTGCAGCAGGTCGCCCAGGTGCTGAGCGCGGGAGCCACGCCCGGCGAATCCGTGGTCGTCATGATGCTCGAGCCATCCTTCGGCCAGGCCTACACGGTCAGGGCCGGCGACAACCTCAGCTCGATCGCGTCCGCGCACGGCGTCACGCTCGCCGCCCTCGAAGCGGCCAACCCACAGCTCGGACCGCTCTCCGGCCGGAACTGGAAGCTGATCCATCCGAACGAGCAGGTGATGGTCCCCGACGGTGAGGCGGGTGGCGCTCTGCTGCTGGTGAGCAAGGCCCCCGACGGACCGCAGCCCCCTGAGCTCGTCCGCCTGCCCACGCTGCCGGCGAACCCCACTCAGTACCAGCGCGCGCAGTACAACCGCGCTGTCGCCGCCGACACCGCAACGAACGACGCGCGCATCGCCGCGTGGCGCGCAGACGCCGACCGAAGCCTGGAGCCGTGGCGGACACAGGTCGTCGCCCAGCTGCAGGGGAAGGCGGGCGCGGCGCCGGCCGTCCAGCGCGCGCCCGACGGCCATGTGCTGGCCGCGTCGATGACCGCCGGCCTCACGACGTTGCGAGGTCTCAACGGACGGCGCCTCTTGCTGCTGCTCGGCGGCGGCGAGGTCGGACCGGGCGCGCTGTCGCCGCGCAGCCTCGCCGACGTCAACCTCGTGATCGCGAACCTTTCCGACCCGAACGCCGCCGCGGCGTGGACGTCTGCCGCCGCAGGCGCCGGCGCAGCGTCAGTGAACGCGCTCGACCCTGCGCTGACGCAGCTCAACCTCGCGGCCGTCGTCAACCAGCAGACGCAAGGAGGGACATAGATGCAGTCCATCGAGCGGCAACCCATCGAGCGGCAACCCATCGAGCGGCAGCCCATCGAGCGGCAGCCCATCGAGCGGATAGACGCGCCCGCGCACATCGACGGGAACGGCGCACCCGGCCACCTCACGACGATGCGCGACTTCCTCGCCGAACCCCGGGTCGCGCGCAGCTTTCAAGACCTGAAGGCGGACGCGCAGCGGCTCCGCGCCGCCGTCGACGAGCGCGAGGCACTGACCGAGCGCGCCGCCGAGGCGGAGATCGACGCCGGGCGCAAGGCGCGCGCGAACGACGACTACCGGCACCACCGCCTCGCCTTCGGGGCCGGCGTGTTCCTTGCGGCGCTGTTCGTCGCCCTCGACACCCTGCCCGCCAACCTGGCCGCGCAGACATTCGGTCTCGACCAGGCGCCGACGTGGGGCATCACCGCGGTCATCGTCGGCGCGCTCGGCGCCGGCATGTGGGCGGTCACGCACTACCGCGCCGGATGGCGGCGCACGGTCACGATCGCCGCGCTGGCCGGCGGCCTGCTCGCGATCGGCGCGCTCCGCTTCTGGTTCCTGTGGGTCACCGCGGGCGACCCGCTGGCCGCGGTCCTCGAGGCGGCCGCGCTCACGATCTTCACCACCATGATGGTGTGGCTCGGTGTGCTCGTTCTCGGTTTCACGAAGCCGCGCGGAGTGTCCGCCGCCGAGGCGTCGGCGCACAGGCTGCGCCGTCAGTCGGAGCGCAAGGCGGGCGAGGTCAAAACGCTCACGCGCCGGCTGGACGCGGCGCGCGGAGAGTTTCTCGCCGATGCGCAGCTCTACTCGTTCCGCGCCTTCCAGAACGACGCGGCGCGGAGCCAGTTCCTCGACTACGTACGCGCGGAGGTCGAGCGCTGAAAGGCTGATCGGCAGGCGACCATGGCAGACTGACGTGCCTTGGCCCGGCCCGTCGCGGTGTTGGCGCTGGTTCTGACCGTCGCGTGCGGCGGCTCCGCCGCGCCCGCGGCAAGCCCGTCTCCCGCCGCGACGCCATCGCCGGCGCAGGCGTGCAGGCCTCTCCAGGTCGCATCCCAGCAGCTCAGCCTGAACGCATCGGATCAGCCCACCGCCGGGTTCGAGCTCCCACCCGGGACCGAGCCGGTCGGCCTGGTCCGCGACCAGGACGGGGTCTCGGTCTGGCTGCTCGGCACCGGGACGAACACGGTCATGCACGTGACGGCGTCGGGCAACGCGACGGTCTACACCCTGCCCGTCAGCGGGCTTGGCATCCAGCTCTCGCAGGGCGCCGACGGGACCGTCTGGGTGCCGGAGCTGGGGCGGGACGCGGTCGCCGCGATCGCCGCCGATGGCACCGTGCGCGAGTGCTCGCTACCCGACAAGGGGCGCGAGCCCACCGCCACGTCCGCGGCCGCGGACGGGTCGGTGTGGGTCGCGGAGGGCCGCGGCGGCGCCATCGCGCGGCTGCAGGGCGGCAAGTTCACCGAGTACCCCATCGGCGAGCCAGGCGTGAAGGGCGCCGAGGTCCTGACCGCGGCCGACGGAGGCGCGTGGTTCTCGGTCATGGGCGCAACCGTCCTGGGCCACGTGAGCGCGCAGGGGCAGGTCGAGCGCATCCCGATTGGCGGATCCGGCACGACCCTCGGCCTCCTGGAGACGCCCGACCGCTCGGTCTGGGTGGCGGACTTCGGCGGGGACAGGGTCGTCCGCGTCGCGCCTGACCGCTCGACCGCCGTGTGGGCCGCGCCCTCCGGAGCCAAGCCCCAGGGCCTGGCGCTCGGGCCGGCGGGAGTCGTGTGGGTGACGGAGAGCGGTGT
>CAYWTI010000103.1:0-4331 GCA_964461175.1 uncultured Actinomycetes bacterium | reverse complement strand
TCCTTGAACTCGGGCTTGAGCGCCTCGCCGAAGCACACCGCCTTGGCCGCGATCGCGTGCATCAGCGGGCCGCCCTGCGTGCCTGGGAAGACGGCCGAGTCGATGGCCTTCTGCCAGTCGCTGCGGCACAGGATGATCGCGCCCCACGCGCCGCGCAGCGTCTTCTGCGTCGTCGTCGACGTGATCGCCGCATGCGGGATGGGCGACGGATACACGCCGCCGGCGACCAGGCCGGCCACATGGGCCATGTCGACGAAGAACACAGCGCCGACCGCGTCGGCGATCTCGCGCATCCGCTTCCAGTCCATGACCCGCGAGTACGCGGAGAAGCCGCCGATGATCATCTTCGGCCGCACCTCCTCGGCCTTCTTCTGCATCGCGTCGTAGTCGATCCGTTCCGTCTCGCGGTCGACGCCATAGGAGTGGATCTCGTAGAGCTTGCCGCTGAAGTTCGCCGGGCTCCCGAGCGTCAGGTGGCCTCCCGCGGAGAGGTCCATGCCCATGACGCGGTCGCCCGGCTGGCAGACCGCCATGTAGACGGCGGCGTTGGCCTGCGAGCCCGAGTGCGGCTGGACGTTGACGTAGTCGGCGCCGAACAGCTCTTTGGCCCGATCGACGGCGAGTGACTCGATCTTGTCGATCACCTCGCCGGTGCCGCCGTAGTAACGGCGCCCCGGATAGCCCTCGGCGTACTTGTTCGTCAGCAGCGTGCCGAGCGCCTCGAGGATCGATGGGCTGGTGAGGTTCTCCGAGGCGATCAGCTCGAGCGTCTCCGACTGACGCTTGAACTCGTTGCGGATGAGCTGCCCGACCGCGGGGTCGGTCCTGTCGAGCGCCCGGAAGGACATCGTCGTGATGTTCTGGGTCACGTTCGAATCCTAACGGCCGGCTGCCTAGCCGCTTTTCGGCCCCGGAGGTCCCAGCAGCTGCGCCGTCGGGATGGCGCCTTCGCGGAGAACGTGCGGCTCGGGGCCTGTGAGGTCCAGGACGGTCGACGCGGTTCCACCCGGCGCCTTGCCGCCATCGAGCACCGCCATCACACCTGCGAGCGCCTCCGCCTCCGCGGCCGTCATCGCCGGGTCGCGGCCATGCTGGTTCGCGCTGGTCGTCATCAGCGGCCCGGCGTGACGCAGGAGGCCCAGTGCCACCTTGTGGTCGGGGATGCGCACGCCGAGCGTGCCGCCGCCGATCGCGTGGAGGATCACCGTCAGCGGCCCAGGCCACCATCTCTCGATGTACGCCTCGGCGCGCGAGTCGACGTGGACCAGGCCTTCGAGCTGCGAGCGCGCAGCGACCATGAGAATCAGCGGCATGCCGACCGGCCTGCCCTTGATCTGGTAGATCCGCCTGCGCGCGACCTCGTCGTCGAAGCTCGCGCCAAGGCCGTAGACAGTGTCGGTCGGGAACGCGACCACGGCGCCGCTGCGCAGCATCTGGGCGGCCCGCCTGAGACCTGCCGCGGTCGGCTTCAGGACCACGCTTCGAGCACCCTCTCACGCCCGCCGACGTCGCGCAGCACGCGGTGGCCGCTGAAACCGCGCCCGGCCCCGTCGACCGCGGCCTCGAGGATCGAGGGGTCGATCTCCGCGAGCACCCGTCCGCCAGGCCGCAGGCGCGCGGGCGCGTCGGCCAGCAGCCGCGCGACCAGCGCGCTTCCTCCGGCGTCGGCGTAGAGCGCGTGGGCCGGCTGCGCCGTGACCTCTGCCGGCAGGTCGCGCCGCGCGTCGACGTAGGGCAGGTTGGCGCACACGAGGTCGAACTCGCCGGTGAGCGCGCCGAGGAGGTCGCCGAGCTGGAGGTGCACCCGGCCGCTGACGTCATGCCGCGCCACGTTGCGGGCGGCCACGTCCAGGGCGGCCCCGCTGACATCTGTCGCCCACACCTCGGTGTTCGGCGCGTAGCGAGCGACGGCGACGGCGATGCATCCGCTGCCGGTGCCGACGTCGGCGACGCGCACCGGACCCTCGCGCTCGCGCGCGACCTCGACCGCGCGCTGGACGAGCACCTCCGTGTCCGGGTTCGGCACCAACACGTCCGCCGAGACGATGAAGTCGAGGCCCATGAACTCCTTGTGCCCGACGAGGTAGGCGACGGGTTCGCCCTTGCCCCGGCGCGCGACGAGAGCACGGTAGGCCACGAGCTCGGGCTCCGCCATCGCGTGGTCGAACCTCAGGTAGAGGTCGAGGCGGCGAAGGCCGAGCGCGTGCGCGAGCAGCACCTCGGCGTCGAGCCGCGCGGAGTCGGACCCATGCTTGGCGAGGTAGTCGGCGGAGAGCTTCAGGACCTCGACGATCGTCAAGGCGCGGAAGCGCCGCCGTTCAGCTGCGCCGCGCGCTCGGCCGCGATGGCCGCCGAGACGAGGTCGTCCAGGTCGCCCTGCATCACCCGGTCGAGCTTGTGCAGCGTGAGGTTGATGCGGTGGTCGGTGACCCTGTTCTCCTTGAAGTTGTACGTCCGGATCTTCTCCGACCGGTTGCCCGACCGCACCATGCCGCGCCGCTGCGCGCCGATCGCCTCCTGCTGCTCCGCGAGCTTCATCTCGTAGAGGCGCGCGCGCAGGACGCGCATCGCCTTCTCCTTGTTCTGCAGCTGCGACTTCTCGTCCTGGATGCTGACCACGAGCCCGCTCGGCCGGTGCGTGATGCGGATGGCGGAGTACGTGGTGTTGACGCTCTGGCCGCCGGGGCCGGTCGACGTCGAGGCCTTGATCTCGAGATCCTCGGGCTTGAGCTCGACCTCTACCGGGTCCGCCTCCGGCATGACCGCGACGGTCGCCGCGGACGTGTGGATCCGGCCCTGCGCCTCGGTCTTGGGCACGCGCTGAACGCGGTGGACGCCGCCCTCGTACTTGAGCTGTGAGTACGCCCCGTGGCCGTGGACCTCGAACTCGATCTTGTCGAAGCCGCCCTTCTCGGTCGGCGAGGCGTCGACGACTTCGATCTTCCAGCCTTTCCGCTCCGCCCACTTGTTGTACATCCGAAAGAGATCGGCGGCGAACAGCGCCGCCTCCTCCCCACCCTCGGCGCCCTGGATCTCGACGACGACGTCCTTGTCGTCGTTGGGATCTTTCGGCAGGAGCAGGACCTTCAGCTTCTCGTCGAGCTCATGCATCTGCTCGGTGAAGCCGCGCTCCTCCGCGCGGAGGAACTCCTGCATCTCCGGGTCCTTCTCATGCCGCAGCATCTCGCGGGCCGACTCCGCCTCCGCCTTCGCGTGCCGGTACGAGTCGTACGCCTGCACGATCTCGCGCAGCGTGCGCTGCTCGCGCGCCAGGCGCGTCAGCCTCTCGTGGTCGGTCGCAACCTCCGGGCGCGACATCTCGGCTTCGATCTCGCGATAGCGCCGAGCTATCGCTTCGAGGCGGTCGATCAAGGAGTCCGCTGCGCGGGGCGCACTTAAGCCGCCGCTCCCGCCGTCTCCTCCTCACCCTCCCTGGCGGCGTTGAAAGCGCAGATCGCGACCTCGAGCATGTCGTCCGACGGCTGCCTCGTCGTGAACTTCTGCGTCCCGAGCACCGGCCACAGCGCGACGCGGATGGCCGGGTTGCGGCGGTGGCGGGCCATGAACCGGATGAGCTCGAAGCCAGCGCCGGCGATGAGCGGGATCGCCAGCACGCGGCTCGCGATGACCCAGAACAGGTTGGGGTGGAACAGGGCGACGACGCTGAAGACGATCACGCTGACCACGAGCACGACGAGCAGGAAGCCGGTTCCGCAGCGCGGGTGCAGAGTGCTCGCGCGGCGGACGGACGCGACGTCGAGCGTCCAGCCCGACTCGAAAGCATTGATCGTCTTGTGCTCGGCGCCGTGGTACTGGAACACGCGGCGAACGTCCGGCAAAAGAGAGATCGCGGCCAGGTAGCCGAGCACGAGCCCGACGCGGATCAAACCTTCGACCAGCACGAACGCGAAGCTGCCGCTGCGGTGCACCGCGAGGCTGGCAAGCAAGAGCGGCAGGCCGATGAACAGCACCAGCGCGAAAACACCCGCCATCGCCACCGAGCCCGTGATCTCGCGCTTGCCGATCTGGACGTTGTTCGCGCCGGCGTTCATGTTCGCCGACCAGATCAGCGACTTCATGCCGAGGTGGAGCTGCTCGCCGATCAGCGCGAGTCCGCGCACGAACGGCATCTTCCACACCGGGTTGGTGTAGATCGGCGCCTTCAGCTCCCCGCGGTCGACGACGATCTCGCGCGAGGACGGGAGGCGAACCGCGACGGCGTAGTGCCGCTTGCCGCGCATCATCACGCCTTCGATGACGGCCTGGCCGCCGTAGAAGAACGGCTCGGCCTTCGGTTTAGCCTGGGCCTCCGGAGCGGTCACCTCCGGGAA
>CAYWTI010000102.1:0-1568 GCA_964461175.1 uncultured Actinomycetes bacterium | reverse complement strand
GATGTGCGCAAGGGCGACGAGCAGGATGCCGATGAAGACGAGCATCTCGATCACCCCGAACCACTTGAGCTGCCTGAGCAGCACGGCCCACGGGTAGAAGAAGACGGCCTCGACGTCGAAGATGATGAAGAGCATCGCGGTGAGGTAGAAGCGGACGCTCAGGCGCCGCATCGCGGGCGTCTCCGGGATGATCCCGGACTCATAGGGCGCGAGCTTGCGCTTGAACGGCTTGGACGGTCCGAGGACGAAGCTGAGGGTGACCAGCGCGCCGATCAGTCCGAGCACGATCAGGGCAAAGATCAGAAGTGGGACGTAGCTGTCGAGCAACTCCGGTCAATTCTATTTGGGTCTTGAGAAAAGCCGTCGGCGGCGCGTGCGGATGCGGCGCTAGCGATCCTTGCGCCGGTGTTCGATCCTGACCCCCCGCGACAGGGTGGCGTGTATGGGGCAGTAGCGGTTGCACGCCCAGTCGAGCGCCTGGTCGACGAGCTTCTTGTCGATCTCGCCATCCCACGTGCAGTGGAAGGTGATCTGGATGCTCGTGAACGCCTTCGGCCACTCCTCTTCGCGCTCGCCTTCGAGCTCGACCTCGAGCGCGCGCAGCGGCTGCTTGAACTTCTTGAGGAGGAGGACGGCGTTCAGCCCGGTGCAGCCGCCGAGGGCGCCGAGCAGCATCTCCGTCGGGCGCATGGCGGCGTCGTCGCCGAAGATAGGTGCCTCGTCGACCTGGACCGTGTGGCCGGAGGCCGACTCGATGTCGAAGAGGACCTTGGTTCCCGTCCAGCGCGCGATCGCCCTCGTCATGCCCGCGTCATGGCCCCCGCCATGGCCCCCGCCATGGCGCAACCATATACTCGGGTTCGTTGCGTAGAGGGGAGTAGCCACCTCGCGCCTCCCGTCAAGACGGCCGCCGCGGCCCGGGAGCGCGGCGGGCGCAGGCCCGCGGCGAGACCTCTGCTCGGATGCCGTCTGAGTGGAGGTTCGTCATGCGCCAGGTCCTGTTCTCCATCGTCGCCATCGCGTTCACTGACGTCGCGCTGCAGCTCGACAACGCGCTCGCGATCTCGTCCGTCGCCAGCACGCTGCCGGCACGCGACCGGCTGCCGATCCTCGGTGGGGGAGTGCTGCTGGCGGCGGCGTGCCTTCTCGGCTTCACCCTGCTCGGCTCCCAGGTGATCGACCGCATCGCCTGGTTGAAGCCGGTCGCCGGTCTCGCCCTGTTCGTCATCGGAGGCAAGCTGATCTACGACTTCCTGCGGCCCTGAACCTAGAGTTGGCGCATGGCCGACGTGCGCGACAGCTTCAAAAAGGTCGCGGTCAACTACACGCGGTCGTCGTTCCACACCGGGACGATCCGGCTCCAGGAGGTGCTCGACCTCGCTCAGCCGAGGCCCGATGACCTGGTCCTGGACGTCGCGACCGGGACGGGCAACACCGCCTTTGCGCTGGCGCCGCACGTGCGGCGGGTCGTCGGCCTCGACCTTACGCGGGAGATGCTCGACCAGGCCAGACGCATCGCATCGGAGCGTTCGCTCGCCAACATCGACTGGGTCATCGGCGACGCGCAT
>CAYWTI010000101.1:0-5971 GCA_964461175.1 uncultured Actinomycetes bacterium | reverse complement strand
GCCACGCGGCAGGAAGACGAAGCGGCCGTCCATGTACGGCTCGGGCGCCGTGACGTAAGACCAGTCGTATCGGGTCTGGCCGATGGAGACGACCGCCGCCGGGACGTGAATCGACGGGTTGGTGTCGGGCGGCCCGGCCTCTATGAGCAGGACGCTGACGGCCGGGTCCTCGCTCAACCGGTTCGCGAGCACGCAGCCCGCCGAACCGGCGCCGACGATCACGTAGTCGTGTTGCCTGGCCATGCGGTCCCCTCCAGCTCCGAGTGAGCCGAGCCTATGCCCGTCCGGAAGCGGTGTCAATCAGCCGCAGAGGCGGCGCGCGACGCGGAGGTAGACGTCGACGCACTTCTCGACCGAGGCCAGGTCGACCCATTCGACGTCGGCGTGCTCGCCCCCGCCGGACGGGCCGTAGCACACGCACGGGATGCCGGCATCGTTGATGAGCGCCATGTCCATCCAGTAGGCGACGCCGATCTCCTCCGGACCGCCGGCCGCGGCCGAGACCGCCCGCGCCAGCGGATGGTCCGACGCGATCTCCGACGGCGATCGTTCGAGCAGGACGCGGGCGCCTTCGATCTCGTCCTTGCCCGACTCGCCCGGAATGGTGCGCCGTTCGATCTTCACCACGCAGCGGGCGGGGTAGGTCGACAGCTCGGTGCCGCCTTCGATTAGCGACGCGTGCACCGAGCCCGTGCCGAGCAGGGGATGGCGGTCTCCGCCGAGCAGGTGGCGGTTGAGCGCGTGGATGCGCGTCAGCACCGGACCCATGAGCGCGATGGCGTCGACGCCGAGATCGACGCGCGAGCCGTGCGCGGCGACGCCTTTGGTCTCCACCTCGAGCCAGACAAAGCCCTTGTGCGCGAGGCAGAGCCGCAGCTCGGTCGGCTCGGTGACGATCGCGAAGTCGGCGCCGAACTCCGAGAGCACCGCCGACGTCCCGAACGACGCGACCTCCTCGTCCGCGACGGCGCAAACGATCAGGTCGCCACGCAGACGGTCGCGGTCCCGCGCCGCCTCGCGCGCGGTCAGCATGATCGCGGCCAGCGAGGCCTTCATATCCACTGCGCCGCGGCCATAAACGCGGCCATCCCGGACGGCAGGGAGAAACGGGTCGTGCATCCCGCCTGCGCCGACGGTGTCCATGTGCGCGTTGAGCATCAGCGAGCGCCCGCCGCCCGAGCCGCGCAGGACACCCACGACCGACGGCCGTCCCGGCACAGGCTCGACCACCGAAACCTCGCAGCCGATGTGCCGCAGCCAGGCCGCCACGAACGACGCGATCGCCGCCTCGCCGGCGCCCCCGGGCACCAGGTCGGGGTTGACCGACTCGATGGCGACCAGCTCGCAGACGAGCTTCTCAAGGCCTTCCAAGTTGGGAGCATGCTTACCACATGAAGACGCTCGAAAGAAAAGAAGAGAAGACGCAGCCCCAGGCCAGAGAGAAGTTCACCGCCAAGGACCTGCTGAAGCAGGTGGTCATCGCCGCCATCGCGGTGGCGCCGGACGGCAGCTCCGTCGTCTACGTGAAGCGGACGGTCGAGAACGGCAAGTACGTCCGCAACCTCTGGCGCACCGATTTCGAGGGCCGGGACAGCGAGCAGCTGACCAGCGCCAAGGCGAACGACGGCCGGCCGCGCTTCTCGCCGGATGGCCGCAAGATCGTCTTCATCTCCGACCGCACCGGCAAGCCGCAGGCGTGGGTGATCAGCACGAGGGGCGGCGAGCCGGTGCAGATCACAGACCTCGCGGGCGGCGTCGGCATGGCCGACTGGTCGCCCGACGGTTCGAAGCTCCTCCTCGTCGGCGGCTCGGGCGAGGAGCGCTTCCTCATCGGCGACAAGGCCGACCCGGTCGGGCGCAGGATCCGCGACTACACGTGGCGCCTGGACGGCGCGGGCGTCCGCGACGAGTACACGAGCGTGTGGGTGACCGAGGTCGAAGAGCCAAAGCCGAAGCGCATCACGACGCCCGACTACGGCGTCGACGCGGCTGCCTGGTCGCCCGACGGCCAGAGGATCGCGTTCCTCGCCGACCGCAGCGAATCACGAGGCCTGGAGGAGATCGACTCGGTCTGGACGATGGACGCCGAAGGGGGCGAGCCGGCCAGGTTCGCGCACCTCAAAGGCGGCGTTCTCGCGTTGACGTGGGCGCCTGGGAAGGAGATCGCCTACCTCGGCGTCGACCACGAGGGGTCGCCCGGCTGGGCGGACGTCGAGCTGCACGTCGGCGGCAGGCGGATCGCCGCCGACCGCAACCTGAATATCCAGGTCACCAGCTACGGCGACTACCAGGACCAGGAGCAGATGGGGCCCGTGCCGCCCATCTGGGAAGACGACGAGCACCTCATCGCCCTCGTGTCCCACCACGGCTACTCGCATCCTTACCGCTTCGGCCTCGACGGCTCGGTCGAGGCGCTAGCCGCGCCCGACGCGACGTGCAGCTCACTCGCGGCCGGAGGCGGCCGGATCGCCGTCGTCTCCGCGACCAGCGAGGGCCCGAACGATGTCTACGCCGTCGAGGATGGCAAGCTGCGCCGGCTCACCGACGATGGAGGCAGCTGGTACGGGCCGTTCGCGCGCAAGGTCGAGCACGTGCAGATCAAGCACCGCGACGGACACTCCATCGACACGTGGCTGATCCCCGCCGGCGGCGACGCGACCAAGAAAGCTCCGCTCGTCATCGACGTCCACGGCGGCCCCAACTCCAGCTTTGGCCCGACCCCTTGGCTGGAGATGAACGCGCTCGCCGACGCTGCCATACATGTCGTCTACTGCAACCCTCGCGGCAGCGTCAGCTACGGCGAGAAGTACGCCAGGGACCTCGAAGGCGTGTGGGGCGACCCAGACGGAAGCGACCTGCTGCGGGTCATCGAGTGGGCGGTCGACGAGAAGCACATCGCGACCCGCGACACGATCGGGATCATGGGGCTCTCGTACGGCGGCTTCATGACGAACTGGATGCTGGCCACGCACCCTGGCGTGTTCGCCGCGGCGTGCAGCGAGAACCCGGTGACCGACCTCCTCGGTGAATGGGCCACGTCGGACTTCGGCCGCTACATTGGGCGGCGCGCGATCGAGACGCAGAACCCGTGGGAGGACATCGACAAGTTCGTCAAGCGCTCGCCCTTCTACAACATGCACAGGAACAAGGCGCCGCTACTGCTCCTACACGCGGAGAACGATATGCGCTGCCCGCCGGGCAACAGCGACATGGTGTTCCACATCCTGCGCACGGTCGGCACCGAGGTCGAGATGATCCGCTACCCGCAGGAGTCGCACATCATGCTGGCCATCGGCCGGCCCGACCGGCGGGTGGACAGGATCGAGCGCATCGTGGACTGGTTCACAAAGCACCTGGGCTCGGCAAGCTAGCCGAGCCCAGGTCGGAAAGCCGAAAGAGAGTTAGCCGCGCGGTCCCGTGAGGGCCGCCATCGACGGCACGTTCGCGGTATCGCAGGTGGCGCCGAGGCAGCCGAGCTGCCAGCCGTCCTGGATCGTGCGCAGGACCGAATAGTGGTTGTACGCCGTGTCCGACGTCGTCGGCGCGTGGTTCGAGTGCGAGATGACGATGGAGACGACGTGACCGCCGCCCTGGCCGGCCACCGAGTCACAGCAGCCGCTGTCGTCGCCGAAACCGTTGAAGCCCGAACCGGTGAAGTCGGCCTCGTCCCACTGGATGAAGATCACCGAGTTCCCGTTCCAGGCCGAGGACGACATGATCTTGGTCACCGTGTCGTTTAGGAACTGGTCGCCCGTGCGAATGAGGTTCGGGACCTGGCTGAAGTCGCACGGGTCGCCCGCGGCGGCGCGGCCATGCATGTCGTGGCACTGGTCGGGGTCGATGAACGAGTAGCTCGGGACATTGCCGGACGCGAGGTCAGCGTCGAGCTGTGTCAGATCGACGATGTTGGCGAGGCGCGCCGGGTTGCTCTGGATGTCGGCAAACGTCACGAACGGATTGTGCTTGCGCTCGTAGAGCTGATTCCCACACGCGTGCGCAAGGACGTTGCCGTTGCAGAGGGAGAACGACTGGTTGTAGCTCTTCCAGGTGCGGCCGCTGGCCTCGATCTGGTCGGCGATGTTGGAGACAGGCAGTGTTTCGTCGTTGTCGCTGTTGGCGCCGGTGATGCCGGCCGTGATGGCGACGTAGTTCGGCTGGCTCGGGTGGGTCGTGCCGAAGTAGCTGGTCGCGGACCCGTACGTCGCCAACGCGGAGTTGATCCACGGCGCGTTCGGGTTCCCAACGAGCGTGTCGTAGCCCGTGTTCTCCATCATGATCACGAACACGTGCTGCCAGTTCTTGAGGTCTGGCCGCGTCGATTCGGCGGAGACGGACCCCGCGCCAACGATCATCGCGAGCAGCGTCGCGAAACCGCTGACTGCGATCGCTCTTCGCATCTATTACCCCTCCTCAGATGCTCCGGACGATGGACACGCGCGCCCGTGCGGCGACGCGTGCGAAGGGGGTCAGTCTAGTCGACTCCGGTTAAGGAGGGTGGTAGTGGACTTAAGCATCCGGTGCTGCCACCATTAAGCGGCTCGGTTTCCTTGATGGGTTAGGAGGTGTGGCCAATGAGACCGTCTCGCACGCTTGTCGCGATCGCCGGCGCCATCGCCGCGATCACCGTCTTCGCCGCCCCGGTTCTCGCAGGGGGCTCGGAATGGAAGCTCGGCTACTACACGCCGTCCGGCCAGGCGCTTTCGACCGCATCGGTCGCCACCGGCGCCGGCATCGCCACGTTCAACTTCACGAGCCAGCCGAACACGGCACTGCTGGTCACGACACGCGGCAACTCACCGTCCCTCGGCAACGACATGGGCAAGACCATCACGGCGACGTTCGACATCAGTAACGCGACCGGCGCCTTCACGTACTCCGGCGAAGGCACCCCCGACAACCCGTGTGGCACGCCGGCGAGCACGCGGTTCTTCTTCGAGACCGACAACGGCGGCGGCTTCGCCTTCACGCACTTCTGGTGGTCGAACCCGGCCAGCGTCGTGCTCGCCAACGGGCACTGGACCCTCACCGCGACGGTCGAGCCGAACGAGTGGTCGGACTGGAACGGCCAGCCGGGCGCGACGCAGGCGCCAGGCTTCGCGGACGCGGCGGCAAACGTCACGATGATCGGCTTCTCGTTCGGAGGCGGCTGCTTCTTCGAGAACGGCGTCGGCACCAGCGACGGGAGCGGCACTTTCACCCTCGACAGCTTCTCCGTCTCCTAGAAACAGAAAGAGGGTCCGCCGAGTAGGCGGACCCTCTTCGTTTGCTCGACGCAGCTAGTCGTCGTTCTCGTCGTCTTCGCTTAGGTTCGAGACCGCGAACCAGCGGAACTGACCGCCCAGAACCGCCCCGACGAACACCTCGGGGCTCTTGCACGGGTGCGGGACCGCGATCGTGGTGTCGATGGTGGAGTCCCCTGCAGTCGACGCGGGGAAGAGCCCCGTCGTGACGTTCACGACGCCGTGAGGCGTCAGGCAGCTGAGCGTCGCCGCGAACGTGCCGATCGGGTTCTTGCCCGTGTTCGCGCCGGCCGCGAGAACCAGGCCGTGCACCGTCACGTCGACGTTGCCTCGGTGGTCGATGGACCCACTGCCGGACGTGATCATCCACGGCAGGCCACCTCCGGCCAGCCCGCGGTCGTTGACGGCGCCGACCGCGGCGCCCGTGATCGGCGTCATCGAGTCGAAGCGGATCAGCGTGCCGCCCTCGTCCGCCGCCACGCTCGACGCGCCCGTGACCACCAGGCTCAACGCGCCCGCGGCCGCGACGACAAACCTGCGCCAGTGAAGCATCTCGAACCCTCCCCTTGAACAGCTTGGTTGTGTCTGCCGTCGATACCCGGCCGGGTTACCGGCTCAGGCGCGGCCGAAGACGGAGCTCTCGAGGACGTAGAACAGCGCGATCAGCAGATAGAGGCCGGCGCTGACGCGCGGGCTGATCAGCGCCACGACGGTGGCGACGAAGTAGATGA
>CAYWTI010000100.1:0-3043 GCA_964461175.1 uncultured Actinomycetes bacterium | reverse complement strand
CGCGGCCGCCGCCGTCCCCATCGTCGTGTCAGCCATTAGTCGCTTCCTCCTTACCGCTTCATCCGTTGACCAGCTGGTAGCTCTTGATTCCCTTCTTGGGGTCGAGCTGGATGATCGCCCCCATGAGCATTCCTTCCTCGTAGGCGCTGCCCGGGTTGATGGACAGCGTCTTGCCGATCTTGATCGCGCCCTTGCTCTCGTGGATGTGGCCGTGCAGCGAGAGCAGCGGCTGGTAGCGCTCGATCGCCTGGCGCACGGCGGTCGAGCCGACGGGCCGCAGCGCGCGGCCGCCGTGAAGCAGCTTCAGGTCGGCGTCGATCGCCGGCGCGTCGTCCAGCCCGGACTTGAACGGCGGGCAGTGAAGGTTGAAGATCGCACGCGAGGCGTCCGGCACCTGCGACGCCATGGCGTCGATGCGGGCGGCGAGCTCCTCCTCGGAATCCTCGCGGTGCGTCTTCCACGGCGTCGGGTTCGACCAGCCGGTGGAGATCATCGACCAGCCGTCGAACTCGATCATCCGGCCCTCGCCGAGCTCGACGACCTCGGCGGCGCGGATGACGTCGTCGACCTCCATCTCGTCGTCGTTGCCCGGCGAGACGAAGATGCGCACGCCGGTACCGCGCAGCTTTTCCGCGGCCATCTTCATCCAGCGGTCGACGCCGGCCAGCATCACCTCCTGGAAGCACGCGGCGCGCTTGGCCGCGTCGGCGTCGAGCTCGTGCAGCCGCTCGACCGTCATCTGCAGCGGGTAGTAGCCCTTGCGCCGGATGTTCGCCTCGACCTCGGCGACGTCCGCGGCCGGCACCGTCTGCTGCTCGCCGCCGAGCGACACGGTGAAGTGCCCGTTCTCGGACACGATCGGCACGATCGCCTTGCCGGTCATGTCGCCGCCGCAGACCAGGATGTCGGCGTCGTAGAACTTCGCGGCGTTGAGGAACTTGCGCCAGCACACCTCGGAGCCGTGCAGGTCGGTGGCGAAGAAGATCTTGGGCATCGCTCCTTACCTTTCCATCAGGACCTTGCGGATCTCGCGCTCGAAACCCGTGACGTGGCGGCGCATGATCGTCTCGGCGAGCTCACCGTCGCCGGCGAGGATCGCGCGCAGCAGCTCGGCGTGCTCGTCGACCGCCTCGCGCAGGCGCACGCCGTGGTCGAGGACGAGGTACCAGAGGCGCAGGCTCAGGTTGAAGTAGCGCTCCAGCGTCGCCTCGAGGAAGGGATTGCGGGCCGCCCGATAGACGGTGCGGTGGATCAGCTGGTCGAGCCGCATCAGCTCGTGCTGGTCCGTGACCGGGCCGGCGACCATGTCGAGCAGGCCCTCGATCTCCGCGCGGTCGGCGGGTGCCAGCTTCTCGGCCGCAAGCCGTGCGGCGTGAGCTTCCAGGACAACGCGGACCTCGGTGATCCGTGCCAGGTCGGTGATGTTGACGTCGGTGACGAACGTGCCGCGGTGCGGGATCGAGCGGACGAGGTTCTCGCGCGCCAGGCGCTGCAGGGCTTCGCGGATCGGCGTCCGCCCGATGCCGAGCTCCTCGCGCAGCCGCGCCTCGTTGACGACCGAGCCCGGGCGCATCTCCAGGCTCACGATCCGCTCGAGGATGCGGCTGTAGGCGAGCTCGCTCTGAGAGCGCTGCTCTACCGCCTCGGCTACCGCCATCTACCCCTTCGCCCCTCCCCAGGGCACGCGGCCCGGACGCCCGATATGCGACCGATATACCGCGGGCGCACCGTAACACCGGCCGGGCGTCACGTCAAATCGGCGGCCTCTCCCATCCAGCGCCCGAGCCGGTCGGAGCGCAGGACCTCCAGCGCCCTCTGCCAGCGGCCTGTGTAGTAGCCGGTGAAGTCGTAGTCGACGGCCGAGATCCTGGCCTGGATCGCGCCCCACAGCGTCCAGCCGACGTCCGACATCAGGGCGAACAGGTTCATGCGCGCGAGCTGGCGCGGATCCGGGCCGCCGAAGTAGGCCTCGCACAGCGCGGCGCGCAGGTCCTGGTCGAACTCCGCCTCCTGCGCGGTGTTGCCGAGGTCGAAGCAGGGGTCGTTGTTGCCGCTGAGCTCGTAGTCGACGATGCGCAGCGCCGCGCCGTCGTCGATGAAGTTCTCGCACAGCAGGTCGTTGTGGCACGGCGCCGTGGGCAACGCCGCCGCGCCGACCGCGCGCTCGATCTCGGCGATGACCGGGAGCCAGTCGGTGTAGTCGGCCGGGATCGTGACGTCGTGCGCGGTGACGATGTCGAGGTACTGCTCGATCAGCCGGAACATGTTGAAGTCGCGCAGGAACCGGGGCGCGGCGTGGAGGCGGTGGAACGACTGCGCCATGCGGGCGGGCATCTCGGGCGACTGGAGCGCCTGCGCCGACATGGTCTTGCCGTCGACGAACTCGAGGACCATGACGTCAAGCCCCGGCACGTGCTCGAGCACGCGCGGACCGATGCCCGTCGTGGCGGCGGCCTTGGTGTTGAACACCTCGTTCTCACGGTCGATTGCAAGCAGCTCGGTCGACTGGCCAGGGAGGCGCATGACGTAGCGCCTGCCGCCGGCTTTGACCAGGTAGTTCTCGTTGGTCAGGCCGCCGGAGAGAGGCGAGACGTCGATCTCGCCCGCGCCTTTCCACAGCGCGACGCGGAGCAGCGCCTCTTCAACGCGCGGGTTGCGAGTCAAGAACCCTGTCCCTCAACACGGCGGCCGGCACCATCTCGCCGAAGACCTCGACCCCGACCTGCGCCCCGGGCTTCAGCTCCACCGGGAGGTATGAGTACGCGAGGTTCTTTCTCACGGTGAAGCCGTAGGCGCAGCTCCGCAGGCGGCCGGCGACGCGGCCTTCGTGGAGCACCGCCTCGCCGCCGTAGATCGGGAGGTAGTCCTCGCCGCCCACCGCCAGCGTGCGCAGGCGGCGCGTCACCTCGCGCGAGATGTGCGGCCACTTCGCGGCGTCGACGGCGAAGCCGAGCCCGGCCTCGTAGGGCGTGTCGAGCAGGCCCATGTCGGTGCCGTAGTAGCGGTAGCCCTTCTCCATGCGCAGCGAGTCGAGCACGCGGTA
>CAYWTI010000099.1:0-8616 GCA_964461175.1 uncultured Actinomycetes bacterium | reverse complement strand
TGACGTTGTCGATCCCGATCTCCAGGTCGTTGCCCAGGCCCGAAGATCGCAGCGCCTGGTGGAGACCCTCCTCCGCCGCGACCGCCTGCATCAGCGGAAGGGCGACGGCGAGCGCCATCGCGGTCAGAAGTCCTGCGACCTGGACGGCGCCCATCGACGGCTTGCGAGTGAGGTCGAGGAGGGCCAGCCCCGCCAGGGTCATCCGGCGAAGTATGCCAACCGCAAGATTCGCCGGGCGGTTGCAATTTCGCGCAGGAATCGGCGCCCGCCGCCGTCAATCGGCTCAAGTGAAGAGTTCGTTTCGGTGGAGTGTCGTCAGGGGTTCGCTCGCCGCAACATTTGCGGCGGCGATCGCGCTCGTGTCGTCGCTGCCGGCCTACGCGGCGGGCGACACGCTCGACCAGGCCCAGACCCTGACGATCGGACTCCAGCGTCAGATCCCGATGCTGGCGCAGACGTTCACCGCAGGCATGTCGGGCAAGCTCGACCGCGTGTCGCTCGCCTACGACACGAGCAGCACCACCAACCTGCGGGTGTCGATCCAGACCACCGGCGCGAACGGCGCCCCGAGCGGGACGGCGATCGCCGGCCCCGTCGCGTGGCAGGGGACGGTCGGCTGCTGCCGCCAGTTCCACGACTTCTCCTTCGGCCAGGGCGTCTCGATCGCCGCCGGCACCAAGTACGCGATCGTCGTCCAGACGATCAGCGGTGTGTTCACCTGGTACAGCGACTCGACGATCGACGCGTACACCGGCGGGCAGCTCTACGTCGGCTCGAGCTGGCTGACAGGCCCGCAGTGGGGCGATGACTTCGCCTTCAAGACCTGGGTGGCCGCGAGCGCGAACTCGGCCCCGACCCTGACCGCGGACAACGCCGCCGTCAGCGTCGGCGAGGGCGCCGCCCCCGTCAACACCGGCGCGTACTCCGACCCCGACGGCGACACGGTCGCGTTCTCGGCGTCCACCGGGACCGTGACGCACACGGGGACCTCGAGCGGGACATGGTCGTGGACCCAGGGCCCATCCGACGAGGCACCGGCGCAGGCGGTGACCATCTCGGCCAGCGACGGGCAGGATCACGTGACGACGGCGTCCTTCTCGGTGACCGTGACCACGGTCGCGCCTACGGCGCAGATCACGAGCGACCCGATCGAAGGACCGGAAGGGAGCGCGGTTCCGTTCACCGGCGCGGGCTCGAGCCCGGCTGCCGCCGACAACTCGACTCTCGTCTACAAGTGGACGGTGACCAAGAACGGCAGCTCGTACGCCTCTGGCGCCGGGACGTCTTTCAGCTTCACGCCCGACGACGAGGGCACGTTCGTGGTCACGTTCACCGTCTCCGACGACGGCGGCATGTCGGGCACCGACTCCGCGACCGTGATCGGCACCAACGTCGCCCCGTCGGCGCGGATCAGCGGCGTCGCCGCCTCGGCGCCGCTCGTGGTCGCGCCGTTCGAGTCGCTCACGTTCTCGGGCTCGTTCAGCGACGCCGGCGCGCTCGACTCGCACACCGTCACCTGGAACTTCGGCGACGGCGCGACCGCAAGCGCGAGCTACGGTGCGGGCGGCTCGGCCACCTTCTCGACGAGCCACGCGTACTCGACGCCGGGCACCTACAACGTGACGCTCACCGTGTCGGACGACGACGGCGGGGTCGGCCAGTCGACGACGAGGGTGACGGTGCAGACGGTGGCGCAGGCGCTGAACAGCGTCGCGGGCTACGTGCAGGGCATCTCGACGCTGAACGCCGGGCAGAAGAACAGCTTGGTCGCGAAGCTCAACGCCGCTTCGGCTGCGGCGGCTCGAGGCAACGACAACGCCGCGAGCAACCAGCTCGACGCCTTCCTCAACGAGGTCCAGGCCGACGTCAACACCGGCAAGATCTCGTCCGCGCAGGCGGCGACGCTGCGCAACGCGGTGCACGCCGTGAAGGCCGCGCTTGGCACCTACAACCGGTTCCTGGAGTGGTGGCCGCTGGCGGCTTAGACTCGCGGTGCTTTGGGCACCGAGAGCGCGGCCTTACCGGCCGCCGATCTCCTTCCCGTCGGCCGGCAGGCGAACGTTCCCTACCGGCTCGTGCGGCTGATCGGCGTCCCGCTGCTGCGCCTGTGCTTCAGGTTTGAAGTCGAGGGCCGTGAGAACATCCCGCGCCCAGGCGGCGGGAACTACGTCGTCATCGCCAACCACCTGAACTGGCTCGACGAGTTCGCGCTGCTCTACATATTTCCTGTCGAGCCGAGGCTCCACTTCCTGGCCGACCCGACGATCCTCGTCACGCGGCGGTTTCAATGGTGGTTGGTGCGCACCACGGGCGGCTACGTGCCGGTCGTCCGCGACCGTCACGCCGATCGCACGCTTTTCGAGCACGTCGACCGCTGCCTCGCCGTCGGCGGCGCGGTGGCGTTGTTCCCCGAGGCCAACTACGGGCCGAAGGAGGGAGAGCTCATGCCCTTCCACAAAGGCTTTGCCCATTTCGCCATCAAGGCCGGCGTGCCGGTGGTGCCGGTCGCGCTGTCGGGCACCAAGGACCTGTGGTTCCGCAAGAAGATCAGGGTCATCGTCGGCGAGCCCATGCCGGCGGTCGGGCAGGACCCGGCGGCCCTCACCGAGCTTGCCTTCACGAAGATCAGGGCAATCCTGCCGGCGTACGTCGAACCACCCGGCCGGAAGCTGTTCAGGAACACGCTGACTCACCTCTTCTGATGGCGATCGCACGCGTGCTGAGCCCGACGATGGTCGGCCGCGAGGCCGAGCTCTCGACCCTGGAGGACGCGCTGCTTTCGGCGCTGCGGGGCGACGGCGGCGTCGTCATCGCGGGCGGCGAGGCGGGGATGGGCAAGACGCGGCTTGTCACCGAGCTTGCCGCGCGTGCACGTAGACTCGGCTGCGTCGTCTTCTCGGGAGCGTGCAGCGAGGCGGAGCTCTCACTGCCGTACCTGCCTTTTCTCGAGGCGATCGGCAACTACCTCGCCACGATCGACCCGCACGAGCTGGCCGGCCGGCTGGGCCCGGCGGGGGAGGAGCTTGCCCAGCTGTTCCCGCAGCTCGGCCGGCCCGCAAGCGGGTCGACCGACGCCGCGCAGGCGAAGATGCGGCTCTTCGAGTCTGTCCTGCTGCTGCTCGCGGACGCCGCCCGATCGAGGGCGCTCCTGCTCGTCATCGAAGACCTCCAGTGGGCCGACGCCGCCACGCGCGAGTTGCTCGACTACGCGACCCGCCGGCTGCGGTCGACCAACGTCCTCGTAGTCGCCACCTACCGGACCGACGAGATCCATCGCAGGCACGCGCTCCTGCCCACGATCCAGGCCTGGCGCCGCAACGGCCAGGTCGAGATGGTCGAGCTGAAGCCGCTCGACGCCGCCCAGGTCGCGGACATGGTGCGCGCGATCTTCGAGGAGTCGACGATCAGCGACGAGTTCCGCGATTTCCTCTTCAAGCGCAGCGAGGGCAACCCGTTCGTCCTCGAGGAGATGCTGCGCGACGCTCTCGACCGCGGCGACATCTTTCGCACGGAAACCGGGTGGGATCGCAAGTCACTCGCAGAGATCCGGATCCCGCCAACCGTGCGCGACACGATCCTCCAGCGCCTCGAACGTCTGGACCGCGCGCACGTCCCCATCCTTGCCGCCGCGTCCGTGATCGGGCGTTCGTTCGACGTGCCGGCGCTCGCGGAGGTCGCGCAGGTGGACGAAGCCGCGGCGGTGGGCGCGCTCGAGGCCAGCGTCCTGGCGCAGCTGGTCGAGGAGGAGGGTCGCGGATCGGCCCGCTTCCGCTTCCGCCATGCGCTGACGCAGGAGGCGATCTACGAGGACATGGTCGTGCCGCGCCGGCGGCAGCTTCACTCGCGCGTCGCCGACGTGCTGCTGGCCCATCCCGATCCCGCGCCGATCGACCTCGCCAACCACCTGTTCATGGCCGGCCGGAACGACGAGGCGGTGGCGATGTCCGTCGCGGCGGCCGACGCAGCCTTGAGCGCGCGGGCCTATCACGCCGCGGCCGAGCTGCTGGAACGTGCGGCGCCGCATGTCCGCGACGACGTCGAGCGGGCCCGGATGCTGTGTCGCGCAGGGACGGCGTACCACGACAACGCCGAATCGGTGAGCGCGCGTCGCCTGCTGGAGCAGTCCCTCCCGGACCTCGAGCGCGCCGGATTCACGGTCGAGGCGGCGGTCCACCGTATGACGCTTGGACGGACCTACTGGGAGCTCATGCGCACCGATCTCGCGCGCGATGAGTTCGAACGCGTCCGGGCGGTGCTGGAGCCCCTCGGCCCAAGCGAGGCCCTGGCGAACGCGTACATCCGCATCGGCAGCCTCGCCACGTTCAACGAAGACCAGGACGCCGGCATCGAGTTCTCGCGCAAGGCGATCGAGACCGCGGACGCGGTGGGCGCCGACCTGCCGAGCGCGTGGGCGCCCAACTTCCTCGGCATCTCGGAGATCGCCAAGGGCGACGTCGCTCAAGGCTTCGAACACCTCGACCAGAGCTTCACGCGGTCGCTCGAGCGCGGGTATCAGTTCCCGATCGGCAACGCCGTCTACAACGCGGTCTGGACTGCGATCAACCTGGGGCGTGGCGACGCTGTCGCGCTGTGGGCGTCGAGGATCGACAGCATGAGCGCAGTCGGGTACGAACCTTGGCCCGACTATGCCCGGGCCCTGGTTGCGCTAAGCGAGGGCCGGATAGCCGACTCGATCGCCTGGGCCGAGATCGCTCAGCGGAAAGCCGGCGAGGGCGGCCACAAGAAGATGGAGTGGCGGGGCGCCGTCCTGCTCGCCCACGCCCTGGCCGAGAGTCTGCGTGTCACCGAGGCGCTGGCCGTTCTGCCCCCGGTGTCCTCGCGCGTCGACTTCCAGGACTCCACCTACGACACCGCCGCCCGCATCCGGTGCAAGCTCGCCTCCGGCGACGCCGCGGCCGCGGAGGCCGAAGCCAAGAACGTCGACCCGGCCGTGTGCCGTTACGGCTCGCCGGTGGACGTCGCCGCCCAGGCGACCCGCGACGCCGGCTGGCTCGATCAATTCATCGCCTTGGTGCCGGCCCGCGGCGAGACGGTGAATTCGCCGCGCCTGGCGCTGGCGCGCGGCCGGCTCGCTCTCTACCAGGGCGATCACGAGCGCGCGCGGACGCTTCTGACCGACGCGGTCGACGCCCTCGAGGGAGGGGCTTTTCACCTCGACGTGTGGCACACGGCGCCCGCGCTCGCCGAGGCCGAGCACCGCCTGGGCGACGTCGAAGGCGCCGCCCGGCGGCTGCGCCGGGCCGTCGCGGCAGCCGACGCCGCCGGTGCGCGACTCGCGGCCCGCCTCGCGCGCGAGACCAGCACCCGTCTTGGCATCGAAATCTCGGCCGCGCCCGAGATGGAGACCGACGCCCAGGCCAGCACGCCTCGGATCGCGACTGGCGAGCGGATGGTCTCGGTCCTCTTCGCCGACGTCCGTGGCTACACCGCGCTGTCGGCACACAGCGCACCGGCCGAGACGGCCGAGCGCATTGCGACGCTGCAGCGCTGGGCCAGCCAGGAGGTGGCCCGCCGCCATGGCATGGTCGACAAGTTCGCCGGGGACGCGATCATGGCGACCTTCAACGTCTCGGGCCAGAGCGTCGATCACGCGGTCCAGGCGCTGCGCGCCGCCATGGCGATCGTGGACAAGGCGGCGATGGCGGCCCTGCCCGTCGGCGCGGGATTGGCGGTCGGCCCGGCGGTGGTCGGCAATCTCGCCGAGGACGCAAACGTCAGCGTGCTCGGCGACGTGACCAACCTGGCGTCGCGCCTGCAGGCGCAGGCGCAGGGCGGCCAGGTCATCCTGTCGGAGGAGGCGTTCCGGCGCACCCGGACCTGGCTCGAGGCCCAGGGCGTCACCGCTGATCCGACGCGCCTCGAGCTCAAGGGATTTGAGCAGCCGGTTGCCGCCTACCGGATCGCCTCCAAGGTGCACGCCGGGGCACGTTCCTAGGCGCTCCCGGTACCGGGGCGTACGGCAACGGAAAGTTGCCGATCGTGTGGTAAGGTGGCACCTTTCCCGGTTCCTGAGCACGTCTTCTCCACGTCGTCGCTCCGAGCTCAGGCCTGACCGCCCCAGGGGTAGCGGGCGAGTTCATGGAAGGAGCGCAAACGAGGTTTGCTTCCGCTTTTTCGGGCGGTCGCCGTGTGGGCAATCGTGCTTGCGACCGTGATCGTGCCGCGGCTGGTGCCGCCGGACGTGCACCCGGTCCAGTTGGCCGTGACGCAGCTCAGCGCGTTCGACCGCAACTCGGTCGTGCGCGAGAACCGCGTCCAGCGCGCCGAGGCGGCGCAGAGCCAGCAGGTGACCGCGTGGTCGAACGAGCTCAAGCAGGGCCTGGCCGAGTACCAGGCCAAGCAGCAGGCCCTCGCCGCGGCCCAGGCGCAGGCGGCGCTGATCGCCGCGCGCAGCAACCACCCAGCGCCTCCGCCGGACATCGCCCAGGACATCTACGCCGCCTTCAGCCCGCTCGGCGCCGGCGCAGTGCAGTGGGCGATGAACGTCGCCTACTGCGAATCGCGCTACCACCCCAACTCGGTCAACTCGTCGAGCGGCGCGTCAGGGCTGTTCCAGTTCCTCCCGAGCACGTGGGCGTTCACGCCCTACGCCGCCTACTCGCCTTTCGACCCGAAGTACAACGCGCTCGCGGCGGCGTGGCTCTACCAGCGGGACGGGCCGAGCCAGTGGGTGTGCCAGGGCTGAGCCCGGGCGCCGTCAGTCGAGGGTGAACTCGAGCTCGTAGATCGCCTGCGGCCCGCTCGTGCCCTTCAGGACCAGAGGCTCGTGGTCGGCGACCCGGAAGCCCTGGGGCACGCGGGCGCGAGTCGACCCCGAGAGCAGCACTCTTGCCGGCCGCACCTTGGACAGGTAGGCGCTGTTGTTGACCGGAACGCCGATGAGGGTGAACTCCATGCGGTCGTCCGAGCCGACGTGGCCCGCGACCACCTCGCCGGAGTCGAGCCCCATACCGACCGAGATGGCGCCGCGGCCGCGCTCCAGAAGGTCGCGGTTGAACCGGTCGACCTCGCGCATCATGGCGAGCGCGGCGTGGAGCGCCCTCTCCGCGTGGTCCGCCATCGGGTTCGGGGCGCCGAAGACGACCAGCATCCCGTCGCCCTGGAACTTGTCGATGTTGCCGCCGTGGTCGAGGACGACGCGGATCATGCGCTGGAAGTAGTCGTTGAGAAAGCCGACGAGCTCCTGCGCGTCCATGCTCTGGGACAGGGTCGAGAAACCGGCGATGTCGGAGTTGAGCATGGTGACCTCGCGACGCTCGCCGGGGAGGAAGCGCAGCGTCCGCCCGGAGCGCGTCAGGACGTAGTCGGTGACCTGCTTGTTGACGTGCGCCTCGAAGACCTGGCGCAGAAACTCCGAGCGCTCGTACTGGCGGGCGTTGTCGATGGCGATCGCGGCGAGGTCGCTGATCGCCTGGAGGAACTCCTTGTCGGTCTCCTCGAAGATCGAGGCCCGGAAGGGGTTGTCGACGTAGAGGGCGCCGATCACCTTGCCCTTGGTGACCAGGGGCACGGCGATGATCGAGCGGAGGTTCTGCATGATCACCGACTGCTGGCCCTTGAACCGGTCGTCGAGGCTTGCGTCGGTGGACACCACCGCCTGGCCCGTGGCGACGACGCGCTCGATCACCGTCTTCGAGCCGAGGAACTGGCGCGCCTTCTCCGGGTCCGAGCCGCTGGACATCTGGACGGAGAGGCTGCCGTCGCCCGGGTCGACGAGCACGATGAAGCCCCGCGAGGCCTTCATCAGGGTGATGACGCGGTCCATGACCTTGGCCAGGACGGTGTCCAGGTCGAGCGAGGAGCTGAGATCGCGGGCGAGCTCGTAGAGCAGGTGGTCGCGCGTGCCGAGATCGACTTCGTGTGCCAAGGCCATGCGGAGTCTAACTGCGGAGGTGGGCATTTCCAGCCGTGGGTAGACTCCATGAACCGTGGTCTCCGAGTCCCCCCAGGCCGACAGCGCCGACGCGCTCCTTGCGCGCCTGAACCCGCCCCAGCGGGAGGCTGTCACCCACGGCGACGGGCCCCTCCTCATCTTCGCCGGCGCCGGCAGCGGCAAGACCCGCGTCCTGACCGCGCGCATCGCCTACCTGATCGCGACCCGGCGCGTCTGGCCGGACCGCCTGCTCGCCGTCACCTTCACCAACAAGGCGGCGCGCGAGATGCGCTCGCGCGTCGAGGCGCTGGTCGGGGAAGGCGCGCAGAAGATGTGGGTCGGCACCTTCCACTCGACCGCCGTGAAGATCCTGCGCCGCGAGGCGCAGCGGATCGGCATCACGCCGAGCTTCGTCATCTTCGACGAGGACGACACCCGCGCGGCGCTCAAGCGCGTCCTCGACGAGTTGCGCCTCGATCCCAAGCGCTACCCGATCGCCGGGCTGAGCAACGCGATCTCGCAGGCCAAGAGCGAGCTCCGCCGTCCGGCCGACATCCCGAACCGCAGCTATTCCGATGAGATCCTGCGCCGCGTCTACGAGCTGTACGAGGAGGTCCTGCGCCGGTCGGGCGGGCTCGACTTCGACGATTTGATCATGAAGCTCGTCGAGCTGTACCAGGCGGACGAGGAGGCTCTCGCCAAGTGGCGCGACCGCTTCCGCC
>CAYWTI010000098.1:0-18467 GCA_964461175.1 uncultured Actinomycetes bacterium | reverse complement strand
GTCGTTCGCCTGAGCGGCGGGAACGCCTTCGAACAGGGGTTGCTGGCGTTCTTCAACTTCATCCCGAACCTGATCCTGTCGCCACTCGGTGGGATCCTGGCCGATCGCTACGATCGGCGGCTGGTAATCGTGCTGTCGCAGGCGGGTATCGGAACCGTTGCCGGTCTGCTTGCGCTAGCGGCCTTCACCGGAACCATCTCGCTTTACGTGGTGTATGGCCTCGCGTTCGGCTTAGGAATCGCGCTCGCGATGAGCGGCCCGGTGGGATCTGCGATCGTCGCCAACGCGGTTCCGACTCGTGACCTTCCTAGCGCGGTGTCGCTGCAATCAGTCGGATTGAACGTATCGCGGATCGTGGGCCCAGCGCTAGCAGTCCCGATCGTCTTGTTCGGCGGTCCTCAAGCCGCTTTCGCGCTGTACGCGATACTCGCTTTTGCCACGGCCGGGCTGCTGTCGCGAATAAGCCTTCCTTCACAGCAGCGTGTTGCATCCCAAGCGCGATGGTGGATCCATTTGCGCGAGGGCTTTCACCACGTAGCTGAACGCCCGCCGGCCCTGACGATGCTATCAATGGTCGCAGTCGGCGGCCTCTTCGCGTCTAGCTATGGAGCGCTCGTTCCGGTGTTCAGCGTGACGATCCTGCATCTGTCGAAGACCGGCTTCTTCGCCATCGTCGTCGCGATGGGCGCCGGCGCCGCAGTAGGTGCCTTCCTGACCGGCTTTGCCAACGGCGTGACGCAGGTTAGGCACACGGCTCTCCAGATGTTCGTGCTCGGATTGGTGTTGCTGGCGATCGGGCTTACGCATAACTACTGGATTGCGCTAGGCCTCTCGACAGTGTTTGGCGCGCTGTTGTTCGCCCTGATGGCTACCCTGGCCACCTCGCTGCAACTGCTTATCGATGACCAAAGCAGGGGGCGTGTCATGGCCCTATACGTGCTGTGCTGGGGCGGGCTCGTACCAATCGGAGGTCTGCTGCTCGGCGTCCTCGCGCAAGTATGGGGAGCTGGCGCAGCCCTGGTGGCGTTTGGCTGCGTGACTGCAGGTTACGGCGCCTTTGTAGGCCTGGCCCATCGGCGCAAGATGCTCTTGGCGACCGCGCGGATCCCTCTCGAGCGCGAGAGAATCGCAAGCGAGGACTTGTAGCTCACCGATGGCCAGTTGGCGCAAGATTTGGTCGTGGTCGCACGACGCGAGGTGACGTACAAGAGCCCGCTGCACGAGATGACGCAGACCACGCCCACGTGCCTCTGGAACGACTCCGCCGACATCGACGAGCTGACCTACGCGATCGAGCACGGAGCCGTCGGCGCCACCTGCAACCCGGTCATCGCCGTCACAGTCTTGAAGAAGCATCTAGCGGCTTGGAGGCCGCGGATCAAGCAGCAGCTGGCGGAGATGCCCGGCGCAACCGAGGACGAGGTGGGGTGGAGGCTCGTCGCGGAGATGTCCGTCGACGCGGCCAGGTTGCTCGAGCCGGCGTTCAAAGCGCATCGGGGCCGCAACGGAAGGCTCTCGATCCAGACCGACCCGCGCCTCTACCGCGACACCGCGGCCATCGTCGAGAACGCCGTCCGCTTCGCCGCGCTCGCGCCCAACATGATCGTGAAGATCCCTGTCACCGCGGCCGGGATCGCCGCGATCGAGGAGGCCACCTACCGCGGCATCAGCATCAACGCCACCGTGTGCTTCTCCCTTCCGCAGTGCGTCGCCGTCGCCGAGTCCGTGGAGCGGGGTCTGAAGCGCCGCGAGGCGGAGGGCAAGGACATCGCCTCCATGGGGCCGGTGTGCACGATCATGGTCGGCCGGCTCGACGACTGGCTGAAGGTGTGCCTAGACAAGCACGACGTCTCGGTCGACCCCGGCCACCTGGAGTGGGCCGGCGTCGCGGTGTTCAAGAAGACCTACGCGCTGTTCCAGAAGCGCGGGTACCGGCTCCGGCTCCTGTCGGCTGCGTTTCGCAACCACATGCACTGGAGCGAGCTCATAGGCGCCGACGCCGTCATCTCGCCGCCGTCGGCGTGGCAGAAGCGCTTCAACGCGAGTGACATCGAGGTCAAGACGCGTATCTACGACCCCGTCGAGCCGCGAGTCGTCGACGCGCTGCTGCGGCACTTCCCCGACTTTCGGCGCGCGTACGACGAAGACGGGATGGCGATCGATGGGTTCGATTCGTTCCCGCCCACGGTGCGGACGCTGCGCCAGTTCATCGGCGCATGTGGCGACCTCGACGCGCTCGTGCGCGACGTCATGCTGCCCGACCCTTCCTGATGCGGGAGGTGCGCCTGACCACCGCGCAGGCGCTGGTGCGTTTTCTCGCAGCGCAGCACGTCAAACGGGACGGCATCGAGCATCGCTCTTTTGGATTCATGCGAGGAACATGGTCGCCCCGGGCCGACGTCAAGACTGGCAAGGTGACCCGTATCCGCGGTCCTAATCAGCTGTACGACCGCCCGAGCATGTAGTCACATTGGCGACTTCAATGGCATGCGCTCGGTGCAAACGCACGGCCTGCCGGTCGGCATGGTCGGATTGCTCGCCTTGTTAACGCTCGGCCAGAAGGAGACGGGCTGGATAGGCTGGTTCGCCGCCGCCGGCAGTACGGTCACTGAAGCACATAGCCGCGCGCAGTAGACCCGAAAACGCTAGGCAGGAGCGGAGTTCGGACAGCTCTAACGTCCTGATGCGGTCACGATCACATCGAAGTCACCCGACTGGACGGTGAGGCGCCCCACGGCCGGGGCTGAGCGGCGAGCCCGTCGTCCCCCACCGCCATGTCTTGACGGCATCGAAGGCGCGCCGTGTCGCCCAGGCGAGCGCGAAGCAGATGGCAATGCCGGCCGGCGCTGACAGTGCCACCTTGATCTCGCCCGGCCACCCGAAGCCTTGGCCCGGCCACCCGAAGACTCTCAGAGCGAGCTCGAGGGCAACGAGCACCGGCAACTGGAGAAAGTAGGCCGAGTAGGAGTCGCGACCGAGCGCGCCGGCGAGCCGGCCGTGCCAGTTGCCGACCTGTCGAAACAGGTCGACCAGCGCCAGCGACCCAGCCACCGCCACCACGCCCTCCACGCCGGACGTGATCACCGATTGCCAGTGCCATCCACCCGCGTAGAGCGCCAAACGTGACGGGGACGACAGATCCGTCCGGGTCGCCGCGACCGTGATGAACAGGACCGCGAGGGCGGCCGGCGCCGCCACCCAACAGACCCGGCGGATCAAGGCCGTAGGCCTAGCTACGAGCCAACCACGCTCCCCTGCCAGCACGCCGACTCCGAAAAGGACCGCCAGCTGTGGCCAGTGCCAGATCTGTGCTTGCAGAGGTTGGATCGAGCCCACGGGGAAGACGAGCCGGACCAGGAAGCTAAGGGCCGCGATCCATGTGGCGGCGACCAACACGTGCCGCATCCGAAGGGGCTCGCCCTCGGATTGGCTCCCTGGTCGGACCTGGCGCCAAACGACGTAACACAGCGTGAACAACAGCAACACTCCGACAAACCACATCGGGCCGGGGTCGAGCCACCGGAGCTGATATCGCACATACGCGTCCAGGGTCAGCGGGTACCCCGTGACCGCCACGATCAGCCACACCAACGATGGCGTGACCACCACCACCGTGGCGACAAACGGCACCCCGAGGCGGAG
Organism: uncultured Actinomycetes bacterium; assembly: GCA_964461175.1. Classification (GTDB taxonomy): domain Bacteria; phylum Chloroflexota; class Dormibacteria; order Dormibacterales; family Dormibacteraceae; genus 40CM-4-65-16. The sequence goes on along the minus strand of CAYWTI010000098.1, from coordinate 14,825 downwards.
CAACCGGTCGCGGACGAACCTTCCGAGGCCCTTGCGGCCGAGCGCGCGTGGAGTCAGCAGGCCCGCGACCAGCATGAAGGCTCCGAGCGCGAACAGATCTCCGACCTCGGTTAGCACCGAGAACACGGCCTTCGTCAACGGGCTCAGCGTGGGCTCCACGTACAGCCACCCGCCGATTGCGCCGTAGGCCGTCGCCGCGTGGCTGACGATGACGCCAGCGATCAGAACCCACTTCAGGTTGTCCAGGTAGACAAGGCGTGTTCCCGCACTGCGATCAGCCGCCATGAGAGCAAAGTAGGTCTAGCTCCCAACGATGAGCAGGGTCTGTCGGGCCACTGTGCAGTGCCAATAGGCCATGTTGTGTCCTCTGCGTCCAGACCCCGGGGACGATCGTCTCACGGCACTGAACGGCCTCGACGGCGACTGCTCCACCTCGACCCCAGCGCCCGCTCACCATCAGTGTCGAGGGAAAGCCACACCCGCTCAGGCCGAGTATCGCGACGCCGGTAGCGCGCCTCAAGCAGGGCTGCTTAGCCCAATTGAAACGACGGCGGCTGCATTGAGGCGATGCATGCGTTTCCTGCGGTCGCATCAATCTTTCCTGCGTCGAAGAACTTGACAATCACCTTAGGAAGGCAACCCATGTAGCCGACGACGTGTCCTTGTCCCGGCGCGGTCAGCACTAACGAGTTCGGCATTTGCTGGCTGGATGCCGCGACATTGCTCGGTGGGTCCTGAGGATCGTTGCTTCCATCGATAAGCAGAACTGGGACGTTCGTGCTCACGGGTTGCGCGTCATTCGGCGGAACGTACCCGCGTGGAGCGTACTGGCATGCGTTCGCATAGGTTTCGGCGAAAACCAGGCGATTGGCCAACAGGTAGCTCCCCGCACCCAGGGCTTTCACCTCTCCAGGGTCATCCCGCGCCCATGCCTCCGAGCACAGGATCGCCACCGCCATCACCAGCGGCTGACCGCTGCCGAGGGAAGGCTGCAGCTCACCCACGACGGCCGCCCAGTTGCCTGACCATGCCTGGTGGATGAACCACGGCACCTTCGCTGATTCACTGAGCTGCATCAGGACGTGGACCGTGCTGGCGAAGGTGTCCGCGGTCACCACGATCGGCTGACCGTTCGAGTCCTTGAGCCCTGTTGCAACGTCGTGCTGGTCGAGTCGGCTCATCACGGCCGCGAATTCGTCGCGCACGCCCGGATATGCCGCCGAACAGCCCGCATCAGCGACGCAGCGCGCAAGCACATCATCCAGCGACCGCTGGCTGTTCTTGGCCATGAGCTCGAACACCGGCACATCCAGAAGCGTCCCACCGTCGAGCACGGCAGCGCCCGCGTGGTCGGGGTGCTGGCGAAGGTAGTACTGAACGGCGGTCGCGCCGTAAGAGCCTCCGTACAGGTCGATCTTCCTGTAGCCGAGAGCCTGGCGCACCGCGTCCAGGTCATCCACGGCGACGGCTGTCGTGTAGTACCGCAGGTCGCCGTCGATCGCAGCCAACTGCCGCGCCGCGTAATCTGCAGGTGACTCGCCCGGAATGGGCGTGGGATACGGGATCACGAGCTGGTGCGATTTCCCGGTTCCTCGTTGGTCCACCAGCACGATGTCGTGGTGGTCGTTCAAGCCCGGGAACCACTTTCCGGCTGCGGCCCACTGCCAGACCGAAGAGTCTCCTGGGCCGCCGGCGATAAAGAAGACGGGCTCAGACAATCCGGTGGAGTCCTTGGCCGGTATCAGCGCGACGTAAAGGGCCACCTTTCGACCGTTTGGATCCGCTCTGTTCTCAGGAACGGTAAGCGTTCCGCAAATCGCGGCGACCACGTCTCCCAAAGCTCCGGTCACCTTGCACGCGGTCATCGCATGACCATCCAGCGAGAACGAGCGTGCCGAGTGCGATGTGTTGGCGGCCGCGCACGCCGTGACTAGAGCGGATGCTGCGGCGATTGCCACCAGAGTTTTCAACGCACTTCGGCAGTGACCCACGTCGCAATCCTGTGCCTCGTTGCATCCTCCCGCGCAGGGCCGAACGTCCCTGTGCTTCGTTGCAGGATGGTCCCCTTGATTCCCCTTGATTCGTCCTCCTGAGCATCGAGGGCGAAAGTCTGGCGAGGCTGTGCTGGCCGCCAGCTCAGGTGCGACACGAACCAACTCTCTAGTGCCGGCGCCAGAGCCCAGGTGGCCGATAGACCCCAAGGCGACCGACCTCAAGACCCTAGGCGCGACCCGTCACCACAGCGACCCTGTGCATGCGCTGGAGCAGAAGCGATCGGAGGACCGCGATGAGTGCAACTGTGCTCGACACGCTACGACCGTCGGCGTCGTTTGCGACGAAAGTCGAACCGATGCAGACGTGGAAGCGGCTGTACATCGTCGGCGGGGCGCTGCTCGTACTTTCTGGCGTGGGAGGCATCGTCGACTGGCGATTAAGCGCACACCTCTATCCGTCGGGTGTACCTACGACTGCTGCCGCCTATCTGCAGTTGATTTCTCACAGCCAGGCTTTGGCCAATGCCCTCTGGACGCTCTGGATCGTCGGTGACCTGATCCTCATCGTGCCGACGCTCGCCATCTACCTGGCTCTGCGTCGCGACAATCCGGCGCTCGCGTTAATCGGCACGCTGGTTGCCGGGTTGTACATCGTCTACGACATCAGCGTCACAGAGCTGAACTCGCTGACTCTCGTCAGCCTTTCGAACAGCTACGCAAGTGCCGCGAATGCCACAGGGCAGGCGGCGTTCATCGCCGCCGCTACTTACGGCGTCGCTGCTCTACCCCTCGAGACGGTTCTCAGCTTCGGGCTTGGCGCGATCGGTTACCTCATATGGAGCGTGGTAATGCTCCAGGGCCGAATCTTTCCGCGTTGGATCGCCATAACCGGGATAGTGCTGAACGCAGCGGCCATCGTCGGCGCATTCTCACCGGTCGTTCCAGCGTCCTTCGTGATCGGCGTGTTGATGTACTTCACAGTGCCGGTGACGGGGCTCTGGTTTGTGGCGGTCGGCATCAGCCTCTACCGCTACGCCACCCGATGAGAGCCACTGGCCGAACCTGGCCACGGTCCTGACCACCAGCGAGCAGCCACGCGACGTGCGTCTTGACAGTTGTGCCCAATTGACACGTCCTGTGCGATCTCAGCGTTTAGCAGCCGCCGCGCGACCAGCCTGAGGACTTCCAGCTGACGGTTCGTCAGGCCATTCAACGCTCCAGGCCACCCGCTCACCGCCGGCGCGCGACGGCACCAGCGCTTGCTTTGGAGCTGGAGCTGCGTAGATGGCGTCGCACACCACGTGCTGTGGGATCAGTCGGCAACGAATCCGCGTTTCGCGGCTTCGACGCTGCAGTCGATAGACGAACCCGTAGCACGCGGACCAACGGACAAACGGCACCCGCGCTACAGGTCCTGGTCCTCATGACGCCTCCTGCGGACAAGCCCAGTGTAGTTTCGGGCGATTTGGCGCCAGGAGGTGGTCGCAATGGCAATGCAAGGCACGCTGCCGAAGGTCCGCAGGTATAACCCAGTCACCCTTTTGCGAGTGAGCTATTGGGCCTATGCCATCTTTGAGCTGATGGCCCTCATTCCGATGTTGTCGCCGACCCTCTTCGGTAGGGTCATGGCAATCCGGGACTTCCATCCGGGAAGCGATTACACGTATGCAATGGGCATTGCGGCCGTGTTCACCCTGGGATGGATTCTGTTGTTGATCTGGGCCGACCGCAAGCCAGTCGAGCGCAAAGGCGTCATAGTGCTGACGATAGCTCCGGTCATTGTGGGAAACATGCTTTGCGGCATCTATGCCGTGTCGAGCGGTCTGATCGCGATCACGATGCTGATTCCTTCTTGGATCGCGCAAACCGTCATCATCGCCTTACTCGCGTACGGTTATCACGAAGCAAGGAATTTAGACAAACCGAACGACTCGTCAGCAGCATTAGGGTAGTGATTACTCTCGATCGCGATCCCGCACGCCCAGGCGGCCTGTCCGGATGCGGCCGCGCTCACCCGAGAGTGACCGATGTTCACCGCCGTGGCGCCTGCGGTTTCCTCAGCCGTGAGCCTGGTGCCGAAGAGCCTCTCGGATGTGGGCGTAGACGACCGGATGGTCGAGCAGGTCGAAATGACTCATCGCGCCGACATGGATCACGTTGTCGGCCGGAACCACCACCGACCCATCGCGCCGGCGACCCGCGGCGCTCTCCGTGCGGACGAGGAAGTCTCCGCCAAGCCAGCCCAAGGGGTGGCGGGGATCACGCGTCACAGTCGCGGTGATGAAGGTGTACGTGCATCCAGGCAGCGGCGCGACGTCGGACCGGCGATCATCGAAGAGGCGGTCAGGGTCCTCATCGCGCCAATCGTCCTCGAGGAGATAGCCGAACCGGAGGTCCCGGATGCCGGCGCTTCGAAGGTCGAGGATCCTCGCGATAGCGCTCGTCTCGGGGATTGTGCGAAGCGCCCACGAGGCAGCGTGGATGGTCTTCTCCAGCGGCACGCCCGTGTGCGGGGCTCCAAGAGTGATGACGTGCCGAAGTCTTGACGTCCAGCCCTGGCCCGTCGCCTCCCCGTAGTGACATGCGGCGCGCGCGACGAGGCCGCCCATCGAATGGCCGATGAGGACGAGCTCGTCGACCGGCTGGGGCCATGCGTCGACGAGCTCCTGGAGCAGAGCGCTGAATCGTCGACCGTTGTCGCTGATGTGAAGCCCCGAGTTGTAGCGAATGTCGATCGGCGTGTACCCGGCGTCCCGGCGCAGCTGGGCGCCAAATGCGAGGCGCGCGCGCCCGTGGTGACGCGAGGCTCCCCGCTGCCAGCGCTCCTCGCTCTCGAAGAGGCCGTGAAGAAAGACCGCGAGGCTGACGGTCGGGCGCGGAAAGGCGCGACGAAGGCTGTCTGGCTCGCACGCGACGTCGGTTGCGTTGCGGCGCACGGCCATTCGTATCGCCAGCGCGCTGCCTTTGGCGTCCAGCTCGTCGCCCATGAGCCCGTTGAGCGCGCTGATCGCCGCTCGGCCGTGGCGCGACCCGCTCAGCGCTCGGGTGTTTTCGCCGTTGACATGCCTCACCGACGTCGCCGCCACTGACGTGAGCGTGCGAGTCAGCCGGCGAACGGACGTGTAGGCGGCGCCCGCTATGCCGTCGTGGACGAACCGGGTGGGCGCTGAGAAAGGCGCGGTGCTGCGGAAGATCCTCCCCGCGACGGCCGAGTGCACAGATTCGGCCGTCGTGACGACGAGCCTGTCGACTGCCTCACCACCGACCTCGACCAGCGCGCTCAACTCGTTGGCCATGCGGAATTGAGGAGATGATGCACGAGACCACCGGAATACGTCAGGCCGAGTGCTTCAGGCTGCGACGCTCCGGCACGGCCCGAAGTCCTCTCGTCAGGGCGCCGAGCGCGGCCCGCCGGCCAGCCCGCATGAACTCCGGCCATCGGGAGTGGTCGATGAACTCGGCGTAGAGGCCGGCTCTGCGCACGAGCCCGTACGGCACGGGGTCGATCATCATCACCTTCGCGACCTCGGCGCGGAGCCGGCGAAGGTTCCCGCGGGCGATCTCGACGTGCTGGGCCACCATGACCTGGTCTGCGATGTCGAGGACGCTCCAGTTCCGGCCTCGCCAGCCGCTCGCATCCTCGCCCGCGAATTCGCGCGGGTAGAAACAGTTCATCGCCAGCACCGCATCGCAGGGTGGCTCGAGGTCGAGTATCGGATGGACTGGAAAGATGTCGACGATCGCGCCATCGCACCATGAGCCGCCGCGCCACCTCACCGGCTCCATGAACAGTGGCAGCGAAACAGCCATGCGGATCGCGCTCGCGACTTTGAGGCGAGGGTGTGTACGAGGCCCGATGTACTCGAGGCGGTTGTGCTCGATGTTCCACACCGGAGCGTAGGCAGGGGTCTCGAGCTCGCCGAGAGTCATGTCGCCGAGGAGGTCGGCATAGGTGGCCTCGACGTTTTCTCCTCTCACCAGACCGGCAAAGCCGCGGCCCTGGGACGGCAGAATGCCGGCGAGGCCCTTCCAGCTGACATCGACCCAGCGCGTCGGATCCAGGGAGAGCACGAACCGGGCAACCTCGCTCGGACTCTTGCCCGCAGCCAAGGGGAAGCCGAAGAGCGCGGCGCCGGATGCGAATGACATGACCTGCGGGGGCACGCCGAGCTCCCGACACGCCTGCACAGCACCGACCATCGACGCCAGAGCGCCGCTCCCGCCGGTGGCAACGATTCCCAGGCGAGTATTGGCCAGCGGGCGGCGGCGGCCATGCCGGGGCCACAACGGTTGAGCGGTCAGGTTCGGTGCGGAATCGAATGGCAGCTTGAACGTGGCCCGGCGTAGCTGCGAGAGGAACCTCGCGTCATCGCGCAGTCTGCGCGCCACATCCCGGCCGGCCGTGATACCGCCGAAATATCCCCGCACCCGGAAAATGTCCACCACCGTGGCGATTCCCGGATACGGGGTCGAGTTATCGAGCGCTCGCGCCGCCACCTCAGGCTCGAGGGTAGGTGCGACGCATCTCGGCTTCACCAGCCGAACGTCATGCAAGAGTGGTGCCGATCGCCCTATGCCGCACATGGCGTCGGCGCTCAGCGCCCTGTCCGAGCGCGCTGCCGAGTGAGGGCAAGGACTCAGCCGCCGGCGATGGACCGGCCTAGGCCGGTCCTGCTTCGGTAGCCGGCACGATGAGGACCGGACGGTCGGTGAATTCCAGCACCCGTTCGGCTTCGCTCCCGAGAAGCGCCCGTCCGGGGCCGGTGCGGCCGGTGCGTCCCATCAAGACGAGGTCCGCCTTCCACCGCCGCGCGTCTTCGAGGATGACCTCGAACGGAATGCCCTCGAGAACCGCGGCCTCGACCTCGACGCCTTGCGCGCGCGCAAGGCCGACGACGCGAGTGATGATCGCCATCCCGCTCTGACGCAGCTGGTCCATCGATCGTGCGTCGCTGACCCCGTCGCCGTCATCACGCTCGACCACGTAGATGGCGCGCAGCGTGCCGTGCATCGTGTGCGCCAGGTCGATCGCATAGCGGGCGGTCGCGAGCGAGGCCACCGAGCCGTCGACGCAGACAAGCAACCTCTGAAGCTGCATGATCATGCGCTCCTTATCTGCCGGCGCTTGTTCCACAGCGAGCGGGTGGCCTCTTCCCGCTCGAGCTCGTCGAGCGTCTCGTCGAGGCGGGCCGATGCAGCCGCAAGCGCTGGCAGCCATCGCCGCTGCAGGGCTCGCTGCCGGCGCGAAGTGAGCGAGAGCTCGTCTCCGACCCGGCGAAACGCCGACTTCATGACGGCATCGTCGACGGCTGCCTGGAGCGCCTTGCGCGACGCCGGGACGGCGACGTCGGCCGCGGCGGATCCAGTCAATGTGGTCATGGGCGCGGGTCCAAGGTCGACCGCCGCCTCGGAGGCGAACACGACGCCCATCTGGCTTCGCCAGTGAACGCTGACCTGCGCCTCAGGCCTGGTCGCCTCGAGCATCGCAATCGCGAGGTCTCCCGCGAGCACCGCAAGGCGTCCGACCCACAGCTCCGCGTCGCTTCCGGCCTCGGTCCACGCCTCCTGGCTCTTCCGAGCGAGCACCTGCAGCCGGCGGTATTCCTGCACGAGCGCGCGCCGCTTCTTGTCGAGCAGATCGGTGCCCGTGCTCGCGACCTCGGAGCGGTGCCGAAGCCACAGTCTGCCGCTCCGGCCCGGAGGATGCCGCAGCCTCATGGCGCGCTCGCGTCCTTATCAATGTGCCGATCGATCATTGCCGCCGGCAGCATGCCCAGCTCCCGGCGCGGCAAGAGGCCGAGCGCTTGCCACATCCTGTCGAGCGTGTCCCCCACCTCACGCCTTTCTGCCGGAGCCTGGTTGAACACCGATCTCTCGAACTCGGCTGCGAACCTGAGATAGCTCCGGTCGGTCTCCGACAGCGCCTCCGTACCGACCATGTCCTCGAGGTCACGCACCTCACGCGCCTTCGCCAGCCCCGCGAAGGCTTGCGCCGCCAGCGGCAAGTGATCCTCGCGGGTGCGTCCGGGCCCGGCCCCGTTGCGCATCAGCCGAGACAGCGAGCTGAGGGCTTCGAAGGGTGGGTAGAACTGCCGCTCGGCTGAGAGGACGAGCTGCCCTTCGGTGATGTACCCGGTCAGGTCAGGCACGGGGTGCGTTATGTCGCCGGCGGGCATCGTCAGCACCGGGATCTGCGTTATCGATCCGTCTCGGTCCTGCAGCCGGCCGCATCGCTCGTAGATGGAGGCCAGATCGCTGTAGAGATGGCCTGGGTAACCGCGGCGGCCGGGGATCTCTCCGCGGGCCGCAGACGTCTCTCGCATCGCCTCGCAGTAGCTCGTCATGTCGCACATCACGACGAGGACGTGGTGTCCAAGGTCGAACGCAAGGTGCTCGGCGACGGTCAACGCCAGCTGCGGCACGAGGATGCGCTCCACGACCGGGTCACCCGCCAGGTTGATGAACAGCGCCAGCTCCCGGTCTTCCGCGCGCTGGTCGAGCGCGTCGCGGACCATGTCGGCGTCCGCGTTGGTGATGCCGATCGCGGCGAAGATCACACGGAAGGTTGATCCGGGCGCCACCGCCTGGGCTGCAATCTGCACAGCGAGCTCGAGGTGAGGCAGACCGCCGACCGAGAAGATCGGCAGCTTCTGGCCGCGCACGAGCGTTGCGAGACCGTCGATCGCGCTGACCCCGGTCACGATCGGGTCGCGCGGCGGCATGCGACGGGCCGGATTGATCGGCCTTCCGGTGACGCTTCGCGACTCCCCCGCAACGAGCGGCGGGCCGCCGTCGATCATCTCGCCGCGCCCGTTCGCAACCCGGCCGAGCCAGCCGTCGGCCATGGGGATGCGGATGGGTGATCCCGTGAAACGCACGTGCACGCCGTCCGGCCTGACGCCATCACCGCCCTCAAACAGCTCGACGACGGCAAGGTCCCGGTCGACCTCGAGCACGTGTCCGTGCCGCCTCTCACCGGAGTCGAGCCGGACCAGCACCTGCTCGTCCCAGCCAACGCCCTCGACCCCGCGCACCACGAGCAGCGGGCCTTCGATCGAGCGCACGTCTGAGTATTCGACCGGCAGCACAGAGCGGCCGATCACTTGAGCGCCTCGAGCTGCGCCACTATGTGGTCGCGAGCCGTGGCTGCGGCGCCAACGTCATCCGGGCCGGCCGCGTCTTTCGCCCTGACGAGGGCGCTCATGTCTATCTCCTCGATCATCGACGCCGGGACAGAGCTCCGGACCAACTCTTCGCATTTCTCGTAGACCGTGAGCGTCGCGTCCGCGAGCGCCGCCTGCTTGGCCGGGCCGGAGTACGCGTCGTTGTCGCTTAGCGCGCTCTGCTGAAGCACCGCGGTGCGGATCAGCTCGGAGATCATCAGGACGATCCTTTCTCGGTCGGGCAGCGCGCTCGCCCCGACCAGCTCGGCCATCGATCGAAGCCGGTCCGACTCCGAGAGAACGGACAGAACGTCGGCCCGACGCTCGCTCCATGCCGGATCGCCGTGCGTGACCTGCCACGCGGCGATGCGGGCGGCGTCGCGGCTGAATGAATCCGTCCAGCCGAGGGCGGGATAGTGGCGGGCGTATGCCAGCTCGCGATCGAGCGACCACAGGGAGCGCACGAACCGTCGCGTATGCGCCGTGACCGGCTCCGTGACGTCGCCGCCGGGCGGTGAGACAGCGCCGATCACGGTCACCGAGCCTTCGGCGCCGGAGAGTGTCTTGACAAGACCGGCGCGCTCGTAGAAGGCGGCGAGCGCCGACGAGAGCGACGCCGGGTAGCCCTCCTCGGCGGGAAGCTGGCCCGTGCGCGATGCAAACTCTCGCAGGGCCTCCGCCCAGCGGGAGGTCGAGTCTGCGATGACGATGGCGTGGTAGCCCATGTCCCGGAAGTACTCCGCGACCGTGACGCCTGAGTAGATGCTCGCCTCGCGCGCCATCACGGGCATGTTCGAGGTGTTCGCGATGATCACGGTGCGGTCCATCAACGGCCGCCCCGTACGGGGGTCGGTGAGCCGGGGCAGCTCCTGCAGGACGTCGGCCATCTCGTTCCCGCGTTCACCGCATCCGACGTAGACGATCACGTCCGCGTCGCTCCACTTGGCGATCTGCTGCAGGAGCATGGTCTTGCCGGTTCCGAACCCTCCAGGCACGCACGCGGTGCTGCCTTTGGCCAGCGGGAAGAGCAGATCGAGAACTCGCTGCCCCGTGACCAACGGCATCGACGCCACCAACCGCTCGGCGGCCGGCCGCGGCTTGCGAACCGGCCAGTAGGTCGTGAAACCGATCCGGCTCGAGCCGATCTGGGCCAGGTCGTCGCCCGCCGTGTGCTCGCCTGCTCCGGCCAGCCAGCTGAGCCTGCCCCGTGCGGAAGGCGGCACGAGCAGGCGGTGCTCGATGGCGGAAGTCTCGCGAACGATGCCGAGCAGCGCGCCGGCAGTGACGACGGAGCCTGGTGTCGCGCGCGGTTCGAACGTCCACCGTCGCTGTGACGGACGGGTGGCGCTGACACCGATGAAGTCCCCCTCCGAGATCAGCGGCCGCATCGTCCCGTCAAACACGCCACCGATCAGGCCGGGGCCCAGTGGAACGGATAGCGGCCTGCCGACCGAGCGAGCAGGCGCTCCGGGTGCGAGGCCTCCGGTGTACGCGTAGACCTGAGCGGTGACCACGCCGTCGCGGATGGAGACCGCCTCTGCAGGCAGTGCCTCAGCGCCGAGCTCGAGAAGGTCCGCGGTCGCGACGCCCTCGAGTCCGCCGACCTCGACGACCGGGCCGTTCACGCGCTGAACCTCGCCGCGAGCATTTCGGCTCACCGCCACAGCACCTCGAAATCGAACGCGCCTGAATCGAGCGCGGCCTCGACCGCCTCGTTCAGCGTCCATCGCACTTCGCGGCCGTTCCGCGATCCGGCAACCTCATCAGTGCCAACGGTCACCCGCGCGCCCGGGCCAAGCACGCGCTTTGCGTCGTCGACGACGCTTCGGACGAGCTGGGTGAACCGTGGGTCGGATCTCACCGCATCGGCAGCGTCGTCAACGAGCTTCCGGTATGCGGCTTTCTGTGCCGCGAGAACGATCGCTCTTGCGCGCCGGCGTGCCGAGGTCCAATCCCTCAAGGTGTCCGCGTTGGCGGCCGCGTCGCCTTGGTGCCGCGCCGACGAGATCATTGCTTGCGCGTCGGCGTCGGCGGCCGCCCGCAGGCGGTTCGCCTCCTCACGTGCCTCCGTGAGCAGTCGCTCAGCGTCGCGCCTGGCGTCTTCCAGCCGTCGTTTCCTGACAGCCTCGAGGCCTGTCATGGCATCACCGTGATCAGCAGGTCACGACGTCCGTCGGTTCGCCCCTCCAGGATGCCCGCCGCCTCGCGAGTAAGGATGAGAACCGCGACGTCAGGCGAGATCGCGGCCCAGGCCGCGACCACCTCTTCCGGCGTCTGGGCGGGGTGAGCCTGCGCGCCTCCGATGGTCAGCGCCTGGATGCGGTGAGGCTCGCCGATGACGGCGATTCGTCCCATCAGCGGTTCAGCAGGGCCACTGCGATGACAAGGCCGTAGATCGCGATTCCCTCGGCGAGGCCCACGATGACCATGGCCCGCCCGAAGATCTCGGGCTTCTCGCTGATCGCGGCGAGCGCCGCGGCGCCGGTGTACGCGACTGCGATCGCGGCCCCGATCGACGAGCCCGCGACGGCGATCGCCGCTCCGATGGCGGGGGCCCAGTCCGTGCTGGTCGTCGCGGCCGCGAGCTGCAACCCGAGAACGGCGTGGGCCGGTGAGCTGGCAACGGCGAGCGCACCCAGCGCGATAACGCCCACCACGACGTTGGTCGCGATGCTTACGGCGATCGCGGCACGGCGGCTCCTCCGCAAACTCCACGCGAGGGCCAGGCCCGCGAACACGATGACAGGCAGAACGTAGATGAGCTGACTCATGAGACCTCCCTGATGACGGGCAGATGCCACGGTTCGAAGGCGCGGCCCTCGCCGGCGTAGATGCGCGAGAAGAGCTCGTAGTACTCGAGGCGCAGCGCCTGGATGCCGGCAACGACGAGCTCGAGCACGAAGCCGGTCGCGTTGCCGATGACGAAGACCGGGATGGCGGCGAACCACCACCCGGCCGCGAGCATGGCGAGCGTTGCGGTCCACACGAGTGAACCGATCGCGGCATGGACCATGCCGAAGGCCGCAAGCCGGGCGAAGGAGATCGAGTTGGCGCCGATCCGAATCACGGAGTTCACGGTTTCGACGATTGCCTCGAGGGCTCCGGTCTTGCTCTGACCGGACGCTGCGAGATAGCCCAAGAACATGAGCACGAGTCCGGCGGCGATGGGACCGGCCGCCGCCACGAGAAGCACGGTGCTCGAGACGAAAGCCGACGCCGCGACTCCGGCGACGCCGATGAAGACGAGGCTGCCGGCGATCCCCGATCCCGACGTGAGCGCCGCCCGCGCGCCCCTTTCACGCCAGCGGTTGACCGTGCCGATTGCATAGCTGATCGCAAGCAGGACAGCCCCGACGCAGACGCCGGCGACCAGGAGCTCGAGCGGGTTCTGGAGCGGCCTCAACCACAGCACCGGGACGATGCCGGTAGGACCGAAGAACTCGCCGTAGGCAAGGCCGAAGGCCGCCGCCACGAGCCCTCCCGCGAACGGCAACAGCCAGCTCTTCTTCAAGGAGGCCAATCGCGGGTTGGGCGTGAAGCGCAGATAGAGACCCGCCGCCGCGAGGAGGAGACCGTGGCCGGCGTCGGCGAACATCATCCCGAACATCAAGACGAATGAGAAGGCAGTGAACGGCGTCGGGTCGATGTCCCGATAGGGCACGGTGCCGTACGTCTCGACGAGGCCCGCGAACGGCTGGGCGGCGCGTGGCGTGCGCAGCAAGGTCGGTGGATCGACGTATGGCGGCTGTCTCAGCTCGACCAGGCCGGCGCCGAGCGGTTCGATGCGAGCTCGCAGCTTCGACACGGCGTCACCTGGAGTCCATCCAACCATGACCACGAACGATCCGCGCTCGAGTCCCGCCGCTGCCCGCCGTTCCAGCTCGACCTCGCCAGCGAGGAGATCGGCGCTCTTTGCGGTCTCGAGGACGCCAGGCGAACGGGCATCGGCGCAGAGGCGTGCGTTCGCGTCGCCGGCACCGGAGGCGCGCAGCCGGCGCAGCGCCTCTGTGGCCTCACCAGAGTCGGTGCTCTTCGACACCTCCAGCTCGACGGTTCCGGCGTCGGCTACCTCAACCAGCACCGACCGCACCCCGTCCGCCGGCGCGACGATCGCGATTCGGGTCATTGGCACCGCCTCGACGGCATCACGCAACGGCATCGAACGCGCTCCTTCCGGTACTGCCCCGAGCGGCCGCCGCAACCGCGGCGCGAGTGATCCAGGCGTCGTGAGCGAGCAGCGCAACCGCCGCCACGACGGCATCCGCCCCGAAGCGGGACCGCACCAGCGCCTCCGACGCGTCGCGGCGGACCCGCGACCACCACGCGGCCTCCGCGCGCCACAGCTCGGAGACATGCGGGATCCCGTCGAGGACCCAGGCAGTCTGCCGCGGCGTCATTGCGCGGAGCTGAGCGAGGCTACCGGCCTCGCGCCAGGACGGTGGCAGTCCATATGGGTGCGTGGGCATCGCCGCGAGAGAACCGGGCTCGGCAAACATCGCCCGCGCCGCCAGAAGTGTCGACGCGCTCGCCGCCCAGGTCGCTGCTTGCGGGACGGCGACCGCCACCCATTCCGCCCACCTGAACCGCAACCACATCACGATCGAGTTCGCGTCGGAGCTTGGAGGGCTTCGCCACGCGGAGCCCGCGAGCGCGAGCTGGATGTCGACTCTCGTGGTCGCCGCAGCAACGGCCGGCCACGCAACCGCGAGCCGTCCGAGCTCGAACGGGGACTCGTGCGCTTCTCCGGCGAGGTAGGCAAGGCGCTCTTCGATGTTGGCGATCTCGAACCATGCGGCTAGCGCCTGCACCATCCGCGCTCCGCCGGGCGGCACCCATCCGGCGATGAGGCGAAGATTCCACAGAAGCGTCGCCGCGACTTGCCGCTGCACGTCGGAAACCTGCATGTTGGGCCGCAGACCGGCGGAGTAGGGCGACGCGGCGAGGTCGACCACAGCTGCGTCCAGACGCCCCCTGGATGCGATGCTTGCCGCTCGCCGCCGGCCGATGCGCCGGTTGGCAAGCAGCCTGGCCCGGACGCTAGCCCCCGCCCACGACGCCGGCATGGTCCTCCTTCGCCGCCGCCACGCTGCGGAAGACCTCGCCGACTACGCGGCCAACCAGCGCGGGCATGCGCGCGTTCGCTCGATCGCGGACCGCACGGGCGGATTGCTCCGCCGCCAAGAGAACGCTGGCGATCTCACCTTGCCGGTCTTCCACGCGGCGGGCTGCCTGCGACGCACGGACCGCCGGTAGCTGGCCCCTCGCCTGCTCGCGGATTCGAGACGCCTCCGCGCGGGCGGCCTCGCGGATGGCGGCCGCCTTCTCCTTGGCATCCCGCTCTATCGTCATCGCCTCGTTGTCGATGGCGGCGAGCTCATGCGCGAGGTCGGCGATCTCGGTCTCCAGTCCTGTGCCGGCTTCCTCCGGCACGCCTGCGTGGCCCGCGGCCGGGCCTACGGGTGCCCAGATTCGCCGCAAGCGCAAGAGCAGGTCGTTCAGCAGCGGCAAGGATCGCCTCCTTTACCGATTCTCCGTGTAGGAGGATCAGCCTAAGAAGGTCGTTCGCCCTGCCCGCGGCGGGTCGTCAGCCCTGAATTTGCCGCGTGCGGCTCGTGTGCAGGGCGAGGCCTTTCACCTCAGACAGACGATCAATGCGGCGGCGACTAAC
>CAYWTI010000097.1:0-4996 GCA_964461175.1 uncultured Actinomycetes bacterium | reverse complement strand
CCCGGCGCGGACGTCAACCCATACCTGTGCTTCGCCGCCCTTCTCGCGGCCGGCCTCCGCGGCATCGAGGAGAAGCTGCCGCTGCCGCCCGAGTTCAAGGGCAACGCCTACGAATCCGACGTCCAGCGCTTCCCCCACGCGCTGCGGGACGCGATCTCCTGCCTCGAGCACGGCCGGATGGCGCGCGACGCGTTCGGCGACGACGTCGTCGAGCACTACCTCAACTACGCGCGCACCGAGCAGGCGCTTTTCGACAAGGTCGTGACCACGTACGAGCGGGAGCGTCTCTTCGAACGTGGCTGATCGCCTCGCCGGCAAGGTCGCCGTCATCACCGGGGCCGCGGGCGGCATCGGCCGCGAGGCCGCGCTGCTGTTCTCCGCCGAGGGCGCGAGCGTATGCGTCGCCGACGTGGGCCGCGAGGCGGGGGAGAAGACAGCGTCCGAGTGCCGCGATGCGTTCTTCTTCGCCGCCGACGTCTCGGACCCCGCGAGCGTGGAGGCGGTGTACGCCGAGACCGAGAAGCGTTACGGCAAGATCGACGTCCTCTACAACAACGCCGGCATCATGCCCCCCGACGACGACTCGATCTTGATCACCGAGCCCGACGCCTGGGACCGCGTGCAGGCCGTCAACGCCAAGGGCGTTTACCTCTGCTGCAAGTACGGAATCCCCCATCTCCTCAAGGCGGGCGGAGGCTCCGTGATAAACGTCGCTTCATTCGTCGCCCTCGTCGGCGCCGCGACGTCCCAGATCGCCTACACCGCGTCGAAGGGCGCGGTGCTGTCCATGTCACGCGAGCTGGCGGTCCAGTTCGCTCGCGAGGGCGTGCGCGTCAACGCGCTCTGCCCGGGACCGGTCGAGACGCCGCTCCTGATGCGCATCTTCAACGACGACCCGGCGGCCTACCAGCGCCGGCGCATCCACCTGCCGATGGGCCGGCTGGCGAAGGCGCGCGAGATCGCGAACGCGGCCCTCTTCCTCGCGTCCGACGAATCTTCCTACGTGAACGGAGCGACCTTCCTGGTCGACGGCGGGTTGACCGCCGCGTACGTCACCCCGGAGTAGGTAACCGCCGCCGGTATACGTCGGCGTGCGTAAGACAATCCTGCTCACGATCGCCATCGCGTTGGCCGCTTGCGGAGGGTCGAGCCCGTCGACCGCGGCGTCGAGCCCGTCATCTGCCGCTTCGCCGAGCGCGGCTGCCACCGGCGCCAAGATCGGCGCCGCCACCAACCCGAAGTACGGCCAGATCCTCGTCGACGCCAAGGGGATGACGGTGTACCTCTTCCTCAAGGACACCGGGACGACGTCCACCTGCTACGACCAGTGCGCCACGTTCTGGCCGCCGGTCCTGACTGACGGCAAGCCGCAGGCCGGCCCGGGCGCCGACGATTCGTTGCTGGGCACGACGACGCGGACCGACGGCAAGGTCGAGGTCACCTACGCCGGGCACCCGCTCTACTACTGCATCAAGGACAAGGCCCCGGGCGACACGACCGGCCAGGGTGTCAACGGCTTCGGCGCCCTGTGGTGGGTGCTCAAGCCGTCGGGAGACGCGATCACGACGAAGTAGCCCGCTGCACGCGAGCTAGTCCGGACCCCGCGCGGCTCCGAACCGCACGGTCGGCGCCACCGTCGTGACCACGCCGTTGACCCGCATCACCTGCCATCCGCCTTCGTGGACCATGCGGTGATGCCGCCGGCACAGAAGGACGAGGTTCTCGAGGTCGGTCGGCCCGCCGTCCGCCCAGTGCACGACGTGGTGACCGTCGCACCACGAGGCGGTGCGCTCGCAACCGGGCCAGCGGCAGTGGCCGTCACGCACCTTGAGCGCTGTCCGCAGGGAGTTGGCGATGACGCGCTTCGACCTTCCCATGTCGACGACCACAGAGTCCTGGTCGAGGACGATGCGCGTCACGCTGGAGTCGCACGCGATGCGCCGCACGGTTTGCGACGAGAGCGGCACCGAGAACTCCATCTCGCCGGCGGCCGCGCCGGCCACGCCCATCAAGGTCTCCAGCGACGCCGTGACCTGCACCGTCGCAGGCCGGCCGCCGGTCGCGAGCTCGACGAGGGCGTCGGCGTACCTCTGCTCCCGGTTGCGGTCGTCGTGCTCGCCGGACGGCTGCGCAAGTGGCTCGAGCGCCGTCCGCACAGCGGCGCCGCCGACCGGGTCGAGGAGGCCGCTGACGATAAGGCAGCCGTCCTGCGCCGTGTTCAGGCGCAGACCGCGCTGCTCGGCGAGCTGCTCCTGGTCGCGGTTGTAGCCGCCCGCGTCGAGCGCGTGCCTGTAATGCACGCACTTGTGGAAGAACTTGCCTGGGGAGTGCTGCCGCGCGAGGGGGAGAAGGTCCGCTTCGTCGAACGAGCCGCCGGTCTCGAGCGCGGTGCGCGCCATCGTGGCGACGTGCGCGAAGCCGATCTCATTGCCCTCCATGGCGTGGAGCGTCGCCGGCAGATCCGCCGCGGCGGCCCCGACCGCGAACGCGTTGAAGACCGCGTGCGAGTTCATGTGGCAGTTGAACCGGATCCAGTCGGCGGCCGTGTTGAAGCCGTGAGCGTCCCACCAGCGCGTCCTGTCGAACGCGCTGGCAAGGCGTGAGAACTCGAGCTCCAGGCCGTCGATCTGACGCCGAAGCTCGACCAGCCTGCTGGCGATCTCCTCGCCCGACGCCTCGTCCACAACGAACATGCCGCCATCTTGCCAAACGAATGTTTGGATGCCAACGGTCTTAACAGGCCCTCGTGCGCGATCGCTCAGAATCGCCCTCGATGCCGACCCGCCGCGCGATCGTCCGCGACGCCCTCGGCATCGCCGTCGCCAGCGGCGCCTACGCGATCTCCTTCGGCGCGATCTCGACCGCGGCGGGTCTGTCCCTGGCCCAGACCTGCGTCCTCTCCGCCGTGATGTTCACCGGCGCATCGCAGTTCGCGCTGGTCGGGGTCGTTGGCGGGGGAGGCAGCGTGTGGGCGGGCGCGGTGACGGCGGCGCTCCTCGGTACCCGCAACGGTCTCTACGGCCTGCGCCTGTCGACGATCCTCGACATCCGAGGCTGGCGGCGTCTCGCCGCCGCACAGTTCGTGATCGACGAGACGACGGCGATGACGATTGCCCGCGACGACCGCGACCAGAGCCGGTTCGCGTTCTGGGCGACAGGCGTGGCGCTGTTCGTCCTGTGGAACACCGGCACGATCGCGGGCGCGCTCGCCACCCACGCCATCAGCGATCCGAAGGTCTTCGGCCTCGACGCCGCGCCGCCCGCCGCCTTTCTCGCCCTGCTGGCGCCACGCCTGCGAGCGCGCGAGCCGATGGCGGTGGCCATCGCCGCAGCCGCCGTCGCCATCGTGGTCCTGCCCTTCGTGCCCGCCGGCGTGCCGCTCGTCGTGGTCGCCGTCCTGGTCGCGGTCTACGGCCTCGTGCGCCGGTGATCTGGGCCGGCGTCCTCACCGCCTCGGTCGCCTGCTACGCGCTCAAGCTCGCCGGCCTGTCCCTGCCCGCGGAATGGCTGCGCGACGCGCGCATCCAGCGCACGGTTCCGCTCCTTCCCATCGCGCTGCTGGCGGCGCTCGTGGCCACCAACACGTTCGCGACGGGGACCCACCTCACGCTCGACGTCCGCGTCGCCGCGCTCGGCGTCGCCGTGGCCGCCGTCCTCCTCCGCGCGCCATTCCTCGTTGTGGTCGCGGCCGCAGCCGCGACGGCCGCGCTTCTACGCCTGGCCGGGCTCTAGCTTCAGCGTCACGACCTGGAACGGGCCGAGGTCGAGCTCGAGCGAGCCGTCCTCAGTCTCGCGCTCGAGCAGGTCGCACACGGCGACGCGCGAGTGCGGCACCGAGGTGGTGATCCGCGCCCGGCACGGCCGGCCCCACGCCTCGTAGACGCGGATGATCACCGCGTCCGAGTCCTCGGCTCGTTTGACCGCCGACATGCGCACCTGCGGCGTGTCGACCGACACGAGCGACGGCGGCGGGCCAAGCAGGTCGTTGAGCTCTTCGGCCGCCTCGATCACCCTCGCAGTGCGGAAGTCGCCCGGGTGCGGCAGCAGCGCGTACGTGAAGCGGTGCCTCCCCTGGTCCGCGCCCGGATCGGGGTGCGTCGGCGCACGCAGCAGCGACAACCGCATCACGCCGTCGTGGATGTCGTAGCCGTGCTTGCAGTCGTTGAGCAGCGCGACGCCGTACTCGCCGTCGCCGAGATCCGCCCACCTTTGCGCGCACACCTCGAACATCGCCCGCGCCTTGCTGCCCTCGAAATGCGTCGGCCTGGTCACATGTCCGAACTGCACCTCGTACGTCGCCTCGCGCGCCGCCACCGCGACCGGAAACGCGACCTTGAGGATCTTGTGCCGCTCGTGCCAGTCGACCTCGGTGTCGAACCGCAGTACGCGACCCTCGAGCGAGATCGTATGCGTCACCGAGGAGGCGCCGAAGCTCCGGCCCACGACGACAAAGGAATCCCGGTGCTCGAAGTCGAGATCCCACGCGTCCCAGCGCCGAGGCGTGTCGTCGTGCAGCTCGAGCACGTTCCCCGGCGAGCTCAGAACCTCCCGACGCGCCTCCTTGTCCCAGATCGACGTGACGACACCCTCGCCGCCGACCTCGACCCGCAGGTATTCGTTCTCGAGCGACGGCGCCGTCGCCCCCCGGCGCTCGCGAACCGAAACCCCCATCCGCTCCGCCGCCGCCGCCGCGATGGCCCCCGCCCGCGCCGCCACCGCCTCGAGGTCCGCCTCCGCCTCCGCGTAGACCCAGTCGATGCTCGACCCCGGAAGGATGTCGTGGAACTGGTTCAGCAGCAACCTCTTCCAGAGCTCCTCCAGCTCGACGCGCGGGTAGTCGCCCCCGGCCGCCACGGACCACATCTCCGCCTCGCGCAGCGCCGTCTGCGCGCGCCGGTTCCAGCGCTTGGTCCGTGCCTGCGTCGTGTACGTGCCGCGGTGCAGCTCGAAGTACAGCTCGCCCTTCACGACCGCGAGGTCGCGCGCGTCCGTGTCC
>CAYWTI010000096.1:0-2049 GCA_964461175.1 uncultured Actinomycetes bacterium | reverse complement strand
GATACGCAGGGAAGCGGCCGCGCTCAGGCGGTAGAGTTCCCGCCGTGCTTCTGGCCGTCGACGTAGGCAACACGAACGTCACGATCGCCCTGTTCGACGGCGAGCGGCTGGCGGCCGACTGGCGGGTGACCTCGCATCGCGAGCGGACGGCGGACGAGATGGCGGTCGAGCTGCGCCAGCTGTTCGAGCTCCGTGGGTTCGGCCTCGATATCGTCACAGGCGTCGTCATCTCGAGCGTGGTGCCCACGCTGAACCCGGCGCTCGTCGAGGCCTCGCGGCGCTACCTCAATTGCGAGCCGGTGATGGTCGGGCCGGGCGTCAAGACCAGCGTCCGGGTGCGCTACGAGAACCCGCGCGACGTCGGGGCCGACCGGATCGCGAACGCCCTGGCGGCCTACACCAAGTACGGGGGCCCGGTGGTCGTGATCGACTTCGGCACGGCGGTCACCTACGACGCCATCAACGCCGAGGGCGACTACCTCGGGGGGGCCATCGCGCCGGGGATCGACATCTCCCTCGAAGCGCTCGTCTCCCAGACGGCCATGCTGCGCCGGGTCGAGCCGATCCCGCCCGACAGCGTGATCGGCCGCAACACGATCGCCTCGATCCAGTCGGGGCTCGTGTGGGGCTTCGTCGCCCAGGTCGAGGGCATGGTGAAGCGGATGGTCGACGAGCTCGGCGGCACGGCACGGGTGATCGCCACGGGCGGACAGGCGTCGCTCGTGGCAGACCTGACCCACGTGATCGAGACCACCGACCCGCTCCTGACCCTCGAGGGTTTACGGCTTATCTACGCCCAAAACTCGGACGGGGGTGGTAGATAAGAGCGCCCGCCATGAATACCGCATGAAGACCGCCCCCCGGTTCCATCTCTACGTGCTTGCCGGCGAGCAGCCGGCGGGGCTGCGGTCGACCGGCCTCGAGACCGAGCGGCTCGTCGATCCCGCCCAGATCGAGCAGCCGGCCCTGATCCTCCTCGCCCCCGGCGAGCAGGCCCCGGCCCACCTGGAGGCCATCAGCGTCGAGGTGCCGCCGGACGCCACGGCGGCGGCCATCGGCCAGATCGTCCGGGTCGCCATGGAGAACGTCGCTCTCAAGCAGCAGGTCGCCCAGCTCGAGAACGAGGCCCACCGCCGTCACCGCCAGTTCCGCGAGCTGAACCGCATCGGCATCGCGCTCTCGGCCGAGAAGGACATCGACCGCCTGCAGTCTTTCATCCTCACGACCATGCGCCAGCTCACGCACGCCGACGGCGCGAGCCTGTGGCTGAAGATGGAGGAGGACGGCGTGCCGAAGCTGTTCCTCGCGTCGAGCCAGAACCACTCGATCGACAAGAACACCTACCAGGCGTTCACCGTGCCCGTGGACGAGCGGTCGGTCGTCGGGTACGCGGTGTCGGTGGGCTCGAGCCAGATCTACGAGGACGCGTACAACCCGCCGCCCGGCAAGCCGATGGGAGGCAAGAGCTTCGACTCGCAGTTCGGCTACCGGACCAAGTCGATGCTGACGGTGCCGATGCGCAACTACAACAACGAGGTCGTCGGCGCTGTCCAGCTGATCAACGCCAAGCGCCGGTTCGAGACGCGCCTCACGCCCGAAAACGTCGCCACGGAGGTGGTCAGCTTCCAGCCCGACGACGTCGAGATGATCGAGTCGATCGCCAGCCAGGCCGCGGTGGCGATCGACAACAAGAACCTCATCGACTCGATCCAGGCCCTTTTCGACGGCTTCGTCCAGGCGAGCGTGACCGCGATCGAGCAGCGAGACCCGAGCACCGCCGGTCACTCGGGGCGGGTGGAGGGTCTGACGACCTCGCTCGCCAGGGCGGTGAACGAGATCGCGACCGGCAAGTACCGCGACGTGCACCTGAGCGACGACCAGCTGAAGGAGCTGCGCTACGCGTGCCTCCTCCACGACTTCGGCAAGGTCGGGGTGCGCGAGCACATCCTCGTCAAGGCCAAGAAGCTGATCCCGGGCCAGCTCGAGGTCATCCAGGCGCGTTTCGAGTTCATCGAGCGCTCAGTGCAGGTCAAGTACGCGATGGAGAAG
>CAYWTI010000095.1:0-20085 GCA_964461175.1 uncultured Actinomycetes bacterium | reverse complement strand
AACCGGCTCGAGAAGAAGGTCGTGTCCGAGACGCTGAAGCACCTGCAGCCGCAGGACCTGCTGAAGTACGGGTTCATCCCCGAGTTCATCGGCCGCCTGCCGATCATCGTGACCCTGCACCACCTCGACCAGCAGGACATCGTGCGCATCCTCACCGAGCCGAAGAACGCGCTCGTCAAGCAGTACCAGAAGTTCTTCTCGCTCGACAACGTGGAGCTCGTCTTCGAGAAGGGCTCGCTCGACGCGATCGCCGAGCTCGCGCTGCTCCGCGGCACCGGAGCGCGCGCGTTGAAGTCGATCATCGAGGAAGCCCTGCTGAACTCGATGTTCGAGATCCCGTCCCGTCCCGAGATCAAGCGCTGCATCATCTCCGAGCGCGCGATCCGCGACGCGCTCGAGCCCGAGTTCGAGGTCGCGGAGGAGACCGAAGGCCCCGCGCGCGCGGTGGGGGAGTCGGCCTGAGCCGAAGGACCTGGGGCCTCCTCGCCGTCGGGGCCGCGGTCGCTGCGCTCGCCATCAATGCGCTTCCCGCGGCCGCCGGAACGGACCCTTATAGCTCCCGCACGACCGGCTACGACGTTTCCTATCCCAACTGCGGCGCGACGGCGAGCGGCGCGTTCGCCGTCGTCGGTGTGAACCACGGGCGGCCGTTCACCGCCAACGGGTGCCTCGGAGCGGAGTACGGCGCGGCTCCACAGTCCCCGGCGCCTTCGCTCTACATCAATACCGCCTACTCCGGCGCGTACCGGCGGAACATCACCGCCGCGTGCTCGACCGGAACCAGCCAGGCGTGGCAGATCGGGTGCAGCGAAGCCGACTGGTCGCTGCGCCAGGCCGGTGGCCGAGTGGCTTCGATGTGGTGGCTCGACGTCGAGACCGGGAACAGCTGGTCGAGCGGCAACCTCGCGCCCAACCGCGACGCCATCCAGGGCGCCGTGGACCGGCTCAACCAGACGGGTCTGCCCGTGGGCGTGTACTCGACCGCCTCGATGTGGAAGACGATCACGGGAGGGTCGTTCACGCCCAAAGGCCTGGCCGCCGACTGGGTCGCTGCGGGATCGTGCTCGAAGCCGTTCACGAGCTCGCCGGTGTGGCTGTCGCAGTCGACGTCCGGCGGCCTGGACCACGACACGGCCTGCTGAGCGCTCGTAACCCGCCTTTTCGATTCGGCAGATCGCGACTAATCTTCGCGATGTGGACCTCGCCGGTAAGACCGTCCTACTGACCGGCGCGTCATCCGGCCTTGGGCCGCACATCGCCGCCCGCCTCCATCGTGAAGGTGCGAAGTTCATCCTCTCGGCCCGCAACGAAGAAGCGCTGCGCACCCTCGCCCGCCGTCTCGGCCATTCCCGTGTGGTGGTCGCCGACCTAGGCAAGACAGGCGAGGTCGAACGGCTCGCCGAGCAGGCCGGCCACGTCGACGTCCTCGTCTCGAACGCGGGCATCCCCGCGAGCGGCCGGCTCGCAGGGTTTACCGTGGAGGAGATCGACCGCGCCCTGGCGGTGAACCTGCGGGCGGGCATCGTCCTCGCCCGGCTTCTCGTCCCCGCGATGGCGCGCCGAAAGAGCGGACACATCGTTTTCATGGCCTCGATCGCGGCCAAGTTCGCGGCCGCCGGGGCGACGCTCTACAACGCCACGAAGTTCGGCCTCCGCGGCTTCGGGCTCGCGCTCCGCGAGGAGCTTTGGGAGACTGGCGTCGGCGTCTCGGTGATCTGTCCGACCTTCGTGAGCGAGTCGGGCATGTGGGCCGAAACCGGCATTCGCGCCAACCCCCTGGCCGGTGAGGTCAAGCCGGCCGCCGTGGCCGACGCCGTGTGCTCGGCCATCCTTCACAACCGCGCGGAAGTGGACGTCACGGGGCTTGCGCTGCGCGCCGGACTCGTCGCGCAGGCGGTCGCGCCAGGCCTCGTGGCGACCCTCGGCCGCATGACCGGTGCAGCCCGCGCCGACGACAGGATCGGCGAGCGCCAGCGGCACAAGCGCTAACATGCTTTTACCATGAGCCGAGCCGTGTGCGTATCCGTACCCACGCCGGCTCCGTCGCGCTAGCAGCGACCCTCCGGCCGGCAGAAGAGAGTCAAGCCAGATGAGCGAAGCACGCCCTACCACCGACACCATGCCGAAGGCGTTCGACCCACAGGCCATCGAGGCCGGCTGGTACGCGCGCTGGGAGGGAGACGGCCTCTTCGTCGCCGACGCGCACAGCGACCGGCCGAAGTACTGCATCTGCCTGCCGCCTCCCAACATCACGGGCGAGCTGCACATGGGCCACGCCCTCAACCACACGCTGCAGGACATCGTCGCCCGCTACCGGCGCATGGTCGGAGACGAGGTGCTGTTCCTGCCCGGGACCGACCACGCGGCGATCGCCACCCAGAACGTCATCGAGCGTCAGCTCGCCGCCGAGGGCATGACCAAGGAGCAGCTCGGGCGCGACGCCTTCACCTCTCGCGTCGACGAGTGGTACCGCGACGTCGGCGAGACGATCGTGAGCCAGGACCGCATCCTCGGCATCTCACTCGACTGGTCGCGCCTGCGCTTCACCATGGACCCCGCGTACTACCGCGCCGTGATGACCGCGTTCCTCGAGTTCTACGACCGCGGATGGATCTATCGCGCGCCCCGCATCGTCAACTGGTGCCCGCACGACCGCTCCGCCATCTCCGACCTCGAGGTGGAGTGGAAGGAGCACCAGGACACGCTGTACTTCATCCAGTACCCGGTCGAAGGCGGGGGCGACGTGACCATCGCAACTGTGCGGCCCGAGACGATGCTCGCCGACACGGGCGTGGCGGTCAACCCGAGCGACCCGCGGTACCGCAAGCTCATCGGCAAGACGGCGGTCCTTCCGCTCGTCGGGCGCAAGCTGCCGATCATCGCCGACGATGCCGTCGAGACAGAGTTCGGCACGGGCGCGCTGAAGGTCACCCCCGGTCACGACCCGATGGACTACGAGATCGGCCAGCGCCACGGCCTCGAGATCGTCAACGGCATGCACCCCGACGGGAGCATGAACGCGCCCGGGCTGCCGTACGACGGCCTTCCCGCGCTCGAAGCGCGAGCCCGCATCGTCGCCGACCTGGAGAAGCAAGGCCTCCTCGTCCGGCAGGAGCCTTACGTGCACGAGGTCGGCCACTGCGACCGGTGCAAGTCTGTGATCGAGCCCCTGATCAGCGAGCAGTGGTGGCTGCGCATGGAGGAGATGCGCGACAAGGCGCTGGCCGCATCCGAGGCCCGCCAGGTGCGCTGGCACCCCGAGCGGTACGAGCGCACCTACCTCGACTGGCTGCACGGTCTGCGCGACTGGAACATCGGCCGCCAGCTGTGGCTCGGCCACCGCGTGCCGGTCTACTACTGCGGCAACGGACACACCACGGTCGCCGTCGACGCGCCCGCGACGTGCCCCGAGTGCGGCAGCAGAGAGATCACCCAGGACCCCGACGTGCTGGACACGTGGTTCTCATCCGCGCTGTGGCCTTTCGCGACGCTGGGCTGGCCCGACGAGACCGACGACCTCGAGGCGTTCTACCCCAACAACCTCAACGTCACCGCGCGCGAGATCATCAACCTCTGGGTCAGCCGCATGATCATGACGGGCCTCGAGTTCATGGGCGAGGTGCCTTTTGCGGACGTCGCGATCACGTGCCAGGTCCAGGCCGCCGACGGCCGCCGCATGTCGAAGTCGCTCGGCACCGGCGTCGACCCGCGCGCGCTGATCACGAAGTACGGCACCGACGCGCTGCGCGCCTGGGCGGCCTCGGTCGCGATGTCGAGCCAGGACGTTCGCTTCGACGAGAGCCGCGTCGAGGGCTACCGGCGGTTCTGCAACAAGCTGTGGAACGCCACCAGGCTCGTCCTCTCGTCCCCCGGCACGCCGTCGTTCGAAGCGCCCGGGTCGTTCGAAGCCGGCGCGCACCTCGAGGACCGCTGGATCCTGTCCCGGCTGTGCGCGGCCGCGCGCGACGTGACCGCCGGCATCGAGGGCTTCATGTTCCAGGACTCGATCAACGCGGCCTACGGCTTCGCGTGGAACGAGCTGTGCGACTGGTACCTCGAGGCCGTGAAGGATCGCCTTCGCGACGGCGACCCGAGCGCGCAGGACGTCGCGTACTTCTGTCTCGACGCGCTGTTCCGGCTGCTCCATCCGTTCATGCCCTTTGTCACCGAGGAGCTGTGGTCCCGGCTGCCGGGACCGCGCGATTACGTCATGCGTGCGGAGTGGCCGGAGCTCCAGGACCGCTACGTCGATCCCGGCGCGGAAGAGCAGTTCGCGGTCGTGATCGCGCTCGTCGACGAGGTCCGCGGCCATCGCCAGGCGGCGGGCGCCCCGCCGCGCGGCGGCCGGCTGCACCTCGACGGCTCGATCGACGAGAGCGTCGCCCGCCTCGTCGCCACCCTCGCCCGGGTCGACCTCGTCGACGCCATGCAGGCGGAGGGCACGCCGCTGGCCGCAGCTCCGGGTCGGGTCATCTTTCCGACAGGCCAGGGCGATGCGCGTCGGGACAAGGAGCGCAAGCGCCTCGAATCGGATCTCGAGAAGACCGAGGCGAAGCTGGCCAACGAGCAGTTCCGAGAGAAGGCGCCGCCCGAGGTCGTGGCCGAGCTCGAAGACCGTGCGGCCGGCATCCGCGAGGCGCTGGAGCGACTGAAAGCGCAAGACTAAGCGCGTGCCGTCGGTCGTCGTCGTCGCGCCCGTCGCCGTCCCCCTCGCGGCAGCCGCCGTCATGGCGGCTTTCGGATTTGCCGGCTTCGACCTGGGCCGGGTCGCGGCCGCGGCCGGCGGTTGGGGCGCGGTGGCCGCCGTCGTCGCGGTCTGGGCGCCGATCCGCTCGTCGCTCGAGCTCACGCTCGGCCCGCTCGGGTTCGGATCGTCCTTCGACATGCGACTCGACGGCGTGTCGTTCGCGTTTGCGCTGATGGTCGCGACGCCGGCCGCAATCCTCCTCACCCTGCAGCGCCGCGACTGGCCGCAGGCGGTGGTCTCGCTGCTGGCGCTCGCGGCATCGCTCGAGGCGCTCGAGTCGGGTGGCGTCGTGCTCACAGCGATCGCGGGCGGCAGCGCCGCCACGCTGGCTGTCGTGCTCCTCGACACCGAGGACCCGCGCGCGCCGCGTCCGAGCTGGGCGATGCTGCTCGCCGGCTGGCTCGCGTTGAGCTGGTTCGGCGTCATCCTCCAGGTCGGCGGAGGGACCGCCGTCTACTCGGCCGTTCCGGTGGCCACGGTCACCGGGCCTCTGTTCACCCTGCTCGCCGCCGCGGCCGTCCTCGCGTCGTCCGTCTTCCCGTGGCGGACGTGGCCCGCGGCGGTGTGGACGCGGCCGTCGCTTCGCGCGGCCGGCATCGCGGTGGCGACGCTCTATCCCCTCGGCTTCTACCTGCTCGTCCGCGGTTACGAGCTCGGCGACGGCCGCTACCCGCACCCGCTGTTCAACGTGGCGCTCGCCCTGATCGGCATCCTTGCCGCCTTCGCCGCAGGCGCGCGTGCGCAGGCGGCGCCCACGCGGCGCGAGTTTCTCGGCGAGCTGGTTCCAGGGTTCGGGGGTTTCGCCCTTGCGGCCATCGCCCTCGGCACGCCTCTCGGCCTCGTCGCCGGCCTCGTCATGCTCGCCACCGCGTCGCTGCTCGTCGCCGGGCTTGCGCTGCTGCCCGACGAGGCCGGCATCGCCTCGCTCGTCACCATCGCGGCTGCCGTCGGTCTGCCGCCCGGGATCGCGTTCGCCGCCCGCGCGCTCGGTATCGCGGCCACGTTCGAGGCGGGCGATTTCCTCGGCCTGATCGGCGTCGCCGCCGCGGCGACGTGGGCCACGTGGATGGTGGGCGGCGCGCGCGCGCTGGGTCTTCCGGGCGGCAAGGGCAGGCCTGCGGCGGAGACGTTTCCGCGCGTCTCGCTCGTCCTCGCCCTGACCAGCCTGGTCGCCGGCCCGCTCATCGCCGCCGTCGACGTGATCTTCACCGAGCCGGTCGCCGCCGAGGTGATGCAGTCGTCTGGCGGAAACGTCACAGGCGGGATCACGAGCGTGGTCACCGTCTCGAGCGTTCTGCCCGCCCTGACGCTGCTCGCGCCGCTCCTCGTCTTCGCCGCCATCGCCTACTGGGTCGCCGGCACCTCGACCATCCGCACCCAACCGCGCGCCGCGCTGTTCAAGGTGCCGGCTTCGGCGACGGCGGCCCGAGCGCGCAAAGCGATGCGCGCGGCAACGGTGCCGGAGCAGTACCGCAGCCTCGTTGACCTGCGCGCGCTCGAGGCCGCGGCGGCGGGGGGCCGGCCCGTCCTGTGGCTGGGCGCGCTCGTGGCGCTCGTCTTCGCCGTGACCCGGTAGCGGTGGAAGCGGTCGCGGCCTTCGTGGCCTGGGCGGGCGCGGCCACGATCGTCGTCGCCGACGCGCGCCGCGGACAGGCGGCGGGCGTCGCGCTCGTGGGAGTCGGCCTCGCCGTGGCGTGCCTGCCGCGCGCGGGCTGGGCCGGCGCCGCGCTGATTGCCGCCGGTGCCGCCGCCGCGGCGGCACGGAGATACGCGGTCGGGCCGCCGGGATGGCGGGTGATGCCGCCGGGCTCGACCCCTCGTCTCGTGCTCTCGGTGGTAGGCGGAATCGTCACGTTGTGGATCGCCGTCGTCGTCATGTCCGGGCCGGCGGGGGCGCTGCGTTTTGCGTCCCTCGCCGTCCTTGCGCTGTCGGGCGGGAGGGTGCTGTCGAGCGACGATCCGTACGTGGCGCAGACGGCAGTCGCCGCCATCGCGCTCGCAGTCGCCGCCGCTGCAGGGCTTGCCTCCGACCCGACCGCGATCTGGCCGTACCTGGCGGGCGCAATCGTTGCCGCCGTCGCCGTCTGGATGCCGTACAGGGCGCCGCATGCTGCCTGAGGCCGTCGTCCTTGTCGTCATTGCGGCCGTCGCGCTTGTGATCGCGCTGGCGTTCGCGCCGCTGGCCGCCTCGCGGCGCGCGCTTTTCGCGAAGGGCGGCGCGGGGCTGATCGGCACGGCGGCGGTCGCCGCCGCGCCGTCTTTCGACCTCGCGCTGCTCGTCCTCGTCGCCGTCGCTCTGCTGCAGTCGTCGATCGCGGGGCGGCGAACCTTCGCCTCGTCGCTGCGCGCGCCGGTGGTCGCGGTCGGCCTTCTCGCCCTGGCCGCCGTCTTCGCTCGCGTTCCCGGGCCCGACGTGCTGCACCGTTTCGCGGCCGTCGGGCTTGGCGCCGGCCTGGCGGCCGCGGTCGGTCTCTTGCCCTACCTGCACACCTTCGACGAGGAGGAGCAGGTGTCGGCGAGCCCGGTCGCCTGGCTCGCGTTCGTCGGGCCCGTGGTCGCCACCGTCGTCGTGGCCGGCGCGCAGGGCCTGCTGGACGCGGATGCAGGCGCCGCGTTCGCCGCCATCCTGATCGGCCTTGGGATCCTGAACATGGCCTGGGGAACGGCGGCCGCGTGGCTGACCGAGAGCACTCCCGCCGCCTGGCGCTACTCGTTCGTCGCCGACTGGGGCCTTGTCCTGACCGGTTTCGGCATCACCGTCGCCGACGGGCGGCGGGCGGCCCTGCTTGCTCTGTTCACGGTGGTGCTGTGCCGGCTGCCGCTCTACTTCATGTCCCGGCCCTCGCTGCGTGACAGGGTCGTCACCGAGCGGCCGATCAACCTGCTCGTCGCCGCGGCGCTCGCGGGCTCGGCGCCGTTTGCCGGCTTTGCGGCCCGCGTGCTGCTGCTCCGCGGCGCCACGCAGCTGGCCTGGCCCCTGGCCCTCGTGCTCGCGCTGTGCATGCTGCTCTGGTTGCCTTCGTCGCTTCGCCTCGGACGGAGCATGGGCCTGCCCCGCCGCCGCCAGGCGGTTGGTGTGGCGCTGGTCCTCGCCGTGAACGTCGTCGCGGGTCTCTATCCGCTCCCGCTCCTCGCGGCGGCACGCCTGTGATCGCGGTCGTGCTCGACGCCCTGGCCCACGCCGCGGCTCTGGTGCTTTACCCGGGGCTATTGACCATGGCCGCGATCGGTGCGCTGATCGAGCTCGGCTGGATGCGTGTGAGCCGGCCCACGTGGCGGTGGCCCGAGCTGCCACGCCGCGGACCGAGCCCCGTGGTGGCCACCGTCGCGGTGTGTGGCGTCGTCGCGTCCGTCCAGCTTGCCGCGCCCCTCAATCCGGTGCCGGGCGACGAGCGCAGCGTCGTGCTCGCCGCCGTCGCGCTCGCGTTCACCGCGTGGGCCGAGCTCGCCCTGACCGTCGAGTTCGTGGCCGAGCCGGGGATGCTTCTCGTCGTCCAGGTGTGCTGGCTGCTCGCCGTGCTCGGGCCGGCGGTGCAGCCGGAGAGCCTGCGCCCCCAGGTGCTCGGCAACGTCATCGTCCCGGCGCTGCTGCCGGTCAAGATCGCCTGCGCCTTCCTCTACCTCCTGTGCATGCCCGCGCTGCTGCGCATCTGGCCGTTCACGCCGGCGGCGGACAAGCGCGTACGGCCGAGGCTCGATGCCGGCCGCCTGCTGAGCTGGTTTCCCTACTGCGGGCTGTTCACGACCCTGTTCCTGCCGCCGCCGTCCGACGACTTTATCGGCCTGGTTCGGTTCTTCGGGATCACTTTCGGCGTCGCTGCGATCGTCATCGCTTTCTCGACCCTCATGCGCCGCCGGGGCGTCGAGGTCGCGCGCGGCCTCTACACACGGGTGGTAGCGCCGTTTGCCGGGCTCGTGCTCGGGATCGTGGTCGTGACTTCGATCCTGATGCGGTGACAGGCCCGAGCCGGGCTCCGGTACAATCTCACGCCGTGCCCAAGCCAGACGCTGCCGCGTCCGCGGTCATCGTGAGCGGCGGCAAGCAGTACCGCGTCGCCCCCGGCGACCGCATCCTGGTCGACCGGTTGGAGGCCGACCCAGGCTCGTCCGTCACGCTCGGCCGTGTGCTGCTGTTCAGCGACGGCACGGACGTCAAGGTCGGTAGCCCCGCGGTCGACGGCCTCGACGTCGAGGCGAGGGTGATCGCCCACCGGCGGGGGCCGCGCATCGAGTCGATCCGGTACAAGTCGAAAAAGCGGGTGCGCGTGCACCAGGGCGGGCGCGCCCACCTGACGGCGCTCGAGATCATCGCGGTCGGCGGCGTCGGCATCGCGAAGGAAGAGAAGAAGGAAGAGTCGAAACCCTCCAAGCCGGCGCGTGGTCGCGCCAAGGCCGCACCGAAGAAGAAGCCGGAAGCCAAGGCCGAGGCCAAGGCGGAGGAACCCTCGGAGCCTGCAACCGAAGAAGTCCAGAAACCGGCCGAGAAGAAGGCGCCGGCTCGCCGGCGCGCCAAGAAGGAAACGGAGTAGGACATGGCGCACAAGAAAGGGGGCGGCTCCTCGCGGAACGGCCGCGACTCGAACCCGAAGATGCTCGGGGTCAAGATCTACGGCGGCCAGCTCGTCAACGCCGGCACGATCATCGTCCGCCAGCGCGGCACGAAGATCACGGCGGGCACGAACGTCGGCGTCGGGCGTGACGACACGCTGTTCGCGATGATCGACGGTCACGTGAAGTTCGAGCGCGTCGGCAAGGACCGCCGGCGCGTGGCGGTCGAGCAGACTCCCTCGGCCTGACTGAATCCGCCAGAGCCCGGCGCTTCGTCGACTCCGCTCGCGTCCTCGTGCGCGGCGGTCATGGCGGCAAGGGCTCGGCCTCGTTTCGGCGTGAGCCGTTCATCCCCCGCGGCGGCCCTGACGGCGGCGACGGCGGACGCGGCGGCTCGGTCTTCTTAGAGGCCTCCACCGACGTGGCCGACCTTTCGCTGTTCACGCAGCGCCGCAGCTGGCATGCGGAGCCCGGGGGCGACGGGGCCGGCGGCCGCAAGACCGGGCGCGGGGGCAAGGACGTGACCCTCAAGGTTCCGGTGGGCACGATCGCCCTCGACCGCGACGGCGCGCTCATCGCCGACCTCGACCGCCCCGGTGCGCGGGAGGTGGTCGCGCGCGGCGGCGCAGGCGGACGGGGCAACGTCCACTTCAAGAGCTCGACGAGGCGCGCGCCCGACTACGCCGAACCCGGCCTGAAGGGCGAGGAGCTGAACCTCACGCTGGACCTCAAGCTCATCGCCGACGCCGGTCTCGTCGGCGCGCCCAACGCGGGCAAGTCGTCGCTGCTGCGGGCGATGACCGCGGCGCGGCCGAAGGTCGCCGACTATCCGTTCACCACGCTCGACCCCGAGCTCGGAGTCGCCGAGGTCGACGACATGCGGATCGTCCTCGCCGACATCCCGGGCCTGATCGAAGGCGCGGCCGGAGGCGCCGGTCTGGGCCAGCGTTTCCTGCGCCACGTCGAGCGCACTCGGGCGCTGGTGTACGTGCTCGACGGCGCGGCGCCCGAGCCATGGAAGACGCTCGAGATCGTCCGCAACGAGGTCGCGCAGTTCTCGCCGCTGCTCGCCGCGCGTCCACACCTCGTCGTCGTGAACAAGCTCGACCTCGAGGCGGCACGCCGGTTGCGAGCGCGGAACCGGCGCGCGGGCGTTCTGTTCGTGTCCGCCCTCACCGGCGAGGGAGTGCCCGAGCTGCTGCGCGCAATCGCGCGCCTGGTGGGCTCAGCGCCCGCGCCCCCGACCCCCGCGCCGGCGGCGGTGACGAAGCTGCCCGTACGCCGCTCCGGCGATATGGTGGTCGAGCGGCGGCCATCCGGCCTTGTCGTCCGCGGCGAGCGGCTCGAGCGGCTGCTCGAGCGAAGCGACCTCGACTCCGAGGGCGGCCTCGCGCGGTTTCAGTCGGAGCTCGACCGCCTCGGCGTCAACAAGGCGCTCGAGGAGGCGGGCGTCAAGCCGGGCGATACGGTCCGCATCGCGGACGTCGAGTTCGAGTACCAGCCGTGAAAACCGGCGTGCTCGGAGGCACGTTCGATCCCATCCATCTCGGCCACCTGGCCGCGGCGAGGGCGGCAATGGAGTGCGTCGATCTCGACCGCGTCCTGTTCATCCCGAGCGGCGTGCCGCCACACCGCGCGCCCGCCGTCGCCGGCCCGGAAGAGCGGCTCGAGATGACGCGCCTTGCCATCGCCGGCGAGCAGCGCTTCGAGGCGTCCGACCTCGAGCTGCACCGCGAGGGCGCCTCGTACACGGTGGACACGCTGCGCCAGCTCCACGCGCTGTATCCGGATGACGAGCTCTTCCTCATCCTCGGCTGGGACGCGGCCAAGCTGCTCGACACGTGGCGCGACCCGGACGAGGTGCGGGGGCTCGCGCGGATCGTCATCGTCACGAGGCCCGGAAGCGGCCGTCCGGCGGCGACGACCGAGATCGTGTGTGAGCGGCCGACGCCGGACATCGCCGCCAGCCGCCTGCGCCGAGCGCTCGAGCGGGGCGAGCGGGTGGCGCGATACGTCCCTCAGCCTGTCGCCGAGTACATCGCCGCCCGCGGGCTTTATCGGCATAATCGAAGCGTTGGCTGACAGACCGAAGAGGCTCACGCCGCTACAGCTCGCGCGGCTGCTGCGAAAGGCGGCCGCCGAGAAGAAGGCGTGGGACCCGGTCGTGCTCGACGTTCGCGAGCAGACGTCGGTCGCCGACTACTTCGTCATCTGCGAGGGCGAGACGGACCGCCAGGTGCGCGCGATCGCCGACGCGATGGTGGCGGAGGCGAAGAAGCTGGACCGCCGGCCCCTCGCGGTTGACGGCTACGACGACGCCGGGTGGGTCCTGCTCGACTTCGACTCGGTGCTCGCGCACGTGTTCCTGCCGGGCGAGCGGTCGTACTACGACCTCGAGGCGCTGTGGGCGCCGGCGGCAAAGCGAAGGAAGAAAGCAGCCGCCGCGAGCTAGCGCGTAGATACCGAAGGCATATAAGCGCTGCTGCCCAGCATCGCCATGGCGGCCGGGTTTACCCCGGCCGCGACTATGCCTCTAAGGCTCCAGGCGTCGTCGGTGGAAGGCTCTCAAAAAAACCGAACCGTATACCGGAAGGAGAGCAGGCCCGTCGCGAAGCGACCGGCCGATGAGAGGAAACCATCCGGGTTTCCTCTCATACCCCAAACCATCCGGGTTTCCTCTCATATCAATGCCGCATAGCGGTCAAAGATCTCACGCAGCTCCGCCGGCGGCTCGACACGGTGCTTCTTCATCACCTCGAACAGGCTGAGGATGTGCCGCACTCCGGCTAGCGTCACGCCTTTCTCCCGCGTCAGGTTCTGGATGACCTGGACCTTGCTGATGTCGCGCTGCGAGTAGCGCCGCCGGTTCGTCGAGGTGCGGTGCGGCTCGATCAGGCGCGCGTCCTCGTACAGCATCAAGGTGCGCGGGTGCGTCTCCAGGATCTCGGCCGCGACGCTGATCGTGTACAGCGGCTTGTCCAGGTCGCTGAACGACTGGTGCTGCGTGCGCGGGCCGTTGTTGCTCATGACTTTCACCGCAGCGAGCTCATCACCTGGATGATGGCTGGGCCGAGCAGCACGATCCAAAGCACGGGGAAGATGCACCCCACCATGGGGAACACCATGCGCGACGATGCCTGGGCCGCGCGTTCCTGCGCGCCCTGCCGCTGGCGGCGGCGCATCTCGGTGGCCTGCACGCGCAAGAGCCGCGCGATCGGCACGCCCATCTGGTCCGACTGCACGATCGACTCGACGAGGTGGTGCAGGTCGGGAACGCCGACGGTGTCCGCCATGTGCTCGAGCGCGGGCATGCGCGGCCTGCCGAGCCGGATCTCGCGCAGCACCTTGCCGATCTCGTCGCCGAGCGCGTTGTGAAATCGCTCGGTGATGCTCAGCAGGCCCTCGTCGAGGCTCATGCCTGACTCAACCACCAGCGTCAGCAGATCGGTCGCCTCCGCCAGCGACCGCTGGATCTGCCGCCGCCGCTGGCTGATCCGCTGCTCGATCCAGAGCGACGGCGCCATGAAGCCGATGGCCGCGAGCACGGCCCCGAAGAGTGGGGCCGCCACCAGCACCGGCAGACCCAGCGGTAGCAGGACGCCGAGCGCAAGGCCCACCATCGCCATCAAAGCGCCCGCGCTGTAGCGCACGGCCTGAAACCCCGCGGGCGTCAGGTTGCCGGGGTTGCCGGCCTGGCTCAGCTTCGTGCGGATCTGTCCCGCTGTACTCGCGGGCAGCCGCGAGACGGGTCGCAGCGCGAGCTCGAGCTGCTTCACAAAAGGACGCGACGGCGCGGCGACGTGGCCGCCGTTCGCCGCTGCGGCGCGGAACTGGTCGAGGGCGATGAAGTAGCCGCCCACGATGACGCCGCAGATGATGCCGGCAGCAAGCGCTACACCGAACACGGCGCCCTCACGACTCGAGCGCGGTCATGCGCTGGATGATCAGGTTGCCGATCAGGATCATGAAGCCGGCGAATCCGAGCATCGCGTAGCCGACCCACGAGGTCGTCATGGGCGCGTAGTAACCGGGCACGAAGATGTAGAGCCCGAGCGCCAGCAGGATCGGAAGGCCCGTGATGATCGTCGCCGAGGCGCGCGATTGCGCGGTCAGGACGCTCATGTCGCGCTTGGTCTGGATGCGGTCGCGCAGGGTGTCGGAGATGTTGTCGAGCACCTCCGCCAGGTTGCCACCGACCCGGATGTGAAGCAGGATCGCGGTGACGATGAACTCGAGGTCGGGGCTGCTGATCCGCAGCAGCAATGAGCTGAGCGCTTCCTCGACCGATGTGCCAAGAGTGATCTCGGTGGTCACCCGCTCGAACTCGGTGGACACCGGTCGCTGCGACTTCGCCGCCACAGTCTCCAGCGCGCGGTCGATCGCGTAGCCCGTCTTCAGAGAGTTCGAGAGCAGCTGCAGCATGCTCGTGAGCTGCTCGTTGAACTGCCGCGTCCGCCGCCGTTGGAGGTACGCGATCACGACCGGTGGCACGAAGAAGCCGATGGCGCCGAGGATGAGCGGGCCGAGCGACACACCAAATCGGAAGAGCCCGACCAGCGCGCCCAGCGAGACGGCCCCGATGCGGATGAGCAGGTACTCGGGTGCCGTGATGTTGAGGCCGGCGCGGGCGAGATCCTCGGTCAGCGTCGGCTTGCCCTCGGCCTTGCGCCGCAGGCTCAGGTTCTCGGCCGCCGGGCGGAGCAATCGTTCGACCAGCTCGCGCGGCGTGGCCCGCGGACCCATCGCCGCCGTCGGAGCCTGGACGCGCTCGCGGATGATCTTGTCCATCGCCCAGAAGAAGACGAAGATCGCGGCCGCCATGGGCACCGCGACGATCGTCTCCTGCGGCAGGCTCATCGAGGTGGGCTAGAAGAGGCCGGGGAAGGCGGCCTTGACCGCGGCAAGGCTGATGCCGTTCGCGGAGGCGACCGGACACTGTGGGTTAGGCGGCTGATCGCCCGGCGCGTAGTCCTTGTACGACTCGAGCGTGTACTTGAGCGACGCGTACGTCAGAAACCACGTGATGAGCTCGGCCTGGCACTCGGTGACGACGATGGTCAGGCTCGTCGCGTTGCCGCCGTTGGCGGCGGCCTGCGTGCCGACCTTGATGACGTGCACCTGCTTGAACACGGTCATCGTCGCGACCCTGCCCGACGTCGACACAGTGGCGATGAGCTGGATGTAGTCGCCCGGCTGGATGTAGTCCGCGACACCCACCTGCTCGCTCGTCGGGATCGTCATGGCGACGTAGCCGGATGGGATGGGCAGGAACTCGGACTGCGAGCCCAGCGCCTGGTTGGGCTTGGCGACCTCGTTGGCGGTGATCGCCTGGTCGCCGTGGATGTCGACGAGCGGCACCATGCCCTCCACGTCGGCGGCGG
Source organism: uncultured Actinomycetes bacterium (assembly GCA_964461175.1). GTDB lineage: Bacteria > Chloroflexota > Dormibacteria > Dormibacterales > Dormibacteraceae > 40CM-4-65-16. Next base: position 5,409 of record CAYWTI010000095.1, on the reverse strand, counting down.
TCGTGAAGTAGACCTTCGGATACGTGCCCGGCACCGAGAGCGCCGCGAGCTTCACGTCCGCGGACGTGATGGGGACGCGCGGCTGCAGATCTTTCGACGCAACCACGACCTGGACCGTGGGGCTGCCGTTGGCCGCGTTTGCGTTCAGCGCGACCAGCACGAAAGCGACGATGACGAGCAGGGCGAGGAGGATGCCGAGGAGCGTGAAAGGCCGGCGCGAAGTAATTGCGCTAAACGTCCGCAAGGCCGACCAATCATAGGCAAGATATGCGGTTGCCGAGCCCCCTTACATGACACCGAAAACGCCGTTTTTCACCCAGCGCGGGCAGTCCCTGGTCGAGTTCGCGGTGTCCTCCGTCGTGCTCATGCTCCTGGTCGGCGGATTGGTCGACATCGGACGCTCGATATACGTCTCGGAGGCCCTGTCCAACGCCGTCCGCGAGGGCGCCAGGCACGGGGCGTGGTTTGACGCCGGAAGCCTCGGCCACCCGTACCTCGACGACGGCGAGATCAAGTCGACGGTGGACGCCGAGCTTGCCGCCATCTCGCTGCCTGCGTCGGTGCTCAAGAATCCGGGCACGACGTGCCCGAATCCGACCGACGGCAACGGGTTTCACAACCCGCCATACGCGTCGAGCGCCTACCCGCCCACGGCGAACACCACCTGGCTCTACATCTGCTACAACAACACGCCCGGGCTCGACTTCACCAGCCCCGCGACCAACCAGGGGCAGCTCGACCTCAACGTGATCGTTCTCTACACATACGGTCCGCTGACGCCGATCGTGAAGACGCAGTTCGGGTTCTTCCAGGTCGCCGCCAACCAGCACATGACGGTGCAGGGCAGTTGAGGCGCCGTGGCCGGACGGGTCAGCGCTCCCAGGCCCTGATCGAGTTCGCGCTGGTGTCCCCGGTCCTGCTCCTCCTGATCTTCGGCATCGTCGACCTCGGGCGCGCGATCTTCTACTACGACACGCTCAACCACGCCGCGCGCGAAGGCGCGCGTGTCGCGGCGCGCGCGTCGAACACGCTGCCGACCAACGCCGACGTCCTGAACGCCGTCACGGGTCAGATGCAGGGCGTGCCGGTCACCCAACCGTGCCCGCAGGGACCAATCTCGAGCGCGACGCCGCCCGCGAATTCGGCCTGGCTCTACATCACGGAGCCGGCGCCGCCCGCACCCGTCGAGGCGACGCCGCCGCCCAATGCGCCCGGCGGCGAATACCCCGCGGCGGCCGCCGGCTCGTGCAGCGCCGTCAACCCCGCGACGGGCAACGACCAGCTGCAGGTGACGTTGCGCTTCAACCTCATCCTGATCACGCCCGTGATCGCGCAGGTCACGGCGGGCCACGTCGTCATCACCGCCGCGGCGGTTTACAGGACCGAATACTGATGGCGCGGCGCGATCGCCAGTCCGGCCAGGCGATCGTCCTCATCGCCCTCATGCTGACCGTGCTCATCGGCATGGTGGCGCTGGCGGTCGACGGGTCGCGCGCCTACAGCCTGCGACGCGACCTTCAGGCCGCGGCCGATGCATCGGCGCTCGCGGCGGCGGACAAGCTGCAGCAGAGCGGCAGCTACGTGACCGCCGAGCAGACGGCGACGACTCTGTTCTCGAGGAACATGCGCCTATACACGGCGCCGGGGTGCTCGGGCTACGGCACTCCGGGCGCGAGCGCGTGGACGGTGACCTGCACGTACTCCGACGGCACGGTATTGACCGATGTGGCGCGCGTCAGTGGTCCGCAGGGGAGCAGGTTCACGATCTCGGCGACGCGCAGCCTCTCCCTCCAGTTCGCGCGCGTGCTGACGAACGGCGTGTCGCCGACCGTCGGCGCCACGGCCAACGCCGACATCAGCAACCAGCGGTGGACGCCCGCCGTGGGCGCGCTCGGCCAGTCCGGCTGCGGCGGGGTCGCGGGCTCGGCGATCACCGTCAACGCCGCGGGCACCCTCAACGTGACAGGCGACGTCGTCGCCAACGGTTCCGTCACCGTGACAGTCGGCGCCGTCGCCGTCGCAGGAGACCTGTACACGCGGTGCCAGGGCTCGGTCGCGGGCGCGTCGACGCTGTGCTACCCGAGCGGCGCCGCGACGCCGTGCACCTATCCCGACATCGCCGGCGCCACCCGCAGCGGCTTCCGGCTCGCCGATCCAGGATTCGCGCCCCCGGCGGTAACGGGCGGCGCCCAGGGCATCGGCAGCAGCAACGTGGTCGTGCTGCCCGGCGTCTACGCGCCGCTGCTGAGCCTCAACGGCGACCACTGCTGGTTTCTCAGCGGCGGGGTCTACGAGTTCCTGGGCGGCACCTCGAACACACAGGACTTCGTCAGCAACGAGCTCAAGCCGCCCGACGAGGCCGACCCGTCGAACAACAACGTGCGCGCGGTGAACCAGTTCTGGAACACGTCCGGCGTGAACTGCGCGGGCGGGTTTCAGCTGACCAAGCTCACCGGCTCTCGCGATCTGCCGACAGGCCAGTGGGGCGTCGAGATCACGTCGGTGCGCACGGACACGTACAACGGAGTCAACTTCAAGCGGGAGAGCGCGCCGTCGATGTGCCGCTTCGTCACGCTGAACAACCATTTCGACGACATCCGCATCGACATCAGCAACGTCCCGGGCGCAACCTCGTACAACGTCTATGCATCGCCGCCTCCGAACGCGTGCGCAGGGCCGTTTGGGTTCGCGACCAACATCCCGGTGAGCGGCTCGGTCACGAACACCAACACCAACCCGTGCCCGAACTACTCGGGGGCGGGGTGCTCGCTCGGCCACGAGGGCATGCTGCTCACCTCCGAGATCGACGCGCCCTTTGCGCCCAACGCCGCGGCGGCGCCCGACACCATGGGCGCCTACCCGCCTGACGCGGAGCGCGCACCGCTCGCGGCCGGGCTGCCCAACCAGAACCCGGCGCGCGGCGCAGGCGCGGCGGGCGATCGCGCGAACGAGAATTCCTGCGCGACATCGGTCGGGGCGTGGGTCACATGTCCAGGCAGCGTCACGCCGGGCGCGGTGGAGCTTTATTACCCCGCGGGCGCGTGCTTCAACTCCAACAACGGAGGCGACACCTACGTGTTCAGCGGGGTCCAGTACAACTGGGTAAGCCTGTACGAGCCGGCCGCAAACACCTGCGCGAACACCCTCGGCGCGAACGACAACAGCGCGTACATCGGCGCGTTCTACGCACCCGGCGCCTCCGTGGCCATCAGCTCGCCCGTCGTCGAAGAAGCGGCCGGGACAGGGGGCATCCTCGCAGCGTCGCTGTCCTTCTCGGGCACGCTGCCGAGCATCGTCTACAGCTCCCTCTACGCCCCCGTCGCACCGGCGGGGAGGCTCGTCAGCTAGCTCGGGACTTCGGCCTCGGACGCCGCCGGCTCCGCGGCCGCAACCGCTTCCGCGTGCGCCGCCCCATTGGTCTGGTGCCCGGCGCCCGAGTGCTCGCCGCCGTCGCGGCTCTCCAGGTGGGCGATGTGGCGGTGCACGGCCGTCGCCGCCTTGCCGTCGCCGAGCTCCTCGTAGCGCTGCGCCGCTCCGCGCCACGCACCCTTCGCGTCCTCGAGGCGGCCGAGGCCCCACAGCGCGTTGCCGCGCGTGGCCATCGCCTCCGCCCTCTCGCGCGTGTGGTCGGCGGGAAGGAGCTGCAGCGTCGCGTCGATGAGGCGCAGCACCTCTTCGAACGCGCCGACCGCCAGCGCATTGGCCGCCGCGCGCAGCAGGAACGTCGATGTGCGGGCTGCGTCGGCCGCGGTACCCGCCTGGTAGAGGTGATCCCCGATCTCGGAGGCGTGGTCGCCCGCGCTCCTGCCGTAGACGCGCTCGAGCGTGTCGGCGACCGCGAGGTGGTACGCCTGCAGCCGCGGCAGCGGTAGCGCCGCCAGGACGCGCTGGCGGACGAGGTCGTGCGCGAACCGGTACGTGTCCTTGCCGGCAGCGGCGAGGAAGCGCCCCCGGGTCGCCTCGTCGAGGGCGTCGCGCAGCTCATGCCCGGCAAGCTCGCCGAACGCCTCCAGCAGCGCGACGTCGAAGTCGCGGCCGATCACGCCCGCGGCGACGAGCATGCGCTGCGCCGGTTCGCTGAGACGCTGCAGGCGCCGCCCGATGAGCCCGCGCACGCTTTGCGCCAGCTCGAGGTCCTCCTCGGTGTAGCTCGCCTGGGCCCGCGCACCTCCGCCGAGCATCGTCTCCGACTCGGCCAGATAGAGCAGCGAATGCTCGACGAACAGCGGGTTGCCCTCTGTCGCCGCCTGGATGCCGATCAACTGCACCGGCGAGAGCGGGACGTCGCCGAAGCCCGCGGCCAGGCGCTCGACCTCCCGGTCGGAGAGGCGGCCGACCGCGATCCGCTGTCCGCGCCGGCGCTTGAGCAGGCGCGAGACGGTCGTCGCGAACGGCCGGCCCGAGTCGAGCTCGGTGTCCCAGTAAGTCGCCAGCACGACGATGCGGTTCCCGGCGATGCGCTGCGCCAGGTCGCGCAGCATCAGCAGCGTCGCCTCGTCCGCCCACTGCAAGTCGTCGACGACGAGGAGCACCGGTTTGGCGCCCTGGACGCCGGTCAGGAACTCGTGGACGCCCTTGTAAAGCTGCTCGCGAATCTTGTCGGGAGCGAGGTCGTGGCCGGCCGCGATGCCGCGCGCCTTCTGGCGCAGGCTCGGCACGAGCGTCGCGAGCAGCGGCCCGTGGTGGCCGGCCGCCTCGAGGAGCGTCTTCGCGGGTGTCGCCGTGACCGCGGCCGCGAGGATGTCGCGCAGCGGCCCGTAAGGTTCGCCGTCCTTCTCCAGGCAGCGCCCGGTGAAGACCAGCCACCCCTTCGCCGCGGCCTCGGCCGCCGCCTCGGATGCGAGGCGTGACGTGCCGACCCCCGGAGCGCCGGCGAGGAAGACGACGGAGCCGCTGCCCGTCGCGGCTCGGTCCAGGGCCATGCGAAGGTCCAGGCGCTCCTGCTCGCGGTCGACGAAGCCGTCCGCCGAGCCCATCATGTGCGGCGTCTCCTTGACCTCGCCCGCCACGACCTCGTGCAGGCGCCAGCGATCGGGGAACCCCTTCAGCTTGTAGCGGCCGCGGAACTCGAACTTCATCTCCGCGATGGGGCCGACGAGCTGGCGCACGATCTCGGAGACCAGGACCTCGCCGCCCTTCGCCTTGCCCGCGACGCGCGCCGCGACGTTAACCGCCGCGCCGAAGATATCGCCCGCCTCCTCCACGACCTCGCCGGTGTTGAGACCGATGCGGATGCGGATCTTGCGCTCGGGGTTCTGCTTGCTGTATTCGGCGATCGCCTGCTGGATGTCGAGCGCGCACTCGACGCCGTGGCGGGCGGAGCCGAAGCTGATCATGAAACCGTCGCCGAGGCCCTTGATCCGACGGCCGGCGTGCTGGCCGACCTTCTCGTCGATGATCGTCTCGTAC
>CAYWTI010000094.1:0-3089 GCA_964461175.1 uncultured Actinomycetes bacterium | reverse complement strand
ACGGCGTCGGCGTCGCGCAGCAGCTCGCCCGCCCTGCCGGCGATCTTGGCGCCCGCCTTCTCGTAAGCGTCGTCGGCGATGTGGGCGGCGCCACCCGCGCCCGCCTCGACGGCGACCTCCAGCCCGGCGCCGATGAGCATCTTCGCGGTGTCGGGGACCAGGGCGACGCGCCGCTCGCCCTGCTCGATCTCCTTCGGCACCGCGGCTTTCACGACGCCGACTGTAAGCAATCGAGGGGCAATGCTGCAGACGCGTAGAATCCGAGTTCCCCGCACAAGAAGCCAATTGACCGAGCCAATCGTCAACGACCTAACCATCCAGGCCGCGACCGTCAACGGATCAGGCAGCCAGACCGCCAACCTGGTGTTGACGCGCGCGATCTTTCACATGGGCATCCCCGTGGCGCCGAAAAACGTCTTTCCCTCCAACATCGAAGGACTTCCGACCTGGTACCAGCTGCGCATCACGCCAGAGGGCCACATGGCGCGCTCCGACAAGGTCGACATCCTGGTCGCGTTCAACGTCGCGACCTGGCGCGAGGACCTCAAGACCGTCCGTCCGGGCGGCGTGGTCATCCACGAGGAGGCGTTCTCGACGGCCGAGGCGCGCACCGATGTCATCTACTACCCGGTGCCGTTCGCGAAGCTGGCGAAGGCCAAGATCCAGAGCGACACGCTGCGCAAGCAGCTGGCGAACATGATCTACGTCGGCGTCGTGGCCGGCGTCCTCGGCATCCCGTGGGAGGCGCTCGAGCACGGCGTGCGGCGCCAGTTCCTCAGCAAGCCCAAGGCGGTGCAGGTCAACCTCGATGCGATCAAGGCCGGCTTCGACCACTGGCAGGACAACTTCTCCAAGCGCGACCCGTACCGCCTCGAGCCGATGACCGGCGCCGTCGAGGGCAAGGTGCTCGTCGAGGGCAACCAGGCGGCCGCCATCGGCGCGCTCATGGGCGGCGTCACCGTCGTCGCCTGGTATCCGATCACGCCCTCGTCGTCGCTCTGCGAGTACCTGATCGCCTACGCCGACCGGTTCCGCACCGATAGCAACGGGAACGGTGACAAGCGAATCTCGGTCGTGCAGGCCGAGGACGAGCTCGCCGCCGTGGGCATGGCGATCGGCGCGGGTTGGGCCGGCGCGCGTTCGATGACGTCGACCTCAGGGCCGGGCATCTCGTTGATGGCCGAGTTCTCGGGCCTCGCCTACTACGCCGAGGTGCCGGTCGTGATCTTCGACATCCAGCGCATCGGGCCGTCGACAGGCCTGCCGACGCGCACGTCGCAGGCCGACCTTGGCTTCGTCTACACGCTCTCCCACGGCGACACGAAACACATCGTTCTGCTTCCAGGCTCAGTCGCGGAGTGCTACGAGTTCGCTCGCGATGCATTCGACTACGCCGACCGCTTCCAGACCCCTGTGTTCGTGCTGTCCGACCTCGACCTCGGCATGAACCTCTGGATGACGCCGGAGTTCAAGTACCCGAGCAAGCCCTTCGACCGGGGCAAGGTCCTGGGCAAGGACGACCTCGAACGGCTCGCCGGCGAGTGGGCGCGCTACCGCGACGTCGACGGCGACGGCATCACTTATCGCACGCTCCCGGGCACCGACCATCCCGCGGCCGGCTACTTCACGCGTGGCTCCGGCCACGATGAGCACGCGCGCTACACGGAGGGCGCGGAGGCGTACGCGCGCAACATGGACCGCCTCGCGCGCAAGCTCGAGACGGCGCGACACGAGCTGCCGGCGCCGGTCGTCGACGAGGCGGGACGCGAAGTCGGCGTCATCGCGTTCGGCTCCAGCGATGCGGCGGTCGCCGAGGCGCGGCAGACGCTCGAGGAGAAAGGGCGGCCGGTGGACTACATGCGCATCCGCGCCCTGCCGCTGAGCGACGAGGTAGTGCGCTTCGTCGCCCGCCACCAGCGCGTCTACGTCATCGAGCAGAACCGGGACGGTCAGCTGTACGACCTCGTGCGGCTCGCGCTGCCCGCCGAGCTCGTCGACCGCATGCGTTCGATCCGGCACTACAACGGCCAGCCGATCCCGGCGGTCGCGGTCGTCGAGCCACTTCTGGAACGGGAGGCAGTGCCTGCATGAGCGCGACGGTCAACCGCGTTGGACTTCCTCGAGACGCGTATAAGGGCGCGGCGACCACGCTGTGCGCCGGCTGCGGCCACAACTCGATAACGAACCACATGATCAAGGCGCTGTACGAGCTCGGCGTCGAGCCGCACATGCTCGCCAAGATGTCCGGCATCGGATGCTCGTCGAAGACGCCGGCGTACTTCGTGGAGACCGCGCATGGCTTCAACGGCGTCCACGGCCGCATGCCGGCGCTCACGACGGGCGCGCACCTCGCGAACCGGCAGCTGATCATGCTGGGCGTCTCCGGCGACGGTGACACAGCGTCGATCGGCCTGGGTCAGTTCATGCACCTGATCCGGCGCAACGTCGACTGCACCTACATCATCGAGGACAACGGCACCTACGGCCTGACCAAGGGACAGTTCTCGGCCACGGCCGACCTCGGATCGGTGCAGAAGAAAGGCGCCGTCAACACCTTCCAGCCGATCGATCCATGCGCGGTGGCGCTCGCGCTCGGCTGCTCGTTCGTCGCCCGCTCGTTCAGCGGCGACGGCAAGCAGGTTGTGCCCCTGATCAAGGCCGCGCTTGCGCATCAAGGCACCGCGATCCTCGACATCATCTCGCCCTGCGTGACCTTCAACGACCACGACGGCTCGACCAAGAGCTACAGCTGGGTCAAGGACCACGAGGAGTCGATCGCGGACGTCTCGTTCATCCCCTTCTTCGAGGAGGTCCAGGTCGACTACGAGCCCGGCACGGTGCGCGATGTGCGCCTGCACGACGGCTCGCACATCGTCCTCAAGAAGCTCGGCGAGGACCACGACCCGACCGACCGCCGCGCGGCGCTGAGGGTCATCGAGGAGGGACGTGCGCAGGGCCAGCTCGTCACCGGCCTGCTCTACGTCGACACGTCGATGCAGGACTTCGCCACGACCGAACGGATCCCCGCGCGCCCGCTCAAGGACCTGGGCGAGGACGAGCTGCGGCTCACGCCGGAGCAGTTCGCGCAG
>CAYWTI010000093.1:0-4192 GCA_964461175.1 uncultured Actinomycetes bacterium | reverse complement strand
CGTCGTGAGCGACCCCGAGGAGGAGATCCTCGTCATCAGCGCGAGCGGGATGGTGCTGCGAACGTCGGTCGGCGCGATCTCGCGCATCGGCCGGCAAACGCAGGGCGTCATCGTCATGCGCATTGCGGCGGACGACCAGGTGGTTGCCATCGCGCCGGTCGCAGGCATTGAAGACGGCGACTCCAAGGAGTAGGTGATGAATCTCGATCACGTCGACTGGAGTGCGATCGGCGTCTGGCTCTTGATCGTCTCCGCCGTCGTGATCGTCGTCGAAGGTGCGATCGCCGGCTTGTGGACAGCGCGTCTTGCGCGCCGTGCGAAGACGCTGCAGGAGCGGCTCGTCGAAGAGCAGGGCCGGCTCGAGGCCGACGTCGAGCGGCTCCGCCTGGCCCTCGCCGAGACCGTCGTCCTGTGGCAGCCTTACGCCAGGTTGCTCCGCTGGCTGCGACATCCCCTCGCCATCGCTCTAATGCAGTCGCTGGCGCGGCGGCGCGCGGCCGCGCGATGACCAAGCAGAAGGAGCGGCCCGAGACCTTCGCCCAGCAGGCCGTCGAAGACGCCATCGGGAGGGAGCGGGCTCGCATCGCACGCGAGCTCCACGACGGCGTCGCGACCGACCTCGCCGGGGCGATCTCGCTCTTCAAGGTCTACCTCGAGAAGAGCAAAGGCGAGGCGGACGAGACGCTCACCGGCGTATTCGAGATCCTCGAGCGCTCGCTGCGGCGCGTTCGCGATTCGCTTGCGGAGCTGCGCCCCGCGGCGATCGGACCGGGCGGGCTCGTCGGCGATCTGCGGCGAGAGGCCGAAGAGTTCTCGCGTCTCTACGGCATCAGGGTCGAGCTGTCGAACGTCGGCACCGAGGAGATGCTGTCGGTGCATCACCGCGAGGTCGTGGCGCAGGTGGTGCGCGAGGCGCTGACGAATGTGCGCCGGCACTCGGGGTCGGCGATCTGTCGCGTCAGGATGGGATTCGCCGCGCGGCCGTTCCTGATCGAGGTGTCGGACGAGGGTCGGGGATTCGGCGCGGACGACGCGGCGGGCTACGGCCTGATGGGCATGCGCGAGCGGGCGGCGGGAATCGGTGGCCGGCTCGAGGTGGTGAGCACTCCAGGTCGCGGCACGACGGTGTTCCTCTTCGGCCCGAACTGACCTGACGCTCGCGGCCTACCAGGTCATCCGCTTCAGCTGAATCGCCGGGAAGCGGAGGTCCTGGTCGGTCACCGAGCGCAGCTTGCGCGTGACGCTGTCGACCATGTTGCGAGCACGCGGCTCATCGACGTCCATCGCGCGCGCGATCTCCGGCACCGAGAAGCCGTGGCTCAGGAGATGCGCCGCCATCGTCTCCTTGTCGTTGAGCCGGCTGAGCGGACCGCGTAGCGCCGAGACCATCGGCGCGAGGCTCAGGCCGAGCGTGTAGGCAAAAGCGATGTCCTGCTCGCTGTACCAGTGGTCGCTACGGCAGCCGATGACGAGAAGCCCGATGGGCCGCTTGCCGAGCTCGCCGACGGGCGCGTAGAGGATGGCGGGCCAGTCCTGCTCCCAGTCGTAGTCGTTGCCCGGCTGGGCGGCGTCGACCACCGAGTTCACGACCGCCGGCTTGCGCTCGTACAGCGCGCGGCGCGACAGCGGCATCAACGCGTGGGTTTCGAGCAGGCGGCGCGAGATCTCGGACGCGGCGATGGGCTGCATGCGGCCCGCGCGGAGGTAGCCGAGGAGCCACCGGTCGTGGCGGATCATGCCGAGGGCCAGTCCCAGCCGGCGCCTAGCTTGATGGAGGTCTGGGAGCTGGCCCATGGGCGGAGGTTATGGCGCGCCGGCCGTCCTGACCTCATCGCTGGTTCAGGGTTTCCTCAAGAAACCTTGAACCTGATACTTTGCGGTCGGGTATTGGGGTGACCGCCAAGCTCCTGGTGGTTGACGACGAGCCGCGCACGGCGGAGCTGACCGCCGCGTTGCTGCGGCGCGCCGGCTACGCGGTCGAGGTCGCGGGCAGCGGAGGTGAAGCGCTCGAGCGCGTGCGCACCGGCTCACCGGACCTGATGCTGCTCGACTACGACATGCCCGACATGGAGGCGCCCGAGGTGCTCGACTCGCTGCGCTCGGGCGGCGAGCGGATCCCCTTCCCGGTGATCATCTTCACCGGTGCACGCCATTCGCCAGGCGACCAGGTCGTAGGACTGGAGCGCGGCGCTACCGACTACATCGTCAAGGGCACCGACCGCCAGGTCGTGCTGGCGAGGGTGCACGGCGCGCTGCGCGAGCGCGCGTCGTGGGCGGGCGCGGTCACGCGCGGGCGGCTTTACGCCGATGCGTCGCGCGGCGAGGCGCGACTCGGCGACCGCACGCTGAAGCTCGAGAGGCGGCCGCTGCTCATGCTCCAGCTCCTCGCCGGCCGGGCGGGCGAGGTCGTGTCGCGCTCTGAGCTGCTCGACAAGGTGTGGGGCTCTAGCTATCGGGGCTTCGAGCACAGCCTCGAGCAGGCGGTCCACCAGGTTCGGAGGGAGCTACGCGAGCCGGGCTGGATCGAGACGGTCCGCGGGATTGGCTACAGGCTCGTCGTCCAGCGCTGACACTCGGACCGAGGTTGCCGGCGCTCTGCATCGGCTGCGTTCGACGCTCGCGAGGGTCCGAGCCGAGCTCGAGCTGGCGGACGCCGACCACGAGCCACCGCGCACGGATCACCTGCTCGACGACATCCATTCCGCACTCGAGCTGATCGGAGTCATCGAGTCATTGACGCTCGACATCGTGCGCGTGCTGGTCGTCGACGACGACGCGCGCCTGGGAGAGCTGACGGCCCGGGGCCTGCGCCGGATGGGATTCGACGCCGACACCGCGGTCCGGATGCGCGCGTTGCTTCCGCGGGAGATCCTGGTGCTCGACCTGTCCCTCACGCGCTCACTATCGCCCGAAGAGCAAGAGGCCGCGCGCCGGTCTCGACCGATCGTGGTTACGGGCGCCGTCGATGCCGCATCACGGGCGCTGGCCGACGAGCTGGATGCGAGCGACTATCTCGTGAAGCCGGTGGAAACCGATGCTCTCGCCGCCGCGATCAACCGGAGACGGGCCGAGCCTTAATAACCGTCCGTTATCGAGAGAACGGCGGAAGGACCACGGTAAACACCGCGCCGCGTGACGAACCCGCGTAGAGGAGATCACCCTGGTGCTCGCGCACGATTCCGTACGACATGAAAAGACCGAGGCCAGTTCCATGTTCTTTGGTTGTGAAATGCGGCTCGAACAGATGGTGGCGATTTTCCTCGGGGACGCCGGCGCCGTTGTCGGCGACCGAGAAGTAGGGATGTCCATTTCCACGCCTGCCAGTACTGAGCTCGACGCGACCGTTCTCGGGCGCGGCATCGATGGCGTTGTTGACGAGATTCGTCACGACTTCGCGCAGCAGCAGCGGATCAGCTTTGACCTTTACGTCGTCGGCACTCTCGTGTAAGGCCAGCTCGATGTGCTTGGGCCTGGCACGTGGTCGGGCCATGTCGAGTGCTCTGCCAACGAGCTCATTGAGGTCGATCGGCTCGCTCGCGTACGTCACGCGCGGGGTGGCGCCTTGCGACAGGCTCTGGAGTACGGTCACGGCGTCATTGGCGGCGGACTTCGCGGTGTCTATGGCATCGCGTTCGACTGGATCGAGTCGAGCCGTATCGATCTCCTTGAGATAGCCGACGGCGGTGGCCATGTGGTTGCGCAGGTTGTGAACGACGCCTTCGACCGCGCGGCTGTGGAAGAGATGGCGATCGGCGTCGGAGAGCTCCGACTCGAGCACCCGCCGTATCCGCCTCCCCGCTAGCGTGTCCGCCAACGCAAGCGACAGGACAAACACAACGGTGGTAAGCAAATAGCCAATCGCTGAGCCGTCGAGCACATAGGTAATCAGCAGGCTCCCTAGTGTGAAATAGCCGTACGCCAATAGGAACGGCCTCGTGAAATTGTGCCGAGCAATGCTCAAGAGCGATTCGCCGGTTCTAACGGACAGGCCGCACGCAACGAAGAGAAGGCTCGCTGCGTCAAGAACCAGAAGTACGAACGTTCTTCTTATGGGGTTGGCGTCCGACGAGGCTCCGATTACTACTGAGGTAGCAGACGCGACGCAGGTAAGACTTGCCGACATGCATGTGTTCGCCAGTAGTTGCCAACGTGGACGCCTGAACATGGCGATCCCCGTCCCCAAGCCGACGAG
>CAYWTI010000092.1:0-4399 GCA_964461175.1 uncultured Actinomycetes bacterium | reverse complement strand
GCCGGCATCGCGCCGAGGTCGATCCTCGTCCCGGTTTCCGCGTGCAGGAGGTCGGTCGACGATCGCCAGCCCGGACGTTGCGGCCAGCCGAGCGTCAGTCGGTGCAGCCGGCGGAGTGTGTCGGCAACGCGACGCCAGTCGGCCTCCGTCTCGGGCGGCCTGCCCTCCACGTAGGACATCACGACCAGACCGTCGGCGAACTGCCGGCCGTCCGTGGTCGGGATCGGCACCGGCACCGTCATCCCTTCACGGTCCAGGTGTCGCAACAGCCCGGTCTCCCACGAGAGGTCGGCGTCGCTGCGCGTACCCAGCCGGCCCACCGCGAGATGCCCGTCGACGCGCACGCTCCACACCTCGTTACCGACACCGGTCCGACACCGCTCGATGCGAGCGACGTCGTCACCCCACTGATCGAGTGCCTCCCATCCCACGGCCACATCTTCGCGGAGGTCGTGACCGCGACTCGCCAAGCTGCCGGAACAGCGTTGTGGTGTCGGAGCAGACCCATTCCTCGGCGACCATGCCACGGCGAGTCGATGGAACTCGCGGCTCAGCCTTTGTGGGGCGCCCAGAGGATCGCGTGTGTGCCGCTGGTTCCGAGGATCTGGCCGTGCTCGTTGATGGCGTCGGCCCTGCTCGAGCGACCCCGGAGAGCGCCGAGGTCGATCATCTTTCCGTTCTGCCAGAGAAAAGCGTGTTGGTATGGCTGAATGCAGCAGGGGTGCTTGGCAGCGGCGGCGGTTTCGGCGCCTCCGATGATCTGCCCGTGGTTGTTGATGGCGACCGGGTAGCTCCAGTCGCCGCCTAGCCTGCCGAGGTCGGTGGTCTTGCCCTTCTGCCAAAGGAAGGCGTCGCCGTTGTCGGCGTTGCCGATGATCTGACCTCGGTCGTTGATCGCGACCACATTGCTCGTGCCGTCGCCGCGTGGGTCGAGGTCGATCATCGTGCCGTTCTGCCAGAGGAATGGGTGGCTTGCGCCGGTGAGGGTGGCGGCGTCACCGATGATCTGGCCCCGGTCGTTGATTGCACCCGCGCCGCTTGTGTTCCCGCCGAGTGTGCCGAGGTCGGTCATCACACCGTTCTCCCAGAGGAATGCGTGGCGTGCGCCGGTCGCGGTCTCGGCGCCGCCGATGATCTGGCCGTGGTCGTTGATGGCAGTTACCTCGCTCGTGCTTCCGCCGAGCGTGCCGAGGTCGGTGATCGTGCCGTTCTGCCAGAGGAAGGCGTGCTCGTCGCCGGTCGAGGTGATCGCGTCACCGATGATCTGGCCGCGGTCGTTGATCGCGACCACCTCGCTCGTGCCGCCGCCGAGCGTGCCGAGATCGGTCATCACACCGTGCTGCCAGAGGAATCCGTGGCTCGCGCCGGTCGCTGTGTCGGCGTCGCCGATGATCTGGCCCCGGCCGTCGATCGCAGACGGTGAGCTTGTCTTGCCGCCGAGCGTGCCGAGATCGGTCATCCTGCCCTTCTGCCACACGAACGCGTGCCGGGCGCCGCCGCTCGCCGCCGCGGTCGTGCTCCGCCCGATCACCTGGCCCTTCTCGTCGATCGCATAGGCGGTCGCAAACGCGCCTCCAAGCGTGCCGAGATCCCTCCGGACACCGCCGCGCCAGACGAACGAGCGCCGAACCCCCGGCGAACGCGAGTAGTCGTCGATCAACTCTCCCCGCTCGTTGATCGGCGAATCGGCGCCGAACAGCCACGGATTGGGCCAACCAAGGGCAGGGCCGAGATCTCTGAGCGTCCAACGCTGCCGCGAGCGCCCCAGGGACCGCGATGCCTGTTTGCCACCGACAGCGTGCGCCGCGCCCCCAGGAATCAGCACCAGGACCACGAGCCATAGCAACACGCGACGATGCAGTTGGCGCATTACGACCTCCGAACACCACTGAACCCGCCAACCCTACGTCTGCACTGTTAGCCCGACGTACGCGACCTGCAAAGAGTCCAGGCCACACGAGCAGCGCACCAGGACGTCCCGCCGGAACACCCAAAGCCTCACAGGCAGTGGCGCCGCTGTCGTGGGCCGGCGTCCTCTCGCGAGAAGCGCTCAGACCACGAAGTTCACGAGCTTGCGGGGGACGACGATCGTCTTCCGGATCTCGCCGCCGTCGAGGTGCGCCTGCACCTTCGGTGACGAGCGCGCCCGCTCGATCAGCTGCTCCTCGCTCAGGGCCGCGTCGACCTCGAAGCGGTCGCGCACCTTGCCGTTCACCTGGACGACCAGCTCGAACGTGTCCCGCTCCAGCAGCGCCGGGTCGGCGACCGGCCACGGCGCCTCCCACGAGCGCTCATGGCCGAGCGTCCGCCACAGCTCCTCGGCGACGTGGGGCGCGTAGGGCTGGATCAGCGACACCGCCGTCTCGGTCGCGAAGCGCGCATCCGGCGCGGCCGGGTCGTCCGCGATCGCGTTCATCAGCTCCATCACGGCGGAGATCGGCGTGTGGAACTGGAAGCGGCGGAGCACGTCGTCGGAGACCTTCGCGATCGTCGCGTGCGCCTTGCGCGCCAGCGCCGTGTCGCCGGGCCCTTCCGCGGGCGCGCGCTCGACGACCTCCGGGACGAGCCGCCACAGCCGGCGCAGGAAGCGCACCATCCCTTCGATCCCCGTATCGGTCCACTCCATATCCTGGTCGGCGGGGCCCATGAACATGATGTAGAGCCGCACTGCGTCGGCGCCGTACTCGGCGACCACCTCGTCCGGCCCGAGCACGTTGCCCTTCGTCTTCGACATCTTCGTGCCGCCCATCGTCACCCAGCCCTGATGGAAGAGGCGCGCGAACGGCTCGCGGAAGCCGAGCATCCCGAAGTCGTTCAGTGCCATGACGAAGAAGCGCGAGTAGAGCAGGTGGCCGGTCGCGTGGTCGATCCCGCCGATGTACTGCGAGACCGGCAGCCAGTAGTCCACCACGTGGCGGTCGAACGGCGCCCGGTCGTTGTGCGGGTCGACGTAGCGGAGGAAATACCAGGACGAGTCGACGAAGGTGTCCATCGTGTCCGGGTCGCGGAGCGCCTCGCCGCCGCAGCGCGGACAGGAGACCTGCATCCACTCCTCGTTGGAGGCCAGCGGCGGCTTGCCCTTCGGCGCGTAGTCCTCCACCTCGGGCAGCAGGACGGGCAGGTCCTCGTCGGGCACGGGCACGATCCCGCAGTCGTCGCAGTAGACGATCGGGATCGGGCAGCCCCAGTAGCGCTGACGCGAGAAGCTCCAGTCGCGCAGGCGGTACGAGACGGTGGCGTGGCCGCGGCCCTGCGCCTCGAGCTTCGCCACGATCGCGCGGGCGCCCTCGTCCGCGGGCAGGCCGTCGAAGCCCTCGGAGTTGATCAGGCGACCGTCGGCGTCGATCACCTCGATCACCGGCAGGCCGAATGTGTCGGCGAACTCGCGGTCGCGCTCGTCGTGCGCGGGGACGGCCATGATCGCGCCGGTGCCGTAGTCCATCAGCACGTAGTCGGCGACCCAGATCGGCAGGCGCTCGCCGTTGACGGGGTTCGTCGCGTAGTGGCCGGTGAAGACGCCGGTCTTCTCGGTCTCGGCTGCGCGGTCCTCGACCTTGCGGGCGCCGGCATGCCGCGCGTACGTGCGCGCCTCCTCGCTCGCGTGCGCCTCCACGAACGGATGCTCGGGGGCGACGACGAAGAACGTCGCGCCGAAAAGCGTGTCGGCGCGCGTCGTGAAGACGGCGATGTCGAGGTCGAGGTCGTCGACCCGGAACAGAATCTCGGCGCCCTCGGAGCGGCCGATCCAGTTGCGCTGGATCGTCTCCGTGCGCGCCGGCCACTCGCCGCCCGGCGGCAGCACGTAGTCGAGCAGCTCGTCGGCGTAGGCGGTCGTCTTGAAGAACCACTGCGTCATGTTCCGCAGCTCGATCTCGGCGCCACAGCGCTCGCAGCGGCCGTCGACGACGTACTCGTTCGCGATCACGGTCTGGTCGTTCGGGCACCAGTTGACCGGCGCCTCCTTGCGATACGCGAGGTCGTGCTCGAAGAAGCGCAGGAACAGCCACTGCGTCCAGCGGTAGAACTCCGGCTGGTGCGACGAGACCTCGCGCTGCCAGTCGATCGCCCAGCCCAGGCGCTTCATCTGGGCGCGGCAGTTGGCGATGTTCCGCTCGATGATCTCGCGCGGATGGCCACCCTCGCGGATGGCCGCGTTCTCCGCCGGCAGGCCGAACGCGTCCCAGCCCATCGGCCGCACGACCGTCCAGCCGCTGCGCCGGCGGACGTGCGTCTGGACGTCGCCCATCGTGTAATTCAGGACGTGGCCCATGTGGAGGCTCGGGCCGGACGGGTACGGCAGCATCTCGAGCTGGTACCAGTGCGTCTCGTCGGGCGGCGCGCCCGGCTCCGGGTTCTCGACGTGGAACGTCTGCTCGTCCTCCCAGACGCGCTGCCACCT
>CAYWTI010000091.1:0-2433 GCA_964461175.1 uncultured Actinomycetes bacterium | reverse complement strand
CGTATTCAGTACCCGCCGCGTAACGGCTGAATTGGGCGGGCCGTTCGACGCGGTGTGGGCTTGCGCCGGCTGGGCCTGGCGATCGTCGTCGCGGCCGCGCTGGCTGTGCCCAGCGTGGCGACGCTCTGGGTCTGGACCCCGAGCGGCGACGACGTGCAGGCTCGCGTGGAGGCGATCGCGGCCGCCCGCGGCACCCGGGTCCTCGGACCCGACCAGGTGCCCGACACCCTGTCCCGGGCCGTGGTCGCCATCGAGGACGAGCGCTTCTACCAGCACCACGGCATCGACTCGGTCGGGATCGCCCGGGCGGTGCTCTACGACGCCGCCAACGCCTGCCTCTGCCAGGGCGGGTCGACCATCACCCAGCAGCTGGTCAAGGACGTCTACCTGGGCGGCTCCGACCGGGGCTACAACAAGATCGAGGGCATGGTCCTGGCGCTCAAGGTCGAGCGCGTGCTGACCAAGAAGCAGATCCTCGCCGACTACCTGAGCGAGATCACGACGGGCCTCGGCCGCTATGGGGTCGTCCAGGCGGCGTGCGCTTACTTCCACGCCCCGCTCGGGAGCCTGACGCTGGGCCAGTACGCGCTCCTCGCCGGGGTCACCCAGGCGCCGTCGCTGTACGACCCGACGGTCAACCCCCAGGCCGCGGAAGGGCGGCGGGCGCAGGTGCTTGCCCAGATGGTTTCGGACCACTTCATCACCGCCGCCCAGGCGAACGCCGCGAACGCCGAGCCGGTGCTCGGCACTGGGACCGGCTGCTAGGAGGTTTCCGTCAGCCTCGCCAGGCGATCGGCGAGGTCGCGTCGAAGCCGTCGTTGGTCGTCACCTGGATGGGCTTGACGACGACCGGCGGCGTCGGCGACGGGCTGGGCAGCGTGCCGTTGTACGGGCCGCCGGGCGTCGGCGTCGGCGCGGGCGGGGTAGGCGGCGCGTAGGCGGCGCGCGGCAGGAACCACAGCTGGAACGGTCCCGAGCCCACGCCCGGAGCGAGGTAGGCGATGCCCGAGCCGTCCGGCGCCCACGCCGGCTGGGCGACCATCTGGTTGGTGATGATCAGCTTGCGCGGACCCAGCGTCGAGCCGTTCCACGACGCGATCGCCAGGTACGAGACCTGCTTCTCGTAGGTGCAGATCATCGCCACCTGCTTGCTGTCCGGCGAGAGCGCGGGGTTGCGGCAGTCCTCCGACGGGTCGGTCAGCGCGCGGCCCGCGCTGTAGGCGCGGTTCGTGTACCACAGGCGGCCGACAAGCTTCGAGTCGGGACCGTAGTCGAACTTCGTGTAGATGATGGCGCCGTTGCCGACCGGCACCGGCTGCACGTCGCCACCCGTGTAGTCGGAGGCGTTAGTCCACACCCTGCCCTGGGACACCGTGCCGCCATACGGCATCGCCCAGATGGACAGGATGACGTCGTAGCCGAACTTGGGCTGGTCGTACGCCATCCACAGCGTCTTCTGGTCCGGGCTCAGCCGCGGGTAGAAGGACCAGTGGTTGGAGCCTGTGTCGAACTTCAGCCGCGGCGGGGCCGCGTTGTTGGTGATGCGCCGCACCGGCGTGCCGAAGAGGTTGAGCGTCCAGACGTCGGAGTAGAGCGGCGTCGATTTGACCGCGATCAGCGTCGTCCCGTCGGGCGACAGGCTCGGCTGCGTCCACCCTGCCTCCGGGGTGAGCTGGTGGAAGCGCCCGGCGGAGAGGCTGTAGATGGCGCCCGACTGGGCGATGTAGATCGTGCCCGGGACGCTGAACGCCTGCGCCCGCGGCGTCGCCGCCGTGGGCTTGGCCGGCGGCACCGCGACCTTCGACGTCCTGGAGCCGAGGTACACGTACGTCATCGGCCCGACGACGAGCATGACGACGGTCAGCACGACGCCGAGGACGACGCGCGGGATCACGGGAAGTACTGGTGCACGAGCGGGAGGATCAAGCTCCAGTTGGCGTTGATGCTCCCGCCCGGCCCGCCTCCGTGCGTGTACGGCGGAAGAAGGACGATCTGGTGGATGGCGTCGGGGTTGTCGAAGCTCGCGGCGAGCGGCAGGAGGCCCGCCACCCGCGAGAGGCCGATGCTCGTCTTCAGCTCTCCGGTCAGCGCCTTCGACATGCCCGGCAGATCTTCGGGCGAGACCTGGTTCGCCTTCTGCCGGATCGCCATCAGCACCTGCTGCTGGCGCTGCGAGCGGCCGAAGTCGCTCTGCAGGTCGCCGTGGCGCGAGCGCACGTACTGCATCGCATGCACCCCATCGAGATGCTGCGGACCGGCGAGCACGGCAACGCGCTCGTAGTCGTAAGGCCAGCCGCCGTAGATGTCGGCGGGGTAGTAGTCGTCCATGACCGGATGGCTCGTCACGACGTCGATGCCGCCGATCGCGTCGATGAGCTTGACGAGACCGAGAAGCCCGATCCATATGTAGTCGTCGACGTGGACGCCGAAGTC
>CAYWTI010000090.1:0-2040 GCA_964461175.1 uncultured Actinomycetes bacterium | reverse complement strand
TTGCCGAGGTCCTCGAAGACCGCCTTCTTGGCGTCGAAGTTCTCGATCACCGCCTCGATCACGAGGTCGGCGTCCCTGACCGCCGGCGCGAGGACCGGGGAGTCGGCGATGCGGTTCATCGCGTCGTCGGCCTGCTGCGCGGTCAGGCGCGCTTTCTCGACGGAGCGGTCGACGAGCTTGCGGTTCTGCGCCCGCGCCCGCTCGAGCTGGCCGGCGACCGTGTCGACGAGCGTCACGTCGTAGCGCCCGCTCAAGGCGGTCTGGAGCGCGATCTGCGAACCCATCGTCCCCGCACCGACGACGACGACGCGCTTCAATTCAGCCATGCGCCTCAGCATGCAGCAATTCGAATCGCTGGTGCAGACGGCGATCGACGCGATCCCGGACGACTTCCAGCCCTACCTCGACAACGTCGAGTTCATCGTCGAGGAGTCGTCGCGGGAAGGCTTGATGGGCCTCTATCAGGGCGCCGGAGCCCTCCATGCGGGTGAAGGCCTACCGGATCGGATCACGCTCTACAAGCGCGCACACGAGCGCGCGGCGACGACGATGCAGGAGCTGGTCGACGAGGTGCGCCGCACCATCCTGCACGAGGTCGGCCACCACTTCGGGATGGACGAGGACGAGCTTCCTTATTAGTGCAGCGTCCAGAACGACCGGTCCCAGAGGATGAGAGGGTCGCCGCCGCCGACTTCCGCGGCGCGGACCTCGGCGATGCAGATGTCGTGGTCCCCGGCCTCGTGGATCTCGAGTAGGCCGCACTCGAGCCACGCCGCGCAGCCGTCGAGAAGCGGGACGCCGTTGCGGCCCAGGCGGTGAGGCGTCGCGCGCCAGTCGACCGCCGGCGCGCGGCCGGCGAAGCGGTCAGCGAGGAACTCCTGAGCCCGCGTGAGCACGCTGACGTTGAACTCACGCGACGCGCGGACCGCGCTAGCCGTCGCCGACTCGCGCTCCAGGGCGACGGCGACAAGGGGCGGGTCCACTGACACCGAGACGAGGCTGCTGGCGGTCAATCCGCGGTAGACGCCGCCCGCGCTGGCGGTGACGACGACGACGCCCGCGGGCAGGCGCGCCATGGCGTCGCGGAAGCTCTGTCCGGGCACGATGGCATCTTAGAATCGGGTTTCTGGCGGCGAGGCGACGTAGCCAAGTGGTAAGGCAGAGGTCTGCAAAACCTCCATCCCCAGTTCGATTCTGGGCGTCGCCTCCAATACGAAGTCGGCCTATTTAGGTCCTGTGACCAGCCCGAACAAACCGCCGTGTTGCCTAACTGTTGCCAATCGCAGTAGACGATTGCAGCGGCGGGGGCACTGCCGATCTATATTCGCGCCATGCTCTCGTGGCTACGCCGTCTAGGGGCGCCGGCTCCGGCCGTCAGCCAATGCAGCTGCGGGAGCGGAAGCTTCGATTTCGAGATCGTCGGCGAATCGTTCTATCAAGACCGTCTCCGCCAGATCAGCGCCGGGCGCATGGAGCGTGGCGAGCGCCACGTGACCTTCGTCTGTTATCTACGGTACGAGCTGAACAGCCATACGCGCATGCCAGCGGTAAGGGTCGATGCTAGCGGCGGGCGCACAGTCGGACACTTCCCGGCCGAGCAAGCTGAGGTCTACGCGGCCCTTGTCAGCGCAATAGAGGCATCGGGTCGCCGGCCGGAGTGCATGGGCGTTCTCGTCGGCGGATATGGCGAGCACCCGACGCTGGGCGTCTACCTAGATTTCAAACCGCAACTTCTGAAATAGCCAGCTCGATCGTCCTCAGGGACGGCGGTCCCGATGCACCGTGGTGTGTCGAACGCAAGGGCTTACCCGCGGTCAGGTTCCGCGATCTGCGCCACGAGGCCAGCTCGATCATGCTCAAGAACCGCGTACCGATGCACGTTGTCAGCCGCGTCCTTGGGCATTCGACGATCGCCACGACCGTGAATATCTACGGCCACGTTGAGGATGGAGCACTTGATGACGCTGCCGTCAGGATGGCTCGGGCGCTCGGGTAAGCGGCTATAACCGTCTGCTCGGCGAGTAGCCTACTCGCAGTTTG
>CAYWTI010000089.1:0-10015 GCA_964461175.1 uncultured Actinomycetes bacterium | reverse complement strand
GCGCCGCCGACGCCGATGAGGTCGCCGCCGGGGCAGTGACACCAGTAAGGGTCGTGCGTGACCTGGCCGGCCAGCGCGACCGCCGCGCTCGCTGACATCGTGTACGTGAAGCCCGCATTCGTCAGCGTCGCGGTGATGCGCCCCAGTGCGATCTTGCCGGTCCGGCCGGCGATGGCGACACGGATGGCGCTTCCGTTCACCGGCACGAGCGCGCTCGCGTTCGACTCGACGGCGTTGCCCCCAACCGCGATCGGCAACGCGGCGATCGGGAGCAGGACGCTCACTGGAACCCCGATCCGGTTGTCGGTCGTCTGGGTGAGCTGCCAGTGGGCGAGCTGCGTCGTGGTCGCGCTCGAGGTGACGACGAAGATGTCGTCCACCACCGTCGTCACGTGGCCCTTGGACACCGTCGTCCCGGGCAGCACTATCGGCTGGCCCACGACGGGACCCACAAGCCCGGTCAGCGCCGCGACGGGTAGGCAGCTGCCGTCCGAAGACGCGTCGTAGACGTACATCGTCCCACCCGCGTCGCCGAAAAACGCGTCGCCGGGGAAGTTCGCGCCGGCTACGGGCTGGCTCGTTACAGCGGCGGCCGACGCCATATCGCATTGGAACGCCGGCGCGCCGGCGCCCTGGTCGTACAAGGAGACGCAGTGGGACAGGCACGTCAGCCTCGTCGCGTTCTCGGGGACCAGGATGCTCACGTCTATCGGGTCGCCTGGATCCTGGACGGCGTTCAGGTCGGCGGTCGGGGCGCCGCCGAGGGCGACCGCCCACTCACGCCCGGTCGTGCCGAACGCATACGAGCTGAGGGCGCCGCCGGCGCTCGCGACCAGGTACGAGTTGTGGCCGGCAACAGTCTCATGCATGCCGGCGAAGGTGTAGGCGCCGGCACCGATCGAGGTGCTCGTGTCCGGGACGATGGCCGCGCACTTCTGCGTGACCGCCGCCGGGCTGCCGTTGAGCGAGGCGACGAACCACGGCCCACGGCCGTCGGTGGCGCACACGTGCGGCACGGTGCTGGTCTGCAGCTGATAGAAACCCAGCTCCATGGCCGACGTGACGGTCGCCTCGCGCTGTACGCGTTCGCCGACCGTCCGCGACAGCAGGAACGAGGTCGAGAGGTCGGTCATCAACGCGCCGATGAGGATGGCAAGCATCGCGACCATGATCAGAAGGCCCCCGAGCACGCTCCCACGCTGCCGGGCCCGCCGGTCGGACAGCACCTGACGGATCGACGCCGTCATGGTCCCGTGACCCGGGGATAGAAGCGCATGGACTGCGACTGCGCGTACTGCGAGTTGTACGTGTCGATCGTGACCGTGAGCCTGATGACCACGGCGTGATGCGCCTGGCTCGTGTCGAGGTACCACGAGAAGCTCGTCACATCGGTCGCGATCGTGCGCGAGGCGCCACCGCTGACCTGGCGGACGATGGTGTGCGCCGCCGCCGACCACGTGTAGCTGACGGTGTAAGGCGTCGCCGTGCCGGCGCTCTGGTTGCTCATGCGGCTGCCCTGGAGCACGATCGGCTGCGTCGTGCAAGGGCTCGCCGGCGTGCCGCATCCCGCGGGCGTCGGGACGAGGCTCAACGCCATATCGTCGTACGCCGTCAGCTGCAGGTTCCGGACCTGGTTGGCCGCGTCGACCCGGCTCGTCGCCACGTTGGTCGACAGCACCGTCGTCAGGATCACGGAGGTCAGCGCGCCCATGACGAAGACGCCGATCGAGGTGGCGACCATCAGCTCGATGAGCGTGTAACCCGCCTGGCTCCTCCGCCGCGCGTCGGTCATCGGTCGATCTTGTAGACCGACACGGTCGCCCCGAGCGGCGAGAGCGCGGGGTAGGTCATGACCTGGACGGACCACTTCTGGACGGCGCCGGCCTGGACGTCCGTCTCGGTGACGTCGAGGCGCAGGTTCGAACCCGCGGGGCAGGCCGCCTGGTACGTGACCAGCGAGGGGGCCGCCGAGCTGTCAACGCTGAAGCACTCCGAGTAAGGCTGTGGCGACGAGCTGAAGTTCGCGGCCCCGATCCGTTCCAGCTCGGATTCGATCGCCGCGTCGACCGCGGTGTTGCGCTTGACCAGCGTGGCGTCGAGAAGCCCGGTGCTGAACGCGCCGACGAGCAGCAGCAGCGCGAGGCTGATGATCATGACGCTGACCACGAGCTCGATCAGGGTGGTCCCCGCCTGAGCACGACGCCGCCTCGAGCGGCGATCCATCAGTGGACGGCCCGCAGCAGGCCGTACATCGGCAGGATGACGGAGACGGCGACGAAGCCCACGGCGCCGCCGACGGCGATGACGAGCGCCGGCTCCATCAGCGCGATCATGTTCCGGACCTTGTAGTCCATCTCCTCGGCGAGGAAGTCGGCGATCTGCTCCAGGCTCTGATCCAGCGTGCCCGTCTCCTCGCCGACGCGGACCATGCGAATCACCATGGGCATGAAGAGGCCCGTGGCGGCGAGCGGTTCGGAGAATCCGTCGCCGGTGACCATCCGCTGGCGGATCGACTCGAGACCCCGCCGGTACCGGATGTTGCCGGCGGATGCGATCGCGACGTCGAACGTCTGGCTGATCGGGATGCCGGCCCTCAGCATCGTCGCGAGCGTCCGCGTGAACCGCTCGACCACGGCAAACACGACGATCGACCCGAGGACCGGCAGGCGGATCAGCACGTGGTCCCACAGCACCTTGCCGCGACGCGTCTGCAGAGCAAAGAACGTGCCGAAGATCAGGACCAGGACCACCGCCACGATCTGGAGGCGCCACTTCTGGGCGAAGACGCCCATGCCGATCAGGACTTTGGTCGGCAGCGGGAGATCGGCGTGGAACTCGTTGAAGAGGGCGACGAAGTTCGGCAGCACGAAGACGATCAGCACCCCGCAGACGACGACCGCCAGGGTGAGGATGACCGCCGGGTAGATCATCGCGCTGCGCAGCTTCTTGATCGCCGTGTCCTGGCGCTGCAGGTAGCTCGCGATCTGGAGAAGCACGCGGTCCAGGCTTCCGCTGTACTCGGCCGCGCGGATCATGTCGACGTACAGCTCGCTGAAGATGTGCGGGTGGTGGGAGATGGCGACGGAGAACGCCTCTCCCTCGTCGAGGTCGTCGTTGATGTCGTCCAGCGCGACCTTGAACGCGCCCGACCTGGTGCCGCTCCTGAGCAGGCGGATCGCGTCTGTGATCGGCACTCCGACCTTGAGAAAGGTCGCAAGCTGGCGGGAGAAGAGGACGAGGTCCGAGGTGCTGACGCCGAAGAAGGTGGGCAGCTGCCGGTACACCCATCTCCACCCGCCGCGCGCGGGCCGCAGCGACACGACCCGGTAGCCGCGACGCGTCAGGTCATGGTGGACATCGGCCGCCGAGCCGGCCGCGACCACGTTGTCCTCGAGCGAGCCCTTGGGCGAATAGGCGCGATAGTGAAACTTGCTTACGGCCATCGCGCTAGATGATGTAGACGCTGCGCATGACTTCGGACACCGTCGTCACGCCCAGGGCCACCTTGTCCCATGCGTCCAGCCGCAGCGGGACGGCGCCTGCCTGAACGGCGGCGGCGACGATCTCCTTGTGGCTCGCACGTCCGATCACAAGCCGCTTGAGCTCATCGGTCATCGTCAGGACCTCGAACACGCCGATCCGGTCGAAGTAGCCCGTGTGGCTGCAGCGGCCGCAGCCCGCGCCGTGGTACAGGGCCGCGGGTACGGGGCGGCTGACCGAGGCGGCGAACTCACGCTCTTCGATCGTCGGCTCGTGGGCGGTCTTGCAGCCGTCGCAGACCTTGCGCACCAGACGCTGAGCGACGATCGCGATCACCGACGAGGCGATGAGGAAACCCTCGATGCCCATGTCGATGAACCGAAGCAGCGCTCCAGCCGCGTCGGTGGCGTGGAGCGAAGACAGCACGAGGTGGCCGGTGAGCGCGGACTGGACCGCGATCTCGGCCGTCTCGCGGTCGCGGATCTCGCCGACCAGGATGATGTCGGGATCCTGGCGGAGGATCGCCCGCAGGCCGTTAGCAAACGTTATGTCGGCCAGCTTGTTGATCTGGCTCTGGTTGATGTTCTCGAACATGTACTCGACCGGGTCCTCGATGGTCATGATGTTGCGGACCTGCTGGTCGAGCTCGTGGATCGACGCGTAAAGCGTCGTCGTCTTGCCGCTGCCTGTCGGGCCGGACACGATGATCATTCCGTACGGCGAGTGCAGCATCTCGTGGTACCGGGAATACGAGTTCCGGGAGAAGCCCAGCTGCTCGAGCGTGATCAGCGAGCGGCCGCGGTCGAGAAGGCGGAGGACGAGCTTCTCGCCCCAGATCGTCTCGATCGTGGCGACGCGGATGTCGAGCTCGCGGCCGTCGACGGTGAGGCTGATCTGACCGTCCTGCGCGCGGCGTCGCTCGACGATGTTCATGTCGGCCATGATCTTTATGCGCGATGCGAGCGCCTGGCCCGTCGTGATGGGCAGGTGCGCCACGTCCTGGAGGACGCCGTCGATCCGGAACCGGATGCGCAGGTAGTCCTTCTGCGGCTCGACGTGGATGTCCGACGCCCGGTCGCGAAGCCCCTGCGTGATGAGCATGTTCACGATCTCGATCGCAGGCGACGTCGCCGTGATCTTCGAGAGCTCGAGGATGTTCGTGCGCGTCGTCCCGAACTTCGGCCTGCTGACCTCGAGTGAGCGGGCGGCCTCGTGGATGCGCGGCCGCATCGTGTGGATGCGGCTCAGGTTGGCAAGGATGTCGGATGCCCCCGCCACGTAGGGAGTGATTCCAAGGCCTGTCAGGAGACGCAGGTCGTTGATCAACGTCAGGTTGACCGGGTCGGCCATCGCGACCTTGAGATCGCCGTTCTCGCGCGAGATCGGCAGCACGAGGTGGCGGCGCGCGAACTCCTCGGGCACGAGCTGCGCGGCCTCGGGATCGACCGGCTCGCGCCGCAGGTCCACCGACGGCAGGTCGAGGTGCGCGCTGAGCACGGGCGTCAGACGGTCCTCGTCGATGACGCCCAGGTCCACGAGCACGCGTCCGATCGGCCGGCCGGACTGCGCCTGCATGGCGAGGGCTCGCGTCAGCTGTCCCTCGCTGATCAGGCTCGCCGCGAGCAATCTCTCGCCGAGGCGCTGCGGAGCCTCCGGTTCGACCTCCAGCGCGGGGGCCTGCGTGGCGGTCATGGTTGAAGATCCTCTCGCCTGGCGGACGCGATGAGAATGGGAGTTGCCCGACGACATGGGTCGTTTGTCCCGGTTCCGCTTCCGCGAGTCAGCTGCTGGTCAGGCCCATCCGGGCGGCCCAGAGCATGGCCTCGGTGCGGCTCCGCAGCTCGAGCTTGCGGTAGATGTTCGCCAGGTGGTTGCGGACCGTCTTGTTGCTGATGCCGCGGGTCTCGGCGATGAACGGAATCGACTTCGCGTCGCCGATCATCGCCAGGATGTCGCGCTCCGTCGGCGACAGCTGACTCGCGTTGCGGCGTTGCGGCACGGAGCTCTCGGAGAGACGCAGCAGCACGCGACTCATCAGCCTCGAACCGACCGCCCGATGGCCTGACAGCACGGCGTCGACCCCAGCGAGGAATTCCTCGAGGGCTGCGTCCTTGGTGAACATCCCCGCCACCGAAGTGCTCAGCGCAGCCGCCAGGAGCGGCTCGTCGTCTGGCTCGCCGAGGAGTATCAGTGGAACCCTCGGCGTGAGCTCCGCCAGCCGATCCGCAAGCTCGATTGCGGGCATGGGCTCGGCTTTCACCTCGCAGAACACCAGGTGCACGCCGCCGGCGCGCGCTACGTCTAGCGCATCCTCGGTGCTGTGCATGAACTGCAGGTTCGCGCCTATCGGCGGCGCCGCCAGCAGCGTCCCGAGCGCGGCAAGGAACAGCGGCTGACGGTCGATCAGCAGAACCGTCGGCGCGACGCCGGCCATCAGCTCGCCCACCCCAGGCGAGTCCTGCGAGCGCCGCGGAACAACCACCACGATGGTGACGAATGTAGTGATGCACGCTCACGTGTTTAATGGGATCGTCGTACTAATGCACGGGACCGACTGGGGCCCACGTCCCGGGACAAACCGAGTCAGATCTCGACCAGGCCCTTCCGCACGGCGTACAAAACCGCCTGTGCGCGGTCGTAGATGTCGAGCTTCTCGTACATGTTGCTGACGTGGTTGCGGACCGTCTTCTCGCTGATCTTCAGCTTGAACGCGATCTGCTTGTTCGCCATCCCGGTCGCCAGCATGCGAAGGATCTCGACCTCGCGCACCGTCAGACCGTCGTAGAACTCTTTCGGCGTGGTGGCTCCGGTCAGCATCTCGAGCACGCGGTTCGCCACCGCGCTGGCCATGACGCGTTCTCCGGCCACGACGGCGAGGATGCTCGAGACGATGGCGCCCGCCTGCGAGTCCTTGAGCACGTAGCCGCTCGCGCCGGCTTTCAGTGCCTGGATGACGTGGTTGTCCGCCTCGAACGTGGTCAGCATCAAAACCTTGGTCTTGGGACTCTCGGCGAGGATCCGGCGCGTGGCCTCGATGCCGTCGACGTTCGGCATCTTGATGTCCATCAAGACGACGTCAGGCTTGAGGGCGAGCGTCATCTTGAGGGCGTCCGCCCCGTCGACGGCCTCGCCCACGATGGTGACTCGGTCGTCGGCGCCCAGCAGGCGACCCAGGCCCGAGCGGAACAGCGTCTGGTCGTCGACGATCAACACTCGCGCCGTGCGGGCGGGCGCCGTGGCGGCTGGTGGCTGGGTGGCAGTGCTCAAATCAGTTGCTCCTTGGGCAGGATCGCCCGAATGGTGGTGCCACGCCCGTCCTCGCTCTCGACTTCGAGCCGGCCGCCCAGTAAAAGGGCGCGCTCTCGCATGCCCATGACGCCGAGGCCTGGCTGCGAAGAAACCGCGTCGGTCGCTCCGCCCTTGCCGTCGTCCTTGACGCGGACCTCGATCTTGTTGCCCTGCATCGGACCGAGGGCGACCTCGACGATCTGGGCGCCGCTGTGCAGGCGGACGTTGGTCAACGCCTCTTCGATGATCCGGTACACGTTGAGACCGGCCGCCGATCGCACGCGCCGGGGCCACGACGGGGCTACGGAAAGTAGCGTGCTTACCTGCGTCCGCTCTTCGAATCGCGACAGCAGCGCGCGCACCGACTCGACGAGGCTGTCGTTGAGGTCCTCTTCGCCGCGAAGGTCGTACAGCACCGTGCGCAGGTTCTTCAGGACGTCACGGGTCGAGTCCTGGAGCTCGTCGAGCTGGCGGAGGACGCTCTGCCGTCCCGTCTGCTCGGTCTTGAAGTTTTCGAGCTCGATGAGCATCGTCGTCAGCGTCTGCGCGACCCTGTCGTGAAGCTCACGAGCAAGCTCACGGCGGATATCGTCGGCAATCGACGAATCGCTGGCGACGGCGTACGACGCCTCAGTCGACCCCAACGTGCTCGTGTCCCTCTCCCTTGGTTACTTACGGACGATAGCCTTCGGAAATCCCGGCCCCTTTGCCCGGTCCGATAGGCCTTTTGCCTTCGATCCTTCGAGGACGAACTTAAGGGCTTACCGAAATACCAAGTCAATGGGTAGAACTGACCATTTTTTGTAAGGACCGCTTAACGGCGCTTCACCCACGCGTCACGTTTCCGTTTTGACCCACGGCCGGGACATTCGCACTATTGGCGGGCGCCGTCTCTTCGTGCCACGCTCCGGCGGATGCGACACGTGGGTGAGCCACGCGATCGGCCGATGCTGCCGACGCGTAGGTCGCGGCGGCTCTTCTACATGCTGTTCCTGCCGCTCGCGGTGGGCCTCAATCTAGGTCTCGGGCTTCTGATCCTCAGCAACCTGCGGCCCAACGACTGGATGCAGTGGGACGAGCTCGCCACCGGAGCGTTCTGCTGCTTCGTCGCCGGGGCGCTGGCCGCCAGCGGTTGGTCGAGGTCCTACTGGGCAAAGGTGATGAGCCGCCAGGTCGCGGTGTGGCGGCAGATGGCCGACGCGATCTTCGGGTGGGTCGAAGAGATCCCTCTGACGCCGGAGTCGCTGCAGGGCTTGAAGAAGTCCCTCGACGAGGTCGTCCCCAGCCGGGAAACGATCTGAGGACGGCCGTCCTAGGGCGTCTCGCTAGGGCTAGGACAGATGACTCGCTTGCCCGCGGCGCGGAACCGTGCGACATTTCGCCGTCGGTGGCGGGACCTCGGCCCCAGCGAGAGCTGGTCTTCTATCGCGTGTTCTTGCCCGTCGCGGTGGTGGTCAACCTCGCGTGCGGCATCGTCGTCCTCGCGTCTCTTGGCCCATCCGGCTGGACCGATTGGCTCGAGCTCGCGGTCGGTGCCGCCTGCTGCCTGTGCGCCGGCTGGGCCGCGGCGGCGGCGTGGTCGCGCACGTACTGGCTCGACGGGCTGGAGCGACGCGCCGTCGCGTGGCGCCGCATCGTAGAGGCGTTCCTCGGCTGGGCGGAGGGCACCCCGATGCCGCCGGACGCGCTGAGCCGGCTGAGAGCCCGACTCCTCGAGGTGCTTTCGAAACCCAAGGAGTAGATACATCCCGGACTGTTATTGAAGGCCGGGACGTTGTATCTTGCATCGAGCCATTCCGATCCCTCATTCGGCGTGGCGTGTGGTGGAGGGGCTCCCGCTGATCCGTCTCGGCGTCGTTGATGATCATCCTGTCTTTCGCCTTGGGTTGCTGCGGCTATTCGAGCGCGAGAGCGACCTCATGCCCGTGTGGGACATCGGATCGCTCGAGCACCTCGACGAGATGCTGCGCAGCGAACCGGTGGACGTCGTCATCCTCGACCTGATCCTGGGTCCGGACCAGGACGCGCTCGCGGCAACCAGGGCCATCCGCGAGACCTACGACGCCGTGAAGGTCATCGTCATCTCCGGGTCGCTCGACTTCGAATGGGCGGCCGCCGCTCGCGCCGCGGGTGCCAGCGGCTACCTGCCCAAGGATCTGCCGGTCGAAGACCTGGTCGCCGCCATTCGTGGACTTGCCGACCCGAACTTCGGCCGGCTTGGCTTCAGCGACCTGCTGACCAACGGCGCCCACAAGAACGGCAGCCGGCGTTCACCCGCCTCGACCCTCACGCGGCGCGAGCGGCAGGTGCTTGCCGAGCTTCGGCGGGGCCGCACCAACAAGGAGATCGCTGCCCGGCTTGGGGTCTCGATCACGACGATCAACAAGCACGTGCAGCAGGTGCTCAGCAAGCTGCACGTCAAGACCCGATCGCAGGCGGTCCTGGCGATGGACGCCCACGCCAGCGGCCGGCCTTTCGCGGTGGCCGACAGCCGGCGCTGAGCCGGGTCCCCTCGACCGAGGCCAAGGCGATCGCGTCCCGGGGCAGCACCACGGAGCTCGGTGACCCTACGCGTTCGGCCGGCTGGGCGGAGCGCGGCTCCGTTCCGCACCGCAGGTTCGTCTACGTTCCGGGAAGCCTCCCGCGCGAGATCGTCGGCCAGGCGTGGCGTGCCATCCGTCCGCGCGAGACGCTGGTCACGGTCGAAGACAGGGACATGGTGCCGCCGGCGGCGGTCGGACGCGTGCGGTACCACGACGCCGGCGCCGTCACCGTTTTGGAGTTCACGAGCAGGCTCGCACCGTCACCACGCAGCGTTCACTGATCGGCCTCAGCCGCCTGATCATGTCATCGAGCTTCGTCGCCTGATCTCGGCGGTCACGGCACCTGACAGCCGGCCGATGAAGTCATCCATCGTCGACTCACGCCGGCGATGGAGACCCCCACCCTGGCGAGTAGCGTCTCACCGTCACCGTCGAGCGGGAGCGACCAGCGGTGGCGAGGATCGGTCAGGACACCGGCCACATCCGACGCTCGGTGGGGAACGAGCGTCGTGGCCTGGGCGAACACGCCGCCGATCTTGTCCTCGGGTCCGTGCGCCGGCCTCGGGTCCAAAGGCCCATGCCGCTGGGGCACCCGCCTCGGCGCGCGTCCGGAGGCAGTAGGTCCGTCGCCATCAAGGCCGGAGGGCACTATCCCTCGGCGGGGGGCGGTCGCAGGCTTGTCCCGAGCGCAGGGAGTTGGCATT
>CAYWTI010000088.1:0-36180 GCA_964461175.1 uncultured Actinomycetes bacterium | reverse complement strand
CGCGCCCGGCCCGACGACGCCGCCGACCGACGTCGCCATGTACAGGTAGGACGTGGCGCGCGAGTCGGCCGGACGCAGGCGCGCCAGCCAGACCACGCCGGTAGGAAAGATCGGGGCCATGGCGAGGCCGGCGGCGACGTAAGCCCACGGCGCGGCTGCGTCTATGGTCGCCACGGCAAGCGCGACGGTGGCCGCGACCGCGGCGCAGATGACGACGTACGACTCGGGGACCGACGCGGGGACCAGCGTGATCAGCAGCCGGCCGACGACGATGGCGAGGAAGAACGCCGAGGTGAGCGTCGCAGACTGCGCGTAGGCCACCCCGACCGACTGCAGGTGCGATGTCATCCAGCCGCCGGTGCCCGTTTCGATGGCGACGTAGAGGACGAAGGCGGCGATGAAGGTCCACACGAGCTTGCCCGGCCGCCGCGGCGCCGCCGAGTCCACCGGCAGACGGCCCACGATGCCGCGCGCGCCCGGCATCACCGCGAGCCACACGACGGCGCCCGCGAGGTACAGGAGGGTGAAGTGTTCGCGCGCGAACGCGGCGACCAGCAGAGGCCCGGCCACTGCGCCCGCGGAGTAGGCGGCGTTGAGCGCGTTGAGCAGCGCGGCGCGGCGGCGTCCGGCGCTGAAGGCGACGATCTGGTTCAGCGCCAGCACGAGCGCGCCAAATCCAAGGCCGACCAGGAAGACCGCAGCGAGATACAGCGGCCAGGCGAACGCGAAGGCGACAGCCGCGAGGCCGATGGCACCGACCGCGCCGGCGGCGAGGACGATGGAGCGCGCGTCCACACGCCGCGCCGCCCACGCCGCGATGAGCACGCCGGGCAGCGCACCGGCGAAGTGGACGCTGATGGTCGCTCCGGCCACCGGCAGGCTCACCCCGTACCGCCTCGTCAGCGGCTCGAGCAGCGGTCCGTAAGCGGACACCGCCACGCCCATGAGCAGGAAGGACACCGCGATCGCAGCGATGGCGCGCGGGCCGAGGACTATCGGTTGCGCGCGTATGCTGGACTCGATCAACGATCAAGAACGTAGCGACATCGGGCGCTACGCGGGCTGGAAGACCGAAGACAGCGCCGAAATGGCGCCGCCGAAGGGCGAGCACGTCGGCCCGGGCATGATGCCGTTCCTGCGCTACAGGTACGGCGACCGCTGGTGGAAGGTCGGCATTGGGTTCGCGTATGTGCCGGCGATCATCGCCGTCGTCACCGTCGAGACCTGGCTGGGCCTGGACCAGTCGGTGATCTGGATCTCGCTCGGAGTCTTCTACGTCGCCTTCCTGGCGACGATCTACGTGGTCGAACGAAGCCGGCCTAAGACTCCATAGCCAGGCGGTAGCGCGGCGAGGGCACCGGGCCCCTGAGCAGGGGATCGCCGGTCTCGCGCATCCATTTCCACAACGATGCGCTGAGCTTGCGTTCCACGTCGGCGACGTCGGGCTGTCCCGCGAGGTTGCGCGTCTCCAGGGGATCGGCTTCGAGGTCGTAGAGCTCCACCACCGCGGGCCGGTCTTTCGAATACGGGGTCGGGTCGGCGCGGAAGATTGCCCCGGCCTGGATATCGCCGGGCACCTCGACGAGGAACGCCGTCTCGAAGTTGCGGATCAGCTTGTGGCGCCGGGTCCGGATCGCGCGCATCGGGTCGTAGTAGCTGTGGAACGTCTTCTCCGCGAACACCGCGTGGCGTTCGTCGTGGCGCTCGCCGCGCAGCAGCGGCAGCAGCGAGCGCCCCTGCACGCCGGGCGGAATCTGCACGCCGGCCGCGTCGAGCATCGTCGGCAGGACGTCGATGTTGCTGACCATCTCGGTCACCACAGCGCCGGCCTGGAAGCCGCCCTCCGGCCATCGCACCAGGAGCGCCACCTCGATGCCGGCGTCGTACAGCGTGCACTTGGCGCGCGGCATGGCCATGCCGTGGTCGGTGGTGAAGACGACGATGGCGGAATCGAGGCGGCCCGCGCGGCGCAGGATGTCGAGGACGCGGCCGGCGGCCTCGTCGACGAGGCGGATACCCTCCTCCAGGCCGGCCATCTCCTCGATCGCGGCCGGCCCGTCGGGAAGGTACGCCGGGATGTCCATGCCCGTGGGCGCTACGTGGCGGCGCACCTGCGGGTACGGCCGGTGTGTCTCCTCGAAGTTGATCTCGAGGTAGAGGCGACGGTCGCCGGCGTTGCGGACCACCTCCTCGGCGGCGGAGACGATCGCGTCGCCGCGCTTTTCCGCGTGGTGCCGGCTGAAGCCGAGACGCTCGGGGTGGAGCGAGACATGCTGGCCGCCGAAGAGATGGCTCTCGAACCCGTTCCCGACCAGGACGGCGGCGACATGGGGCACGGCGGCGTCGAGCTCCCAGTCGAAGCCGTGATGGGCCAGGCCCATCACGCCGTTGTTGTGCGGGTACCGTCCCGAGGCAAGGCTGGCCCGGCTCGGGCTGCACTGCGGCGCCGTGCAGAACGCGAGGTCGAACCTCGCCCCCTCGGCGCCGATGGCGTCCAGGTGCGGGCTCACCACGCTGCGGTGGCCGTAGCAGCGCAGCCTGCGGCCGATGTCGTGCGTCGTCATCAGGACGACGTCGCGTGCCGTCACGTCCGCCGTCGCCGCTGCTGGTTCGTTAGCCCTTGACCGACCCGCTCGTGATGCCGCGCACGAAGTACCGCTGCAGGAAGATGAACACGAGCAGCGGAAGCGACATCTGCAGCGCGGCCGCGGCCGTCAGGAACTGCCAGCCTCCGCCGAACGAGGTCACGAGCTGCGTGATCACGACCGTGAACGGCCGGTACGTCGCGGTGCCGAGGAACGTCAGCGCGACCAGCAGGTCGTTCCAGACGCCGAGCACGACGAAGATCGTCAGCGACGCGATCGCCGGGATCGTCATGGGCACGGCGATGCGCAGGAACCGCACCGCGTGGCCGGCGCCGTCGACCTCCGCCGACTCGAAGATCTCCCGGGGCAGGCCGCCCAGGTAGTTGCGAAGCAGGAACACCTCGAACGGCAGGCCGTAGCCGGTGTGCGCGAGCCACACGGAAACGATGGTGCCGTTCAACCCGAGGACCCTGAAGAACGAAAGGAGCGGGACCAACGTCATCTGGATCGGCACGACCATCAGGCCGACGATGATGATGAACAGGATGTCCTTTCCGGGGAACTTCATCCACGCGAAGGCGTAGGCGCCCATCGTCGCCACCGTGAGCTGGATCACTGTGGCCGGGATCGTGATCAGGATGCTGGTGACGATCGAGGACGGCACGCCCTCGAGCGCCAGCACCTGCTGGTAGCTCGCGAACGTGAAGCCGTGCGGCGGAAAGAGGGTCGTCCACCAACCGGCGCTGCCCATATCGGAGAGGCTGCGGAACGAGTTGATGATCATGCCCACCGTGGGCACGACCCAGACGACGCAGAAGATGATGATCACGAGGTGCAGCGGCAGCCGCTGCAGCCGGTAGCCGAAGTTCGACACGGCCGCGTCCGTCCCGGTCGCCGTGGTGCGCCGCGTGGTGACCTGCTCTGCGCTCATCGCTGCTCCTCCTGCTGCTGGAAGCGACGGACGTTGACGATCAATAGCGGCACGATCGTGAGGAACAGGACCACGCCGATGGCCGCGGCACGGCTGTTGTGCGAGTGCTGGATCTGGCTGAACATCTGCCTCGCGATGACGTCGGTGTCGTAGGCGCCGTTCGTCATCACGTAGACGATGTCGAACGTCTTGAGCGCGTTGATGATCATCGTCGTGCCGACGACCGTGATCGTCGGCCACAGCAGCGGCGTCACGACCAGGCGCACGATCTGAAACTCGTTGGCGCCGTCGATGCGCGCTGCCTCGAGCACCTCGGTGCTGATCGCCTTGAGGCTCGCGGAGATGATGACCATGGAGAAGCCGACCGCGGTCCAGATGCCGACGAAGATGAGCGCCGCATTGTTGGTCGTGGAGCTGACGAGCCACGGCACGGGGTCGCGGTGGAAGACGCCCAGGATCGCGTTGAGCGTCCCCGTCTGCGTCTGGCCGGGCGGCTGGTAGTCGAACATGAACTTCCAGATGATCGACGCGGCCACGGCGCTGATCGGCACGGGCAGGAAGATCGCGATCTTGGCGATGGACTCGTAGCTGACCCGGTCGACCAGGATGGCGATCACCAGGCCGAGGAAGACCGCGAAGAACGTGTAGAAGACAAGCCACAGGAGGCTGTTGCGCAGCGCCAGCAGCGTGTCGGGGAAGGTGAAGAAGTAGTTGTAGTTGGCGAGGCCGACCCACTCCGTGTCGGCGCCGTTGCGGAAGCTCAGGATCACCGTCCGGATGAGCGGATAAACCATGAAGATGCCGGCGAATCCGAGCGCGGGAAGGGCCCAGAAGTAAGGCCGGATCCACGACTGGAGCGACGCGGGCAGCCGCTCGATGATCTGCTCGCCCAGGATGATGTAACCGAGGAGAACGAGCGGCACGGCGATGATCGCCACGATGGCCGTGGTGATCTGGCCGGTATCGATGATCCCACCCACGCCACGAACCTCCTTAAGCCGGGAGGCCAGGGCGGCGCGGGCCGCCCTGGCGTGAATCGTCCTTGTGTCGGTCTAGCTCGACTTGTAGGCGGCTGCTTGCACCTGGTCGAGGTGGGCGAGCTGCGAGTTGAGGCTGCCCGGGTCGCGGGTGACGTTGAGCAGCGACTGCCAGAAGGCGGCCTGCATGTCGGACGGCATGAAGTCGCCTGCGGTGACGAGAAGGTTCTTGGCGCTCCCGGCGATCTTCGCCGCGTTGTTGAACACCGGGTCGGTGTAGGTGATGTCCTTGCGGGCCGCCAGCGTGCCGCCGTCGTTGGCCCAGATCTGCTGCGCGTCTTTGGTCATCATCCACTGCATCAGCTTCCGCGCCGCGGGGGTGTCGTTGTACATCGCGAAGTTGTCGTAGAAGCCGTTGACGTTGCCGTCGTACTGCGGGTCGACGCTCGGGTGGGCGAAGAAGTCGAAGTCCTGCCCGGCCTTCAGGTTGAGGCTCGGGAAGTCCTGCTGGAAGAACGAGGTGATGAAGGTCGCCTGCTCGAGGAAGAGGCAGCCGGCCTTGTTGGTGGAGTCGGGAGCCTTGAACAGCGGGTCGCCGGCCTTGCCGAAGTTGGTCGACAGGGCGGTGTTGCGGCCGCCGTACACAGACTGGTCGGAGACTTCCTTGAGGAAGGTCTGGTAGCCGAGCTTGATCGCCGGGTCGCTGAACTTGACCTTGCCCTGGATCCAGTTCGTGTAGACCTGGTCACCGGACTGCCGCATGATGATGTTGTCGATCTGGTCGGAGGCCGGCCAGCCCGACGCGGCGCCTGACTCGAAGCCGGCGCAGAACAGGCTCTTGGCGCCGTACTGCTGGGGGTTGATCGAAAGCAGCTGGTCGAAGCTCGTCGGGGCGGTCCCCGTGAAGACCTTCTTGTTGTACCAGATCAATCCCTTGACCTGGGTCTTGACCATCATCTCGTAGTGCTTGCCGCCGACGATGCCGATGTACGGGTCGTCCGAGGCGCCGCCGGGCGCCGTGGTCAGCGCGCCGTACGTGTTGCTCATGTACTCACTGAACGACGAGCCGAGCGCGGTCTCGATCGGCTTGAGGGCGCCCTTCGACACCCAGTCCTTGACCTGCGTCGGATCCGTCGGCCCAGGCGCGATGTCCGGCAGGTCGGTCCCGGCCGAGATGCCGTTGGCGATCTGGTTGGTGGAGTCGCGGTTCGTGGTGACGTGGACCTTGATCCCGCTGTCCTTCTCGAACGGCGCGAGCACGTCGCGGAACGCCTTCAGCTCGGCGCCGCCCCAGGCGGTCCAGACGGTCACGTCGGTCGACGACGCGCTGTTTCCGTTGTTGTTGCCGCTCGAGCCGGTGGAGCATGCGGCCGCGAGCATCAATGTGCCGAGACCCAGTGCTATCGCCCTCGAGCTCAGCCTCGATAAGACCTCGGCCATCGCGTGATTTCCTCCCAAATCGACCCCGTGCGGGGGTGCATCGGCCTGGCTGACGACCAACGCGAACGTTCGCCTTGGCTAACGGTCGGATAGTAGTTGGGGTCGGAAAGGTTGTCAACTTTGCCCCTTGCAGGCGTGACCTAGACTTCCGCGGATGCGCTCACCCGAGACGTTTCCCGACCGCTTCCTCTTCGGCGCTGCGATCTCCGCCCACCAGACCGAGGGCGGCAACACGAACTCCGACTGGTGGTGGTGGGAGCACGCGGAGTCGACGCCCTGCCGCGAGCCCTCGGGCGACGCCTGCGACTTCTACCACCGCTACCGCGAGGACATCGCCATGCTCGCCGGCTTCGGCCTGAACTCCTTCCGCTTCGGCCTCGAGTGGGCGCGCATCGAGCCGGCCGAGGGCGAGTTCTCGGCCGCCGCGCTCGACCACTACCGGCGCGTGCTGGACACGTGCCGCGACCACGGCGTCGCCCCCATCGTCACCTTCCACCACTTCACCGTGCCGCGCTGGTTGCTGGACAAGGGCAGCTTCGCCGCGCCCGAGTTCCCCGCCCTCTTCGAGCGGTACTGCGACCGCGCGGCGGCGGCGCTCGGCGGCCGCATCGCCTACGCCTGCACGCTCAACGAGCCCCAGGGTCTCGGCTCGAGCGGCTGGCTGCTCGGCATAAACCCGCCCGGCCACACCGACGACCGCGACGGCGCCCAGCACGCCATCGACAACCTGCTCGAAGCGCACCGCCGGGGCGCGGCCGCCATCCGCGCCCGCGCCGGCGTCCCGACCGGGGTCACGCTCGCCGTGCCGGACCTGCAGTACGAGGACGGCGCGACGCCGGGGACCTCGTCGCTCGAGCTCGAGTCGCGCGTCAACGACTGGTTCTTCGAGCTCGCCCGGAAGGACGACTTCGTCGGCGTCCAGACCTACACGCGGTTCCGCTTCGGCCCCGAGGGCTCGCGCAGCCCGGGCGCCGACTGGAGCGACATGACCCGCGAGCTGGTCGAGAACGACGGCACGACGCTCATGGGCTACGAGCTCTACCCGCGCGCCATAGGCGGCGCGATCCGGCGCGCGCATCGCGCCTGCCCGGGGGTGCCGATCCTCGTGACCGAGAACGGCATAGCGACCGCCGACGACCGCAAGCGCGTCGCCTACATCGATGTCGCGCTGCGCGAGGTGCTCGCCTGCCTGGACGAGGGCATCGACGTCCGCGGCTACCTCTACTGGTCGTTGCTCGACAACTTCGAGTGGGCGCTCGGCTACGCACCGACCTTTGGGCTCGTCGCGGTCGACCGCCAGACCTTCGCCCGGCATCCGCGTCCGAGCGCGATGTACCTCGGCGCGGTCGCTCTGGCGCGCGGGTTCAGCGGGGTGACCGAATCCGTGTGATGATCCGGTCGCAGAGATGATCCGCCCGCCGGTCGAAGCCAGCTCCGGGCTTGCCGCCGTCCTGCGCGGCGTCGTCGCGGATTTTCAGCACGCTTCGGGCGCGGACATCACGTCCATCTTCCTGTACGAGGAATCGACCCACACCTACTACGCGCCGTTCGCGAGCGGCCAGCCGCAGGAGAGCCTGCTCGATTCGCTCACGGACATGCACGAGCAGCTCGCGCGCTACATCGTCGACGAGCGCCAGGGCAAGGTGCCCGACGACCTGGGCTTCCACCACTACGGGTCGACCGTGTGGCTCACGGTCCGGCGCGAGAAGCTCATCGCTCGCGACGCGCCGGCCGATATCGATTCGACCTTTATCCGCCGCTACCAGGTCCAGTCCACGCTCGGCTTCCCGCTGCTCTTCGGCGACCGGTTCCTCGGCCTCGTCTATCTCAACTTCCGCAACCGGGACAAGGCGCCGGACGATGGCCGGCTGCGTGAGCTCGAGCGGCGAGCGACGACGGCGGCGAGCCTCGTCCACGGCGCCCTCGAGGCGGCCGAAAGGGCGGCCCTCGACGGGCTATCCCGGCTGACGACACTGCTGACCGCGCCTGTCGGCGATGGGCGCACCGACGCCAAGGAGCTCCGCCGCCTGCTCTCGATCGCGCTCGCCGACCTGCTGATGGCGTCGAACCTCGATGGTGCCGCGATCTACCAGTTCGGCCAGCAGCGCACGCACCTCGAGCTCGTCACGGCGCACCTGCGCATCGCGGCGCCGACTCGCGTTGAGCGCGCCGACACCGGCACGACCTGGGAGGAGGCGCTCGCCCGGACGGTGGGCAGCGCGACGGCCGAGGCCGACCTCCACCCCGTCGCCAGCTACGCGCTCGGCCAGGCCGGCGACCCGCACGGGTACCTGGTCCTGCTGAGCCGCGACCGGCTCGCGACGGTGCGCCGCGCGCCCGCCACCGACGAGATGCTCAAGGCCGGCGCGCAGCTGATCGGCGGTGCGCTCGCTTCGCAGCGCCTGATCGCCGACCTCGAGGGCTCGAATCGTCTCCTCAGCGCGCTGGGCGACATGACCGCCGCGATGCTGAAGCCGGGAGCGTCGCGCCACGACGTCATAGACGCGGTGGTCGGTCACCTGACCGACGTCGACGTACCGGAGTTCGACTTCAACTTCGCGACCGTCTACCTGCTCGAGGCGCGCGAGGACGGCGCGACGGCAGTGCGCATGGCCGCGGGCGCGGCGACGGCGGCCGTCATCGACACCGGGGTGGCGCCGGCTCACGGCAAGAAGGTGCCGCGCTGGGCGCAGGAGGAGGACCGGGTGCTGGCAGAGGAGGACGTGCTCGTCCACGTCGCCCGCTCGTGGCAGCCCGTGATCGTCGGCCCCATGCCTTCGGACGGCCACGCCGACGTCATCGCCGGCGGCGTCCCCGTGCCCGCGACGTGGGCCGAGGTTCCCGTCGTCTACGCCAACGGCATGGTCAAGGGCAGCGTGCTCGCCTGCCTCATCGGCGAGCACCCTCGCGGCGACGGCGAGGCGCCCTTCACCCTCGCGGGCGAGGTGTTCGAGCGGAACGGGCACAAGGACCTGGTCCGCGTCTTCCTGCCGTTCGGCAGCGACGCGTCACGCGAGGCGACGGGCGTGCTCGAGGTGGGCTACCACCGCTCCGACGAACGCCGTCCGGACTGGCGCCAGGTCGAGGCGCTGCGCGCCGCCGCGGGACAGCTCGCCGTCGCCGTCGAGACGGCGCGCCTCTACGAGGACGCGCAGCGGCACGCCGAGCAGCTCGCGCTCGTGGCCGACGTCGGTCGGGCAATCGCAAGCTCGATCGACCTCGACCAGACGCTGACGCTCGTCGCCCACAACCTCGCCCGCCTCGTCGACGCGTCCCTGTGCCAGATCGCGCTGTACGAGGAGGACCGCGAGGGCTGGTACGGCGCGGCGGCGTCGACGGACGAGGACCTGTGGCGTCGCCAGCATGGCGAGCGCGACCAGCGCTCGTTCCTCTTCGACGTGCTCGACAAGGGGCAGCCCGTCGTGATCGAGGACACATCGTCGGCCGACGCCGTCGACCAGGCCTACGTGCGCACGTTCGGCATCCGCTCCCTGCTCGCGCTGCCGCTGATCGCCGACGAGCAGGCGATCGGGGCCGCGGTTCTCGCGGAGCGCGGGCGCAACCGCGTCTTCAAACCCGAGGAGGTGCAGCGCGCGCAGGCGCTTGCGGTGCAGGCCGCGGTGGCGATCAAGAACGCCCGGCTGCACGCGCTCGCCGAAGAGGAGCGCCACCTGCAGAAGGACTTCGTCCTCGTCGGCTTCGGCCAGTGGGGCCAGAAGGCGTACCAGCACCTGCTGACGCTCAAGCAGTTCTTCAACTTCCGCACGCACGTGGTCGAGCAGGACACGCCCGCCGCGCGCGACCGCCTCGGCGTGAGAGAAGAGGAGGTGCGCACGCACGGCGACCTTTTCTACTGGGACAGCCACGGCTCGCCCGCGCGCGACCAGCTGGAGCGCGAGCTCGAGTCGAGCTCCTACGTCATCACGTACATCGCGACGCCGGCCGCGACGCATCTCTCCACGCTCGAGCGCTACTACGACTTCAGCGACGTCGTGCTCATCGAGAAGCCGCTGGGCTCGCCGCCCGACGAGTACCGCAAGTTCCTCGACACGGCGCCCGGCGGCGTCGAGATCGTTGCCGCCGACCACTACTACTTCAAGCTCGAGGTCCGCTTGCTCGCGATGCTGCTGACCGAGGAGCGGACGCTGCGCAACTTCCTCGACAGCGTCGAGGAGATAAGGATCGAGATCCTCGAGGAGCAGCCGCTGGTGGGCGCGGCCGCCGACATAGGCGTCATCGCGGACCTGATCCCCCACGCGTTCGCGATCATCTCTTTGCTCACGCCGATCGACCGCATCAAGCTCGACCCCGGGGCGCCGCTCGCAATCGGAAGGCACGAAGGCCTGCAGGGCCAGCGCGAGAGCTACGCGCGGATGAACGCGCATTTCGACTACCAGGGCCGCTCCGTGCGCCTGGTCGTCGAGGTCGGCAAGGGTGCGGACAACGCCAAGTGGATCAAGCTCAGCGGAGGGAAGCCCGCCTCCGGACGCAGCCCGAGCTACAAGTTCGACTTCGGCAAGGGCGAGGCGATCGACGGCACCCAGGCCACCGTGCGCGCGGCCATCAGGCGCATCCGCGAGCCGGGCGTGCCCGACAACGCGCACCTCAACATGCTCCGCCACGTCATCGAGAGGCGCCATCCCGCGGTTGGCATCCTGTCCATCCGGGAGGCCATCCGCGCCAACCAACGCGTGCGCGAGCTGGAGGCGATGGCCACCGACCTGTTGGCGCGCAGCGAATGGACCGCTTACGCGCTCGGCACACGGCCTGCATTCGAAGCGTCGGCAAAATCGACGGTCACCAGTGGCACGAATTAAGGCCCGATAACCGATACTGCCCGGCCGATGATCTCGGCCGGCCAGCTCATCTCCGAGCGCGTCATGCTCAAGCGCGACCGGTCCTTCGCCATCTCGTCGCGCGACGGCTCGATCAACCCCAGCCAGTTCACCGGCGACGGCGTTTGGGACGGAGACACCCGCCTCCTCTCGGGGCTGCGGGTGCTCGTGAACGGCGTCGAGCCCCGGCCCGCGGCGTTCCACACCGACGACTCGTCGGCGACGTTCGAGGCGGACGCCGATGGCCTTCGCGTGACCCGCGTGCGCTTCGTCGACTCGGGACTGCACGAGCACATCACGGTCGTCAACCCCGGTTCCGCCATGGCCGACGCCGTGCTCGAGATCGAGGTGGCGGCCGATTTCGCGGCCATGCTCGGTATCCGCGGCGCCGTCCCCGGCCTGGATGCGCCCGTCCCCGCGACCGCGATCAAGACGGTCGAGGGCGTGCGATTCGAGGATCGGGGCAAGCCCGGCACGCGCGTGATCGCTTTTCCGGAGGGCCTCAAGCACCAGCTGCGCCTGCGCCCGGGCGATGACTTCACGCTGCGGCTCGACGTGGTCCGCGACGACGGCCGGCCGGTCGTCGACTTCGTCGCCG
The DNA here is from genome assembly GCA_964461175.1 of uncultured Actinomycetes bacterium. Lineage (GTDB taxonomy): Bacteria > Chloroflexota > Dormibacteria > Dormibacterales > Dormibacteraceae > 40CM-4-65-16. The sequence goes on along the minus strand of CAYWTI010000088.1, from coordinate 24,814 downwards.
GCGTGGAAGAGGTCAGGCGCGGCTACGAGGCGTGGTCGGCGGAGTGCATGTCCGTCCGCACCGACAATCCGGCGCTCAACGAGCTGCTGGAGCAGGCGACCGCCGACCTGCGCATGCTCATGAACCGGTACGACACCGGCATCTTCCCCACCGGCGGCCTGCCGTGGTACGCGGTGCCGTTCGGCCGCGACACGCTGATCAGCTCGATCCTCCTGCTCCACGTGAACCCTGCGATAGCGCGCGGCGTGCTGCGGTATCACGCCAAGCACCAGGGCACGAAGGAGGACGCCGCCACCGAGGAGCAGCCCGGCAAGATCCTGCACGAGGTCCGCGACGGCGAGGCCGTGGAACGCGGGCTGTGGCCGCACATCCTCTACGGCACGATCGACGCGACGGCGCTGTTCCTGTGCGCGCTGACCGAGACCGAGGACTGGACGCACGACCACGCCTTCGCCGACGAGCTGTGGCCGGCCGCCGAGGCCGCGCTGACGTGGTGCGTGAAGCAGGGCGACGCCGACGGCGACGGCTACATCGAATACTTCGGCGGCCGCGGGCGCAACCAGGGATGGAAGGACTCGGACGACTCGCTGACCAACAGCGACGGCACACCGGCCCAGCTGCCCGCGGCGCTGTGCGAGGTGCAGGGCTACCTGCATCGGGGACTCGTGGGCATGTCGCGACGCAATCCCTCGCTTCGCGCCCGCGCCGCGGAGCTGAAGCGGCACTTCAATCACGACTTCTGGATGCCGGACGAGAAGTTCTTCGCCCAGGCGCTCGACGGATCGAAGCACCAGGTCAAGGCCGTGACGTCGAACCCCGGCCACTGCCTGTGGATGCGCATCGTCGAGCGCACGAAGGCTGCCCACGTGGCGCGGCGACTGGTCGCGCCGGACCTGTTCTCCGGCTGGGGCGTGCGCACGCTCTCGGACCGCGCGGTCAACTACGACGCCTGCAGCTACCACAACGGCTCGGTGTGGCCGTTCGACACCGCGCTCGCGGTCGCCGGCCTGCGCCAGTACGGCTACGCCATCGAGGCGGAGCGTCTGGCGCGCGCGCTCGTCGAGGCGTCCATGGAGTTTCCGCTGCGCCGGCCGCCGGAGCTGTTTTGCGGCGACGAGCGCGCGCCCGGCCAGCCCCCGAAGGAGTACTGGAACACCTGCACCCCGCAGCTGTGGTCGGCCGCGGCGATGTTCACGTGCGTGTCGGAGATCCTCGGCCTCGACGCCGACCCACGCCGCCGCAACCTCCGCATCGCGCCGGTGGAGACGCCGCTGTGGAACAGGATCGAGGTCACCGGCCTGCACTTCGCGGGCCAGCGGGTCGACTTCGTGGTCGAGGGAACGCAGGTCCGGGCCGGCCGGCTCGGCAACGGCGTCCGGATCAACTAGCCGCGAACGGGCATCAGCTCAGCGGCGGTTCGGCGTACAGCGCCGACTCGATGGCGCGCTCGTACACCGTCATGTAGCCCTCGGCCATCCTGGCCGGACCGAACCTGTCCGCCGCGACCTCGGCGCAACGCTGGAGGTCGATCTCGCCCAGGCGGTCGAACGCGTCGACCATCCCCTCGGCGTCGTCGGCGAGAAAGCCGGTGACGCCGTCGTCGACCACCTCCGCCGCCGCGCCGTGCCGGAACGCGATGACGGGCGTGCCGCTGACCATCGCCTCGACCATAGCGAGCCCGAACGGCTCCTCCCACTGGATCGGGAAGACGAGCGCCCGCGCATGCGCGAGGAGGTTGGCCTTCTCCTTTCCCTTCACGTTCTCTCGCCACACGACCTGGCCGTTGAGGTTGGGCCGGATCGACTCCTCGAAGTACTGCTCCGCGTCGGGATCCACCTTGCCCGCCAGGACGAGGCGCATGTTGAGGCGGTTGGCGACGTCGATGGCGATGTGCTGCCCCTTGTCGGGATTGATGCGCGCGAGCTCGACGATGTAGTCCTCTTTCTGCGCCGGGTCGGTCACCGGCCGGTAGTGGGTCGGGTCGACCGCGTTGTGGACGACTCCGCGCCACTCGACGCCCGCGACGGTCGCGTGCTGCGCGTGGCTGATGGCGACGAGGTTGACCTGCCGCGCGACAGCGCGCAGGAAGTCGCCCTCGGTCTCGCTCAGCGAGCCGTGCAGCGTGGCGACGACCGGCGCCTGCAGACGCGCCTGCGACGCGATCAGGATGCCGCTGAGCCCGGAGTGGTCGTGGATGACGTCGAAAGAGCGCCGGCGCACCGTCTCGTAGGCGCGATGGAGGAACAGGCTGTTGCGCGGGATGTGGTTGGGCGTGCCCAGGTCCTTCTCCCAGCTCTCGGGGGCCAGGGCCACGGTCTCGAAGGGGCCGTGCGAACCCTGCCGGCCGATCACGGTCACCTTGTGCCCACGCTCCGTCAACTCGCGCGCGAGGACGTAGGCCATCAGCTCGATGCCTCCGTAGCCGGTCGGCGGGACGGGGAACCAGGGACTGACGATGAGCGCGATCCGGCGAGGCTCCACGCCCTTAGAACAGTTGACGCTGCGCAAAAACGCAGGAACGTTGTCCGCACGAGAAGTACCGGGGCGGCGAATTCCGATCGCAGGTCGGGTCAGTCCGCGGCGATCTCCAGCCACGGCGGGACGCCGCGCACGACCTCCAGGCCGTCCATATCGCCGTCGACGACGTGCTGCCCATCGGGGCGCCGTTCGACCGCGAGCCGCACGGTGTGCCGGCCCATCTTCAACCTCTTCACCTCGAGCCGCGAGCACCACGCCGGCAGCGCGGGGTCCAGGTAGATCCGCCCGGCGGGAACATCCGGCTCGAGGCCGAGGAGGATGCGCACCATGTGCAGCACCGACCCGGCCGCCCACGCCTGCGGCACGTTGGCCATCCGGTAGGGCACCGGGACCCCGAACTCGGTCCGCGGCAGGCCCGCGAAGAGCTCCGGCATCTGGATGTCCTCGAAGCACATCACCGCGCCGAGCAGCCCGTCGATGATCGACCACGCCTCCTGGTCCATTCCGTAGCGGCGCAGCCCGGCCGCGGCGATCACGCTGTCGTGCGGCCACACCGAGCCACGCTGGTACGAGTGGGGGTCGTAGGACGGGTGGTGCTCGGACAGCACCCGCAGCCCCCAGCCCGTGAACATGTCCGGCTGCATCAGCCGCCGGCCCGCGGCGCGGCCGCGCTCAGGGTCGAGGATGCCCATCCACATGCAGTGGCCCGGATTCGAGACCACCGTCGCAACCGCGCGCTTCTTGCCGTCGAGAAGGAAGGCGAGCTCGCCCGAGCCCTCGAGCCAGTACCTCTCCAGGAACTTCCGCCGCAGCTCCGCCGCCTCGCTGCGCAGGCGCGCCGCGCGCGCGGCGTCGCCCCACGCCTCGAACAGCGGCGCCACGCGCGTCTTCGCGCCGTAGACGTACGCCTGCATCTCGCACGTCCCGTGCGGCAGCTCGGGAAACGCGCCCGACTCGTCGAGCACGCCGTCGTGGGCATCGCGCCACGACTGGTTGCGGTAACCGCGCGGGGTCCGCGGCGCGTACTCCTGGAAGCCGTCGCCGTCGGAGTCGCCGAACCGGTCCACCCATTCGAGACACCGCTCGGCCGCTCCGCGAAACGGCGCCAGCCCGCCGGCGTCGCCCGTCCAGCGATAGCTCTCTGCGAGCAGCAGCAGGTAGAGCGGCGTGGCGTCGGCCGTGCCGTAGTACGGACGGTGCGGGATGAGGCCGAAGTGCGCCCACTCGCCCACGCGCAGCTCGTGCGGGATCTTGCCGGGCTCGGCGTCGCGCTCCGCGTCGTCGAAATCCGCCTGCCAGCGGGCGAGATTCTCGAGCGTGCCCATGGCGACGGCGGGCTGGGCGACCATCGCCTGTAGCGACGCGATCACCGAGTCGCGCCCGAAGAGGGCCATGAACCACGGCAGACCGGCGGCGGGCATCCAGCGGTCGTGCGACGACTCCTGCTCGTGCAGCCGCAGCGCGGCGAAGTCCTCGATCGCACGCTCGTAGGCGAAACGAAGCCGGATGTCGGCCGGCTCGATGTGCGATACCGACGACTGCCACGCACGCGCCTGGCGCATCGGATCGGCGGCGCCCTTCTCGAACGGACACTGCGACTCCAGCTCGGGCAGCTGGTCGTCAGCGGTCAGAAGGTCGTACTGCAGGCAGATCTTCCACTCCTCGCCCGGCGTCAGGTCCACCGGGATTCGCAGCGCGCCGTTCGCGTATGTGATCGCGACGTTCGAGTTGACCGACCGCACGAGGCAGCGGCGGACGAAGTCGGCGTTGGAGTAGCGCGCCTCGAGGCTCGCCGGTCCGACCCACCACGTGTTCAGGTCCGCGCGGCGCTGCCAGGAGCGGAAGCGAACCTCGAACAGGTCGGCGAAATCGCTCTCCAGAGCGATCTCGAGCAGCACGGTCACCGGCGCGCGCGCGTAGGTGTGCAGGGTCAGGTCCTCGTGCATACGGCCGAGGCTGATCAGCCGGTCGAGCGTGGCGGCGACGCGCGCCTCGCGCATATCGCCACCGGGGCCGGCGATGCTGTCCGCGACCAGGTGCCACCTCGCGTGGCGGAACGAAAGGCGCACCGACGCGACGGAGTCCGGACGCTTGCCGTTGATCCGGATCTCGTGCCTGGACACAAAGCGCGTGTCGGAGGAGTAGAGACCGTACTCACCCTCCGTGCCGTGAGGGATCGCGCCCTGCTGATCGGTGACGAGAAAGGTCGCGCCGTGGTTGATCTTCACAGACGGGTGCGGGTGGACGGCGGTGATCAGCGTGCGCCAGGGCGTCAGGTTGGGGTCCTTCATCTCCTCAACCCCACGTTAAGACCATCTGAAGGATTGCTTGACTTCCCAACCTGCCCTGCATCACAGTATTGCGGCCGACGAAGGCGGACGTGGACACGGCCGCCGATTCAAGCGCTCAGCCGCTGGAGAGGAAATGGGTAGGGGTGGACCTTGGGCCTTGGGGGCTCCTGGCGGCATCGTCGTCGATTCGGCTTGCGTTCCTGTCAGCACATAAACGAGAGGAAGTAGAGAGATGGGGAATCGTGGTTGGCGTGCGCTCTGCGCACTGTTCGTCTCCTTGGTCCTGTCGGCCGGCGCCGCGGGTCCGTCGGTAGCGCAAGCGCCGGCAACACCGGCCGGCGGCGACACGCCGACCCTCGCACCGGGGACACAGATACCTGACCCGGGTGACGATATCGAGGCCAAGCTCCTGATGCAGGACCAGGCATTCGTCAGCCTGCGCCTCGCCGGCGATACGCCGCTGACCGTCGACCAGGCGGTTGCGCTGCGGAAGGCCGCGGCGGACCAGGCCAAGCTGCTGAAGAACCCCGTCGCCGCAGGGCCGTCGACCTTCACCGGGGCGTGGGGCCCGCTCGGACCGAACCCGATTGTGCAGGTCCAGCGCAGCGACAGCGCCTTCACCGCCGAGAGCGGCCGCATCGGCGCGCTCGCGATCCGCAAGGATGGCACCTTCGTCCTGGGCGCGGCCCAGGGCGGCATCTGGACGTCGACCAACGGCGGCTTCACGTGGACGCCGCGGACCGACGACCTTCCCTCGACGGCGATCGGCGCGCTCGCCGTGGCGCCGTCGAACGACCTTGTCGTCTACGCCGGCACGGGCGAAGGCGCACTTTCCGGCGACAGCTACTTCGGCAACGGCATCCTCAAGTCGACCGACGGCGGCACGACGTGGTCCCACGTCTCGGGCGACTTCTTCCTCGGCGTGTCGACGGCGCGCCTCGCGGTCGACCCGGCAGACGCCAACCACGTGTACGCCGCGATCCTGCGTGGGCGCGGCGGCGACCGCCGCGTGTCGCCCCCGATCCACTCGATGTACGGCATCTGGGAGTCGCACGACGGCGGTGTGAGCTGGACGCTCAAGATGGCAGCCCCGAACGGCTCGTTGGGTGCCACCGAGCTGCGCATGGACCCGCTGACGCCCACCACCATGTACGCCTCCTTCTGGGGCGACAAGATCTACAAGAGCGTTGATGGCGGGACGACCTGGACCCCGATCATGAACGGGCTCCCGACCAATGCCGACTTCGCCGCCGGCCTGACGAGGTTCGACATCGGACTGTCCCACCCGGCCGGCCAGGGCGCCGTGCTCTACACGGGCTTCGACTGGGTCGACACCTCCGGCAACCACCACGCCGGCCGGGTCTTCAAGTCCACCGACGGCGGCGCGTCGTGGGCCGAGGCAGGTCATGGCACGGGCATCGACAGCGTCGTCGACTACTGCGGCACGCAGTGCTTCTACGACAACGTCATCGAGGCCGACCCCATCGACCCGAACATCGTCTATGCGGCCGGGTCTTTCGGCTACAACCTCAGCCCGCCGTCCGGCGGCGTCTACCGCTCGATGGACGGCGGCGCCACGTGGAAGAACCTCGGTTGGGACATGCACCCTGACTTCCACGCCCTGGCGTTCGACCCGAACAACAGCGCCAACATCCTCATCGGCAACGACGGCGGCGTCTGGTACAGCACCACCCGCGGTGGACGTCTCGCCGCGAACGCCCCGCTCAGCGCGGTTACGTGGCAGGACCTGAACGGCACAGTCAACCCGGCGACCAGCGCTGTCCTGCACCGCACCGGGCTTCAGATCGCCCAGTTCACGTCGATCGGCGTGGTTCCTTCCATGACGGTCGCGCCCGGCGCCCAGTCGCTCCGCTACTGGGGCGGCACGCAGGACAACGGCACCCTGCGCAAGTCGGTCAACTCGCAGAGCTGGTTCGACATGTCGTCCGGCGACGGCGGCCAGGTGATGATCGACCAGACCGACAACAACTCCTGCGGCTTCGGCGCGTGCTTCGTCTACGGCACGTACTTCGGCGTCCAGCTCTACCGCTTCAGCGACGGCGGCGCGTCGTTCTTCAGCAACGCAGCGCTGACGAACGGCATCAACACGAACGACCGCTCCGAGTTTTACATCCCGGTCGCGCTCAACCAGCTGAACACCAACCAGCTATTCACGGCGACCTACCGCCTGTACCGCACCGACGACGCCAAGGCGGCGGACCCGGCGGACGTTGCCTTCAAGACCATAAGCCCGGACCTGACCAGCGGATGCGCCGGCGCGGCGCCCAACGGAGCTCGCGCATGTGTCATCTCCGCAATCGGCATCGGCGGCGGCACCGCCGTCTACACCGGGTCCGATGACGGGCTTGTCTACTTCAGCCCCGACGCGATGGTCAGCAACAGCCCGACCTGGGTGCGCGAGGACCTGCACAGCCGTGGCGCGGGCGACAAGCACTCGCTGCCCAACCGCCCGGTTTCGTGGATCGCCGTCGACCGCAGCAACTACCGGATCGCCTACATCGCCTACAACGGGTTCAACGCGGCGACGCCGCACCAGCCCGGCCACGTCTTCAAGACGACGGACGCGGGTCAGAGCTGGACCGACATCAGCGGCAACCTGCCGGACACGCCGGTCAACTCGATCGTCCTCGACCCCTCGTACCCGAACACCCTTTACGCGGCGACCGACGTCGGGCCGTTCATGACCCGTGACGGCGGCGCGACCTGGGCCCAGATCGGGACCGGGACGCCCGTGGTGGCGTTCGACCAGATCGACATGGACACCTACGACCGCGTCCTCGGCGGCGGCACGCACGGCCGCGGCGCGTGGAGCCTCGCCGACTCGTCGGCCCCGGTTCCCTCGCTTGTCATCTCCAAGGTCGACGCGGGCGTTCCGGTCGGCCCCGGCAGCAACATCACCTACACCATCACCGTCCGCAACATCGGCAACGGCACGGCCAGCGGCGTCACCATCACCGACCCGATCCCGGCGAACACGAGCTTCGTCTCGGCCGACAGCTCCGGCAGCTTGGGCTCAGGCGCGGCAACGTGGTCGGGCATCACCATCCCATCCGCCGGCAGCGTGGCCGTGCACATGACCGTCAAGATCGACCCGGGCCTGAAGTCGCAGGTCCACTCGATCGTCGATGACGGCTTCGGCGCCACCGCGGCGGGCGGTTTCGCGGCCAGCGGCTCTCCGACCGTCACCCCGATCGCACCGCCATACGCGGTCGCGATCGCACCCGCGAGCCAGGTCGACGGCGCGCGGTCGGGACAGAGCGTCACCTACAAGGTCAACGTGACCAATCTCGGGTTCAAGAACGACAGCTACTCGATGACGTCGACCGGGGGCACCTTCCCAGTTACCTTCCTCGACTCGACCTGCACGACCTCGCAGGCGACGACTCCGGCAATCGCGGCCGGCGCGACCACGACGGTGTGCGCCAAGGTGACCGTGCCCACAGGCACGACCGACTCCGCGACCAGCACCGCCACCATCACCGCAACATCTGTGGGCAGTCCGAGCACAAGCGCCTCGGCCAGCATCAAGACGATCGCAGTCGCGGTCGACACGCTGGTCGTGGACGACGACTCGTTCAGCACCTCGCCGGTGAACGTGCAGAAGTTCTACACCGACGCGCTGACCGCGGCCGGCAAGACCTTCCAGGTCTGGGACCTCGGCAGTGACAAGAACCTGCCGCTCAACTACCTGAAGTCGTTCAAGTACGTCGTGTGGTTCACAGGCAACAGCTACCCGAACCCGCTCGGCGCCTACGAGAGCGAGCTTCAGTCATACCTCGACGGAGGCGGGAACCTCTTCGTCTCCGGTCAGGACCTGCTCGACCAGTCCGCGGGCACGGCCCCGTTCGTGCAGAACTACCTGCACGTCTCGTGGGACGGATCCGAGAGTCAAAACGACAAGCCGACCACGCACGTGAACGGCGTGGCGACGACGCTGACCAATGGTGTCGGCGCCGTTCCGATCGACGACACCGTGCTTGGCAACCAGTTCATGGACGAGATCACGCCGAACGGCGGCGCGACTGCAATCTTCACCGATGACGCCGCGCAGACCGATGGACTCTCGTTCAGCGGTTCGTACAAGGTCGTGTTCCTCGCGTTCCCGTTCGAGGAGTACGGCACCGCGGCCCAGAAGGCGGACCTGATCTCGCGGATCTACACCTTCTTCGGCTAATACAACAAACGCAGTAAGAGGCTCTACCACAAGGGGCCGGCGCAAGCCGGCCCCTTCCCTTACTCACGGGTACTGGGCTTTATCGACCGGTTACCCAGATGTGCCAACCGAACCGGCCGGACTGCCCGACGAACCACGTCCGAACGACGGCGCAGAGGTCACGAAGGTCCTCATCGTCGAGGACCATCGCGTCGTCGCCGAAGGGCTCGCGGCCCTGATCAACGACCAGTCGGACATGCACGTCGTCGGCAACGTCGGCACCGTCGCCGAGATCGCCGACGCAGCGGAGCGGCTCGACCCCGACGTGGTCCTTCTCGACTTCCGCCTTCCCGACGGCACCGGGCCGGACGCGGCTAACGCGGTCCGGTCGATCCGGCCGGCGGCGAGGATGATCTTCCTCACGCGCGAGGACACCGACGCCGCGCGCTTCGCCGCGGTGCAGTCGGGCGCGAGCGCTTTCCTGCACAAATCGAAGGCGGCCGCCGAGGTCGTGGCGGCGATCCGCGAGGTCGCCCGCGGCAAGATGCTCATCACCCCGCGCACCATCGCCACGCTGCTGGCCAAGCGCAGAGAGGCTGAAGCTCAGCTCGATCGGCTGACGCCGCGCGAGAAGGAGGTCCTTCGCCTCATGGCCGAGGGCCACCCTAGCCGGGCGATCGCTACCGAGCTTGGGATCAGCTACACGACGGTGCGCACGCACATCCGCGGCCTGGGCACGAAGCTCGCGGTTCACTCCAAGCTCGAGGCCATCGTCAAGGCGCGCGAGCTAGGCCTGATCAGCTAGGCGCCGAACTCAGCTCGCGGCCTTCGACGCGGTCGCCGCCGGTCGCCTGCGGCGGACGCGCTGGCGGTGGGGCAGGTAGGAGCGGTCGCCGACCCACGGCGCGGGTGGTGTGGCAAGCCACTGAGCCATCTGGTTCAGCACCGTCGCGTACTTCGAGCGGATCTTGATGAAGTGCTGCCAGTGCTCGTCACCGTCCCGGGCCGCGTACCCCGCCGCCTGCAGCCGCCTGATCGCGGCGACGTACTCGTCACGTTCGACGATCGCGTCGGGCTCGGCCTTGATCCGCAGGAGCCAGGCCAGGTCTTCGACCATGTGGTTCCCGACCGTGATGAAAAGCTTGGCCGAGCCGGCGGACGGCTCGGTCTCGATCGACGTGAGCACGAGCGTGGCCGCGTCCATCACCGCGCCGAACGAGTTGATCCACGCTTCGTTGTCGTGACTGGAGCGGAAGTAGAAGAGGAGCGGATACGCGAGGTGGCTTTCCAGCACCATCGCGGCCCACTTGCGCCACTCGTCGAAGGTCGCCTCCAGGATCGAGTCCATCCGCTTCTCCTTGGCGGTCTCGAGCAGCTGCACCGCCGAGGCCGGCGCGCCCGCGAGCGCGTCGAGAGCGACAACCGCCTCCTCCCGTGAGCGGAACGAGCCGTAGAGCTCGAAGAGGAGCGTGATCGCGACCGCCGCGTAGGCGACGCCGTTGGCCGACTCGATAACGATCAACAGGCGAGCCGGTCCGAGCTCGGGCACGAAGTCGCCGTACGAGAGAGGCACGAGCGTGGTCGCCGAGACGTAGAACGCGTCCGGAAAATCGATCACGATCGGGTGAAACTCGTTGCGGAACCCGTAGATCACCAGCGCGTAACCGAGTGTCAATGCGACGCCCCAGATGAGCACCATGATGATCAGCGCGGCTGGACCGAACGCCGCCATGCGGCTCTCGCTCCGCTCCACGCGCGACGAGCGCAGCGAGACCCATCGCCAGGCGCGCCACATCGTGGGCACGACGATGCGCGTCAGCTGAAACTTGCGCACCGCGGGTCGCGGAAGCACGACGGTCTCGAACAGGTCGAAGAACGTGAGCAGGAGCACGATCGCGCCCCCAACCACCTCGACGACCTTCAGGAACGTGTCCATCTAAAGCGTGAATGCGGCCTGGGCGGCCGCGTATTCCGCCTCGTCGCGGCGGAAGGAGTCGGCGTCGACGCCGGCGTGCCGCGAGGCTGCGTGCGCGAGCAGCTGGAGTGGGACCACGTTGACGATGGGCGCCAGCACCTCGTCCAGCGCCGGCGTGGAATAGCGCCGCACCGCGACCACGTCGCGGGCGTTGGCGATCTCGTCGCTCCCTGAACCGACGAGCACGAGTGACGCGCCGATGGCGGTGAGTGCCCGGGCCACCTCGATGCTCCGAGCGAGTGCCCTGCCGTGCTGCGCGACGAGCACAGCCTCCTGTCCGCGCTGAATGCTGATCAGAGGACCGTGGAGCACGCCCTCGACGTCGTGGCCCTCGGCGGAGATCACGTGCGCGGCCTCGCGGAACTTCAGCGCGCCTTCGTACGCGGATGCTCTCGCGGGACCTCCGCCGACGAAGTGGACCAGCGGGCCGAAGTGGACTTCGGAGACGTCGGCGGTAATGCCCTCGCGGTGGCGCTCGATCGTCTCGGCCACGGCATCCGCGACGCCCGCCAGGGCGGCGCCCCACGCCGGCTCACCGAGAGCGCAGGCGACCTGGGCGAGGCGAACCATCGCCGCGGTGTGGCTCGCGGTGTGCACAGGCGAGCGCTCCTGCTCGACCGTGCGCACGACACCTTCGCCCTCCAGGGGAGCACCGATCCCGGTCACGGCGATCCAGCGATCGCTGCGCGCGGCGAAGGCATCGAGCGACTCCTTGCTGAAGCGCTTCGTGCCGCGGTGGCTGAGCAGGATCAGGCCATCGTCGTCGCGCAGATCGGGACCGTAGTTGGCGAACTCGAAGGCCCGTACCGCCCACGCATCGCGCCCCGCGCTCCGGAGCATGAACTGCCCGACGAGAGCTCCGTGGTAGCTCGTGCCTGTGCCGACGAGGAAGATGCGCCGGCAGCCGGCGAGCCGCGCCGCCGCGCGCTGCGCCGAATCGTCGGCCAGGATTCGCGCGAGCTCGCGCGGCTGGCCGGCGAGAGTGGCCTCGAGATAAGAGCCCGGCTCGTGCGCCTCAGGCACGGACGTCGGGCTTCTCGATGCTGAGGCCCGTGCGCTGCAGGAGATCGAGGATGTCGCGCTGCTGGTGGAGCATCTCCTGCTGCTGCTCGAGCATCTTCAGCTGCTGGACGTTGATCGCGTGCAGCGTCGTCAGCGTCAGGTGGTCGGCCTCGGCGCGCGCGTCCTGGCTCGCCGAGATGACGTTCTGACCGACGATGATGATCGGCAGCAGGACCAGCTGCAGAAACGTCTGGCTGATGAGAACGCTGAGCGCGGTCAGGAATGCGTTCTGCGTCACCACCGCCACGCCCCCGCCGATCGCGATCAGCGTGAACACGTATGCGGCCCACATGGTGCCGACCCTCTTTGTGATGTTGACCGCGAGCCAGGTGTTGAAGAGGCCGATCGATCCGCCGCCATGGACCTGCGGCGCGACGGAGTGAGTCGTGACGAGCTTTGGCTTGTGCGCCGCCGGCGCGTCCTTGGCCCGCTGGTAGGCGGCGCGATGCTCGGGCGACGCGATCCGCCGCTCCACACGTCGCTCCTGTCCCGCTGGTGGTTGATCCATCTCGGCGCGGTTAAACCTAAGACAATTCAAGGCATGCCGAACGAAGTATTTGACGCCGTGCGCACGGTCCTCGCCGTGCGCGAATACCAGGACAGGCCGGTGCCAGATGACGTGCTGCACCGAATCGTCGAGGCCGGCCGGCTGACGGCCAGCGCGCGCAACGCGCAGCCGTGGCACTTCGTCGTCGTGCGCGAGCGTGAGGGCCTGCGCAAGCTCGGCTCGCTGGTGCGCACCGGTCCGTACACGGCCGGCGCGGCCGCGGCCATCGTGGTCGCGTGCGAGAAGAACCAATACGCGATGTCGGACGCCAGCCGGGCGATCCAGTCGATGATCCTCGTCGCGTGGGCCGAGGGCGTCGGCTCGAACTGGACCGGCTTCGGCGCCATCGAGGCCGTGCGCAAGGAGCTCGGCATCCCCGACGACCTGGACGTGCTGGCGGTGATGCCGCTCGGCTACCCCAAGCGCAAGGTCGTGGGCCGCAAGAACCGCAAGCCGCTCAGCGAGGTGGCGTCGCGGGAGCGGTTCGGTACGCCCTTCGCCTAGTGATGCGGAAGGGCGCGTCGAGAATCGCGAACAGGGCGGCGGCGACGAACGCGGCCGCGAGGATGTACAGCGGCCACGGGCCCATGGCGTCGAGCAGCGTCGGGCTCGGCGGCTTGGCTCGCAGGTACATGTAGTTCGCGCCGGTCAGCGCGTCGACGCCGCCCACGAACGCCGCGTACGCGAGCGTAAGACCGCCGACCACGAGCACCGCTCGCGGGCGCGGCGCCAGCCGCAAACCGATGACCAGCACAAGCGCCGCCGCGACGACCCCGCCGTGGGCGATGTAGTACTGCCAGTACGGATAGGACGGGAACCGCTGCGGCAGATCCGGCGTCAGCAGCGCCTGGATCGTGCCGGCCAGGCCCCAGAAGTACGTCAGCTCGACAAGCAGCCGCCGTCGCGTCCACAGCGCCGCGGCGGCGACAAAGATCGCCACGTCGCAAAGCTGCAGGGGCAGCGACCACGCGAGCTCGCTGCCCGGCACGCCGCCCGACAGCACGTACAGCCACCAGCTGACCTCGTCGACGACGAGCACGACGGCGAAGATCCGGAGCCCGCGGCCGCCCGACCGGCGCGCGGCCACGACAAGCAGCACGGTGCCGGCCGCGATCACGCACAGCGCCCCGATGTGCTCGGGCGCGAAAAGGCCCGTCACCCGACGCAGCCGGCGCCGGGCTCGTCGCAGGCGGGCGTCACTCCGAACCGGCTGAACCGCGAGCGGCGCGCAGCGAACCAGCGGTAGAAGGCCTCTTCGACCGCCGCCACCGGCGGCACGCGGTAAAGGGTCGCGAGCGCTCGCCAGCCGCCGCCCAGCTCGTGCAGCACGCGGTTGACCGCCGCCGCGCCAGCGAGCCGCCGGCCGCCCGCGTCGATGGTCCATGCCGCACGGTCGGCTTCGGCGCGGGTCAGGCCGTATCTCTCGAGGGCTCCGGCCTGCTGGTTGGGGATGGCCAGCACACGGCCGGCCTGGTCGCGCCGGTGCGCCCAGCGCGCCATCCGCGTGCACACGCCTCAAGTGCCGTCGAAGAGGAGGACGAGGGTGTCCGCTATGCGGACACTATCCCAGTATCGGCCGGCGCCTTCGGACCCTGAAGACCGCGAGCATGCCCATCAGCACCCCGGTGACGGCGAGGATCCAGCGCACCTCCGCGCTGACCGGGTCGGCGGGCCCGACGAGCGCCGTGTACGGGATCCAGGCGACGAACAGGACGGCCCACAGGCACAGGTTGACGATCGTGAGCAACCGCATCGCTTCACTGCCTCAACGCGCAGCGGCGGCGGAGGCGACAGGAAGAAAAGAGGCGCCGCCTTGCGGCGACGCCTCTCGAGGAAGGAAGTGTGTCTAGGCCATGCCGTGGCGACGCACGACGCCCTCGGCCTCCATGGTCTCCTGCTCGTCGTACTCGGTCGTGTGGTCGAGCGCCGAGCGGTCCTTCAGCGCCGCGGTGGCGAGGAAGCCGATGACGCAGCAGATGAGGATGTACAGGCTGATCATGTACGGGTTCTTGGCGGGCACGGGTGACGCAAAGGACGCGCCGAGGATGTCGAACTTCCCGGCCCAGATGCCGGTGGCGATGTACGGCGCCGGGCCGCCGGCGATGATCGAAGCCAGCTGGTAGCCGAGCGAGGCGCCGCTGTAGCGAAGGCGGCCGGTGAAGCTCTCGGCGATGAGGGACGCCTGCGGCCCGTACTGCATGTCGTGCGGGATCAGCGACAGCGCGATGACGATGAAGACGAAGACCGGCACCGCCGCGCCGAAGAGTCCGAAGTAGACGAAGCCCCACGCCGCCATGACCGCGATGCCGAGCATGTACATCATCTTTCGGCCGATCACGTCGGACAGGTGGCCGAAGAGCGGGATGGAGATGAACGAGATCAACCCCGCGACGCTCACCGCCCACGTGAGGAACGACCTGTCGTACTTATGCGCGATCCCGTAGGTGAAGACGAAGACGGTGAACAGGTAGAACGGCGCCTGCTCGGGCATCCGAAGCAGCGCGCTCAGGATGATCTCCCTCCAGTTGCGGCGCACGACCTCCGTCACGGGCCGCTCCTCGAGCCGGTTCTGCGCGGCGAGGGCCCGGAAAACCGGCGTCTCGAGGATTCCGAGCCGGATGTAGAGGCCGACCCCGACGAGCACGATGCTAAGGAGGAAGGGAATCCTCCACGCCCAGGAGTCGAAAGCCTCCGGCCCCGCCAGCGTCACCGTGACCGCGACGACCGCGTTGGACAGCACGAGCCCGATCGGGACGCCGAACTGCGGCCAGCTGCCGAGCCAGCCCTTGCGCTTGGGGCTCCCCCACTCCATCGCCATCAGCACGGATCCGCCCCATTCGCCGCCGACGCCGATGCCCTGGCAGAGGCGCAGCAGGACGAGGATCACCGCCGCCCAGAGACCGAGCGTCGAGTACGTCGGCATGACGCCGATCAAGAAGGTCGCAAGGCCCATGAACAGCAGCGTCGCGATGAGCGTCGCCTTGCGGCCGATGCGGTCGCCGTAGGTGCCAAACAGCCAGGCGCCGATCGGCCGGGCGAGGAAGCCGACGAAGAAGATCACGTAGACGTTGAGGGTGCCCGCGAGCTGATCGGACTTCGGGAAGAACAGCTTCGCGAACACCAGCGCGCCGGCGGTTCCGAAGAGGAAGTAGTCGTACCACTCGATCGAGGTGCCGACGGTGCTGGCGACCACCGCCTTGATCATGTTTCGCCGCCGTTCGTCCGGCGGCATGGCATCCAGAGCCGAGGTTCCGGCCGTGCTCGACATATTCACATTCCCCCCAGACAGCCAAGAATGAAGGCCGCAGCTACTTAATTCTTAACACTTTTCTGGGTTTTGTGCTCAAGCCAGCGAGCCTCCGCCTCGCCGATCGGCGTCGAGGGCGGGCCGTTGCGGAACGGCCAGATCTCCTCGGCGATGCGGCGCCAGTTCGCGGTCGCGTGGAGGCTGCCGAGCAGCGCGTAGAGACCGAGGTTGATGCGCTGCATGATCACGTACTCGCGCGGCACGTCGGAGTACGGCGCCAGCGGCCCTCGCGCGTCGAAGAACCGGCGCACGATCGCGGACGCGAACTCCGGCGTGATTGTCATGCGCTCGTCACGCAGCGCGGTGCTGTAGAACAGCGCGAACCTGTCGACCACCACGCTTGTGTCGACGGGCGCGCCGGGACGCAGGAAGCCGGCCCGCTCGAGCGCCGCCCGGAACGCATCGTAGTCCTTCTCGATGACGAGGAAACGCACCGCGTCGACCAGCGGCTCCAGGTCGGCGTCGGTGAAGAGCTTGGTCAGGCCGAAGTCGAGGAACGTCACGCGGCCGCCGCCGTGGAACAGGTAGTTGCCGGGGTGCGGGTCACCGTTGAAGGCATGGAGGCGATAGAGGCTGCGGAACACAAAGCGATGGATGGTCTCCGCCGCGAGGTCGCGCTCGTGCTGGTCCCAGCCGACGAGGTCCTCGAAGCTCGCGCCGGAGACGAGCTCGCTGGTCAGCACGCGCGCGGTGCTCAGCTCCGGGATGACGTGCGGCACGCGGATGTAGGGGTGGTCGTCGTAGTAGCGGGCGAACAGCTCCTGGCTTTCGGCCTCGCGTAGGTAGTCGACCTCCTCGGCGAGCCGGACGGCGACCTCGTCGACGAACGAACGGGTGTCGAGGCCGGGGAACGCCGCGCCGACGATGCGGCGCAGAAGGCCGACGTTGCGCAGGTCCGACGTGATGCTGCGGGCGATGCCGGGGTACTGGACCTTGACCGCCACGGCGCGCCCGTCGCGAGTGATCGCGCGGTGCACCTGCCCGATCGAGGCGGCCGCGAACGCGA
The DNA here is from genome assembly GCA_964461175.1 of uncultured Actinomycetes bacterium. GTDB lineage: Bacteria > Chloroflexota > Dormibacteria > Dormibacterales > Dormibacteraceae > 40CM-4-65-16. The sequence continues at coordinate 7,974 of CAYWTI010000088.1, read as the reverse complement.
GCGGATCCCACTCGGCGAAAACCTCGCGCGGCGGAGCGCCGAGCTCGTCGACGATGACCGAGGCCGCGAGCTCCGACGTCATCGGCGGAGCGGTGCGCTGCAGCCGCGACATCGACCCGCGAAAGGTCGCGGGCATGTCCTCGTAGATGTAGCTCGCCATCTGGCCGAGCTTCATGAGCACGCCCTTCATGGCGCCGAGCTCCTCGGCGACGTCGTCGGCCGAACGGAGCGCAAGGTCGTCGCGCAGCTCCTCGCGCCGCTCGACCGAGGCGAACAGCAGGCGCGGCGAGTGGGCGAGGTAGCGGCCGCCGATGCGCAGGGCGAGGCGCGCGAGCGCGGCGCCGCGGGAGACGCGGGACTGGCGCACGGCCGCCGCGGCGTTCACTTCGCGGCGCGGATGCGGAGCTCGATCCGCCGGCGCGCGTCGAGCACGCCGGGAAGCGACTCGAAGGCGAGGTCGAGCGCGCCGAGGAGCTGGCGCACCGGCTCGCGCTCCATCACCTCCGGCGGCGGGGCCGCGAAGCCGTACATCTCGCGCGCCCACGCAGGCAGCGTCCCGACGGCGACGCGCCCGAGGTCGCGCCACAGCTCGCGCGTCTCCTCGGACAGGCCGGGTGGGTCCAGGACGACCGCCATCGCGTCCTTCGCCGCCGGTGTGGCTCGGCGCAGCTCGACCGACTCGATGTACTCGCGCAGCGACGTGACGGTTCGAGGGACGGCGTCAGGCGGCACGCCCGCGATCTCGGCGAACCGCACCATCTCGGCGACGTAGCGGTCGGCTTCGTCGTCCTCCAGGCCGCGGCCGTAGCGCTGCACGACGCTGACGATCGAGTCGACCATGCCGGCGTGCACCCACAGAAGAAGGTCGGGGTCCTCGGCGCTGTACGGAAGGCCGGTCTCGGGGTCGGTGCCGCGCACGCGCTGGTGGATCTTGCGCACCCAGCCGGCGGCCGCCATCGCGGACGCGGTGTCGCCGTAGGTCGTGGTGAGGACGTACCCGCTCGTCGCCGCCAGGCGGCCGAACGGGTCTTCGCGCCACGTGCTGTGCTCGGCCACGCCGGCCATCGCCAACGGGTGCAGGGCCTGGACCATGAGCGAGCGGACCGCCGCGAGCGGAAAGCTTCGATCGCGGTGCACACGCCAGACCACGCTCCGCGGCCCGAACAGGCCGTCGTCGGCGGGGTGCTCCGGCAGCGCACGGTCGTAGGCGCGGGCCAGGGGTTGGAGCGGGTCGGTGAACAGCGCCTGCATCGCTCCGCCAAGATACGACCGGGCGTCGAAGCTACAGCTAGGCGAGGACCTCCTGGCGATGAGAAAGGTGCTCGATCGCCTGCGATCGGATCTCCTCGAAGCCGCCGTTGAGGCCCTTGCGCAGGATGCGTGCGCAGGCCGCCGCGGAGTACAGGCGCGGCACGAACACGAAGTCCGCGCCCTCGTTGTAGAAGCGCAGCGCCTCCGGGATGTGGTCCGATGTCAGGACGACGCGTGCGTTGGGCGCCTGCGCGTGCACGGCGTTCATCAGGCGCAGGTTGCTCGTGCCGCGCAGCACATCGTCGGTGATCGACGAGACCACCAGCGCGGCGTGCTCGACACCGGCGTGGCGAAGGGTGTCGGCGTGGGCGATGTCGCCGTAGACGCACTTGATGTTGCGGCGGCTCAGCTCGCGCATCACCGTCGGGTTGAAGTCGATGACCAGGATCTTGTCGATGAACTGCCGCGCCTCCTCGGGGGAGCCTTCGTGCTCGAACTCGTAGAGGATGGAGCTCGCGTCGCGGAAGAAGCCGAGGAAGATCACCGGCCGGTGCATCTCCTCCGCCTCTTCTCGTTCCGACGAAGAGTCGAGGTCCTTCAACCCGATCGCCTTGAAGCCGGCGGTCAGGATGCGCTGGATGCCGTGGCTGTAGTTGATCATGTAGGTCGAGATCACCGACGTCACAGCGAAAGTGACGATGACGACCGTCAGGATGTCCTGCGTGATCTGGTGCAGCGTGACCCCGAGCGACGCGATCACGATCGAGAACTCGCTGACCTGGGCGAGGTTGATCGCCGGCACGATGCTGGTGCGCAACCCCAGCCGCAGCGCGTAGAGGATCGGCACGACGACGACGCGGCTGACGATCACGAAAACGGTCGCGGCCAGCGCGAGCCACAGCGCCTGGGCGCTGGGAAGCGTGATCTGCATGCCAAGCGCGACGAAAAAGAGCGTGACGAAGAAGTCGCGGATGCTGACGGTCTTGGCGACGACGTCGACGTTGTAGGGGAACGTCGAGAGGCTGACGCCGGCGATGAGCGCGCCCATCTCGCGCGACAGGCCGATGAGGCTCGCCGCGCCGGCGAGGAAGAAGCACCACCCCAGCGCTGACACCAGCACCAGCTCGGGCGCCTTGGCCACGGTGCGGAACAGGAAAGGCAGCCCGTACTTGGCGAGGGCAAAGCCGAGGACGACCAGGACCGCGCCGCGCCACAGCGAGCCGAGCAGCGGGACGAGGTTCGGGTTGAGGACGTTGGGCTGGACGGCAAGCATCGCCACCGCCCAGAGGTCCTGGATGACGAGCACGCCGAGGGTGATGCGGCCGGGCAGAGTGTCCAGCTCGAACTTGTCGTTGAGGATCTTGACGACCACGAGCGTGCTCGACAGGCTCATGCACGCCGCGAGGTAGAGGAGCGCGTTGTTCGCCGGCGTGTTCTGCGCGCCGACGAGGGAGAAGAACCCCAGCCCGAGGGCCACGCAGACCGGGACCTGGAGCGCGCCGGTCAGGAGCACCGCCGCCCCGCCCGAAGCCATCTTGCGCAGGTCGATCTCGAGGCCGATGACGAAGAGCAGAAGGATCAGGCCGATCTCCGCGACCGTGCGGATGCTCTCGTCGTTGGTGATCCAGCGCAGGACGAAGTGGGGGCCGATGATCACGCCCGTCGCGAGGTAGGCGATGATCAGCGGCTGCTTGAACCGCCACGTCACGGCGGCGATCAGCGCCGCCGCGCCGGTGCAGATGCCGATGCTCGACAGGAGGTCGGTGGGTACGTTCACCGGCGCAGCACTTCGAGCAGCTCGTCCAGCGCCTCGCCGTCAGCCGTAGCCGGCTCCTCGAGGTCGTTGGCCGGATGCAGGATGCGGCCCATCCCGCGCGAGCGTGTGTTCTGGCCGATGCGCGGGCCGCCCGGGCCGGTGCGGAACTGCGACACGCTGACGCCCTTGCCGGCGAGCTCGGCCGCGAGGCCGTTGGTGAACGCGACGACCGCCGCGGTGCAGCTGTCGTAGGCGATGGTGGTCGGGGCGCCGCCGGTGCTGGTCGCGTTGACGATGTGGCCGGAACCGCGCTCGACCATGTGCGGGACGAAGGCCATCGAGGTGCGCACGGTGCCGAGCAGGTTCGTGTCGAAGACCCACCGCCAGTCGGCGGTCTTCATCTTCGCGAGCGGCCCCTGCAGGAACACGCCGGCCATGTTGAGGAGGATGTCGACGCGTCCCATCGCCCTGATGGCGTCGGCGGCCATCGAGGCCACCGAGCCGTCGTTGCGGACGTCGGTCGTCAGGGCGAGAGCCGCGTCGGCGCTGCCCAGGCGCAGGATCTCCTCCACCGTCCTTTCCATGCGTGCGCTGTCGATATCGGCGATGACGACGCGCGCGCCCTGGCGGGCGAGCGCCTTGGCCGCGGTGCGCCCGATCCCGCTCGCGCCTCCGACGACGACCGCCACCTCGCCGGACATGGCTCCCCGGGAGGGTTGGTCGTCACTCATCAGCGCGCCATTCTATTGATCGGCGCCCGGGGTTCTTCTCTCTAGAGACGGCGGAGGAAGCGAAGCGGCGGGGCGATCGCGTAGTTGAGCTGGATGAGCACGATCACGCCGATGCTGATCCGGGTGTCGATGACGCACAGGAGCGCGGCGACGAGGTACATCGCCTGCGCGGTGTAGATGCGCCGCCGGATCGCCGGAAGCACGGCCGCCGCGTCCCGAAACAGACCGCGGCGGGCGGCGTACTCCGCTCCACCCAGCAGGCACAGGCCGAGGATGGCGACGTTGACCCAGTACTCGAGCAGCGCGACCCTCGAGTGGTAGAACGCCGCGAGGAACGCGGTGGAGAACGGCACCAGGGTCACGAACAAGAGGAACGCGAGCATCACCCACGTGTAGTCGCGGTCGGTGCGCTCGACCTGGCTGAGCTGCGTCTGCTGGCCGACCCAGAAAATCCCCAGCGTGAGGAAGCTCATGAAATACGTGACGATGTTCGGCAGCAGGTTGGCCAGCGCGGACAGCGCGTCGCGCTCGGTCACGAAATCCGCGGCGTGCGGGACCGCGAGACCCAGGACGAGGAGCGTCATGCTGACAGCGAAGATGCCGTCCGAGATCGCGGCCAGCCTGTCTCTGCTTCCGCCGGCGATCTCGTTGTAGTAGCGCCGGCGCTCCTCAGCCTGGGTCACGGGTAGATTGTGGCGGCATGCCCGCGCCGCGAAACGTGCGCTTCTTCGCGACCCCGCGCGAGCTGCGCGCATGGTTCGAGGCCAACCACGAGACCGCGGACGAGCTCTGGCTCGGCTATCACAGCAAACGCTCCGGCCGGCAGTCGATCACGTGGCAAGAGGTAGTCGACCAGGAGCTGTGCTTCGGCTGGATCGACAGCGTGCGCTATCCATATGGCGAGCACGTGTGGGCGCAGCGGATCACGCCGCGCCGGGCGCGCAGCGTGTGGAGCGCGATCAACATCAAGCGGTTTGGCGAGCTCGAGGCGATGGGCCTCGTCCATCCCGCCGGCAGGGCCGCATTCGCTCGCCGCGACGAGGGACGGTCGCGGATCTATTCGTACGAGAACGCGTCAGTGCTGGACGCCGCCGCGGAGCGGGCGTTTCGGAGCGACAGGGCGGCGTGGAAGTTCTTCAATGCGCAACCTCCCTCCTACCGCCGGATCGTCGTGCACTGGATCATGACCGCGAAGCGCGACGAGACGCGCCGGCGCCGGCTCGAGACGGCGATCGCCTGGTCGCGGAAGGGCGAGCGCGTCCCGCCGTGGCGGCCGCCTTCGCCTCGTTCTCCTTCACGCGGGTCCTGACCAGGCGGCGGATCTCGCCCTCGGGCAGCGGCTGGTCGAGCGGGAACTGGTACGTGCCCTTGCCCGTCATGTAGGCGCCCATGCCGAGATGCTTGTCCGCGTTGCCCACCGGGTAGAGGCCGATGTGGCTCTTGAAGGCGGCGAAGTACATGAGCTTGCCGAGGTACGTGTACGACGGCATGCGGTAGCTGAGCACCTCCTCCGCCCTCGGCGCCTCCTCGCGGATGATCGCGCGCAGGGCGCGGAGGTGCGGCTGCGCCGCTTTCGGCGCAGCCGCGATGTACCGGTCGACCTCGTTCGTCACTTGCCCTTCTTGAGCGACTCGAGGAGCTCGCCCAGGCGCTCCATCGACTCGTCCGCGCCGCTCTTCATGCCCGACGCGACCATACCGTCGCGGTCCATCACGGACTGGAACACGATCTGGGCGACGACCTTCGTCTTGCCGCCGAGGTCCTCGAACGTCGCCGTCTGCAGAGCCACGTGGCCCGGCACGCCGAGGTATTCGAACGTCTGGCAGATCCGCTCGGGCGCGACGAGGTCGTGCGTGACGCCGCGGAAGCCGTGCTCGCCGCCGTCCGCCCCGACCTGGACGACGTGCCACTCGCCGCCCGGGCGCGAGTCGAACTTCAGGATCTTGTTCGTGTACTGGCGCGGCCCCCACCAACGGCTGAACAGGTCGGGGTCGGTGTAGGCGCGGAACACCAGCTCCCGTGGCGCGTCGAGCACGACGGTCGAGATGATGTCCTGCCGGCCGGGTTCGATGCTGTACTCAGTCCGGGGCATGGTCGTTGTCTCCTTTGCGCTCATCTTGCTTCTCCTTCTGAATGATCTCCTGCAGTACGTCGTCCAGGCGCTGGAAGCTTTCGTCCCAGAAGCGCCGGTACTCGCCCACCCACTCCGAAGCCTCTTTGAGGCGCGCGGCCTCGAGGCGGCAAGGCCTCCACTGCGCGTTGCGGCTCTGCGTGATCAGGCCGGCGCGCTGCAGCACCTTCAGGTGTTTGCTGATGCCGGGAAGGCTCAGGTCGAACGGCTTGGCCAGCTCCGTGACCGAGGCCTCCCCATGGCTGAGACGGGCCAGGATCGCTCGCCGGGTGGGATCGGCGAGGGCTGCGAACGTGACGCTCAGCTGATCGGATGCGGTGCTCATTTTGCTAGTTGGCTAATTAGCCAACTGGAAGAATACCGCGCCGGTCAGCCGGCTGTCAAGACCCTCCGAAGGGGAATCGTGGTGGCGGCCGCGAGCGCGGCGCCGGCGACCAGCGCGGCAAGCGCGACGAACAGCTCCGGCTTGACCGTCATGTCGAACAGGACGCCAAGGGAGAGACCCACGCGCACCAGCAAGGAGAGCGTCGCCGTCTGGCGCGAGACCTTGCCTCGCATGACGCCGATCCCCGTGTAGGCGCCGAAGCCTGCGATGACCGCGTACGCGCCCAGGCCCGCGGCGGTCCAGGCGTACCAGCCCGTCTGGGCCGCCATGTAGAAGCCCGGCACCAGGATCGCGAGCGCTGACACGGGGCCGAGCGTGCGGCCGAGCTGCGCGGCGCTGCTGCCCGACCTCAGGCCGACTCCCTCGACCGTGAGGAGCACGAAGACCAGCACCGCACCGACGACGTGTACGAACAGAGCGATCGAGTAGAGATTCATCCGCGCGCCTCCAGCCTTGTTGCCTTTAGTGACTCTAACTATTATGTCACTATAGCGAACATGGCAACCGCCGGATTGAGGGAACGCAAAAAACAGCAAACCCGCCAGGAGATCTTCGACGCGTCCCAGCGCCTGTTCGCCAGGCACGGCTTCGAGAAGGTCACCGTCGCGGCGATCGCGCGCGCAGCGGACGTGTCCGAGATGACGGTGTTCAACCACTTCGCGACCAAGGAAGACCTCTTCTACGGAGGCATGGAGGACTTCGAGCAGCAGCTGCTCGAGGCCGTGCGCAGCCGGCGGCGAGGCCAGACCGCCCTGGACGCCTTCCGCCATCGCGTCATCGATGGCGCGGCGACCCTCGACTTGCCGGAGCGCGCGGAGGCCATCGTGCGTGCCGGCCGCATCATCGCGGCGAGCCCCTCGCTGCAGGCGCGGGAGCGGCAGATCGTGGACATCTACACCGAGCGGTTGGCCGAGCTGCTACCTGGCGACGTCGACGCGACGGTCGCCGCGGCCGCCATGATGGCCGCGCACCGCGCGCTGGTCCGGTTCACGCGCCGCCGCGCGGCGGCAGGCGAGCGTGGGCCGGCGCTCGCTGCCGCATTTCGCACTCAGGCGCGGCGGGCCTTCGGCCGCCTAGAGCGCGGCCTTGGCGGCTACGCCGCTAGGGCCTGACCTTCAGCGCGGCCTTGAGGTCCGACACGCCGAAGTAGCCCGTCAGCTTGCGCGCGCTTCCGGCCGAGCCAACGTACGCGAACGTGATGTTGATGCCGGCCTTGCCGAGCTTGGTGGCGAAGCGACCGAGCGCGCCAGGCGTGTCGGAAAGCGTCACGGCGAGGACCTCATCCTCGTCAGCCTTCCATCCGCGCGCGGCGAGGGCTTTCTTGGCGGCGGCGGTCTTGTCGACGACCATCCACACCATGCCGCCGCCCTGCATCGCGGCGGCGGTCATGCCGTTGATGTTGATCTTCTTCTCTCCGAGCGCCCCGGCGATCTCGCCGAGCAAGCCCGGCCGGTCGGGAGCGGTGATGGTGAGCTGCTTGGCCCGCGGCATGGTATCTCCTCCCTGAAGCAAAGAGCCGGCGTGTGCCCGATTCTATGCGCCCGAGGAAGGCGGCGCTATTGGATACAAATGACCCGATTGGGGGCACGCCAGCGGCGCGTTTGGATACAAACGGCCCAGGGTTGACCGAGGTCTACGCTGAGGCGTAGCTCCGCAGCGCCGCCGCGCGGCCGGTGCGCCGCAGCTTTTCCAGGGCGCTCCGCTCGAGCTGCCGCACCGT